>JAJRTN010000159.1 GCA_024278275.1 Candidatus Hydrogenedentota bacterium
CGGCAGATACCGAAGGCTCTCAAAGGACTATGAGCAATTGACCGAGAACAGCGAAGCCATGGTGCTCATCGCCATGATAAACCTCATGAGCAAAAGGTTGCCCCACCCAAAGGCATAGGGCCTTTGCAAACACCCTCTAAGTCTACAATGTTCACGCCAAGACCCCGGGCATCAGCCCGCGTTCTCCCGCTGGTAGCGGTCGAGGGCACAACCGGCGGAGCCGATCACCCCCGCGTCACCGCCCAGCCCGGCGGGCACGATCTCGCACCGATTGCCGGGCACCTCGAAACAGTTGGCCCGGACCGCCTCGCGGACAGGCTTGAACAGCAGGTCGCCCGCGGCGATCATGCCGCCGCACAGCACTACCTTCTCGGGGTTCTGCATGTTGATCAGGCTGCCGATGCCGATGCCGAGCCAGGTGGCGGTTTCCTGAAAGACCCACCGGGCGAAAGCATCACCTTCCCCGGCGGCGTCGGAGATCATCTTCCCCGTGATGGTGTCCGGCCGGCCATCGCACAGGAGATTGAGCTTCGAGTCCGGGTATTTGGCCAGGTTCTCGACGGCCGTCTTCACCATGCCGGTGACGGAGGCATAGGCCTCCAGGCAACCCCGGTTGCCACAGCCGCACGCGCGGCCATCGCGCTGCACCTTGAGGTGGCCCAATTCCGCCGCCGTGCCGTCGATGCCGCGAAGCAAGCGGCCGAACACCACGATGCCCCCCCCCACGCCCGTCCCGAGGGTCAACACGACCATGCTCTCCGTGCCCTGCCCCGCGCCGAGCCAGTACTCGCCGTAACAGGCCACGTTCGCATCGTTGTCCACGTAGCAGGGCACGCCCAGGCGCTTCGCCATTTCGTCGGCGAGGGGCACGTCTTTCCAGCCCGGCAGGTTCGGCGGGCTGTAGACCACGCCGGTGCGCCAGTTCATGGGCCCGGGCGCGCCGAACCCGGCCGCCAGCACGTCCTCGGGCGTCACATCGACCGCCTGCATGGCGTCACGCGCACTGGCCTCCATGGCCTCGAAGACCGCCACCGGCCCTTCACCCGCATGGGTGGGCCGGGAATCCTTCGACAATACCTCTTTGTCCGGTGTCACGATGGCGGTCTTCACGTTCGTCCCGCCGAGATCAACACCGATGATTACCTTGCTCATGCTCTTTTTCCCCTGGTGCTTCCCGCCCTCAACAGAAGAGGGAAAGGTCTGCACCGAATTCTGCCGGTCCACATTTTCGTATTACAAACTCTTGACGTATTCCAGCCCCGCGCGCATGCGCTTGAGGCATTCTTCCTTGCCCAAGAGTTCGGCCAATTCGAACAGTCCGGGGCCGACGGACTTCCCGGTGAGGGCCAGGCGGGTGGGGTGAACCAGCTTGCCGAGGCCTTCGCCAGTCTCTTCCGCCAGCTTCGCGTAAGCCGCCTTAATGCCGTCGTGGGTCCAGTCGTTCACGCTTTCCATGGCCGCCATGAGCCGCGCCATGCGTTCCGCGGCATCGTCTTTCCGCCAGTGCTTCTTCACGGGCTTCTCTTCGTATTCGGTGATATCCTGGAAGAAGAAATCGGTTTGGGCGACGATGTCGTTGAGGGTGTGCAGTTTTTCCCGGCACATGGCGGCGAGTTGGAGAAGCCATGGCCGGGAACGGCCGCCGAGGTCGAAACCGGCCTTCTCCAGGATGGGCGTGACCAGGTCGAGTAGTTCCTCCACGGACAGCATGCGGATGTGCTGGCCGTTGAGCCAGTTGAACTTCTTGAGGTCGAAGCGGGCCGCCGACTTGCCCCAACGATCGGGGGTGAAATGGGCCTGCAACTCCTCCGGCGTGAACAATTCGCGGTTCTCCTCCTCCGGGGTCCAGCCAAGAAGGGCCACGTAATTGATGAGGGCCTGCGGCAGGTAACCGTCGTCGCGCCAGTCGAGCACGTTGGCGCCGCGCATGCGCTTGCTGTATTTTTTGCCCGCCTCGTCGAGCACCATGGGCAGGTGCGCGAAGCGGGGCAGATCGTAACCCAGCGCGTTGAAGAGCATGACGTGGCGGAAGGCGTTGGTGAGGTGGTCGTCGCCCCGGATGACGTGGGTGATCTTCATCATCCCGTCGTCCACCACCACGGCCAGGTGGAAAATGGGGTCGCCGTTGGGCTTGAGGATGACAAAGTCGTCGATCTCGCGGTTCTCGGTGCGCACCGTGCCCTGCACCAGGTCCTCGATGACGGTCGCCCCTTCGGGCACGCGAAAACGCACCACGTGGGGAGCGTCGCCCATGGCCGCCACTTCGTCCGGGGAGGCATCGCGCCACTTGCTGTGAAAAGACCTGTTTTCCCGGCGGGCCGCTTCGCGTTCGGCCGCGATCTCTTCCCTGGTGAGAAAGCACTTGTAAGCCTTGCCCTCTTCCACCAGGCGAAGCCCCTCGCGGACATGAAGGTCACGCCGCTGGGACTGGCGATAGGGGCCATAATCGCCCTTCTCCGGTTCATCCCCAAAGGCGGGGCCTTCGTCCCAGTCAATTCCCAGCCACTTGAAGCCCTCGCACATGGCCGACACGAATTCTTCCTCCGTGCGGGCGGCGTCGGTGTCTTCGAGGCGGAGGATGAAGGTCCCGCCCATTTTGCGGGCGAAAAGATGGTTGAACAGGGCCATTTTCGCCGTGCCCAAGTGGAGAAAACCGGAGGGCGACGGGGCGATACGGCAGCGTACGGTACTCATGAATGCTCCTGGTACGTTAAGGTTTCCACGGGACGGCAGGATACCATGCGCCCCGGGGAATATGCATCCCGGTGAGATGAAAAACTACCGCTCACGAAGGGACGGCCGAAGGAGTACTAATCCCCCGCCTGGACCCAGGCCTCATTGAAATGAACATGCTTGACGGTCTTGAGGTTGTACGAGTAGGTGGCGTGGAGTGAGCCGTCTTTCGCCTGGATGACGGAGGGATAGTCGAAGCGGCCGCCGGGGGTGTTCTCCAGGTGGCGGGTCCATTTCCAGGTCTTGCCATCGTCGGCGGAGATGGAAACGGCCAGGCGGTCGCGGGGCGAGTCTTCCTGGTCGTTGTAAATGAGCAACAGATGGCCGTTCTTCAGGTAGAGGATCTCAAGCCCCGAGAAAGGATGAACCCGGTCCGTCAACGTGGGAAGCGACCACGTCATGCCGCCATCGGTGGACACACTGCGCCGGATATGCACTTCATCGTCGGCGCTGCGGAAGAAGGCCAACAGGGTGCCATCGGGGGCTTCCGTCACGGTGGGCTGCTCCAGGCCCGCCAGGGGCACCGCATCGGAGATGGTCCACGTTCCCCCGCCGTCCTTCGTGATCGCCATGGAGACCACACCGAAGTTCTCGTTGCCAAGGGGGAGCAGCATGGCCCCGTCGGAGCGGCGGAGCGGGTGTGCCCGGGGCATCCAGCCCAGGCGGACCTGGAGGGGATCCTTCAGGCGCTTGCCCAACCACGCATCGGTGGACTCTTTCTCCCGCACCCGTTTGGGCAGGGCGTTCCGCAAGGCGGTCTCGAATCCCGTGGGATGGGGAACCAGCACCCGCGCCGCGAACCACGCGGGCCGGCCGGGCCGCTGGTAGTCCGACGCAATCCGGTATTGAACCAGGGCACTGCCCCAGGTGTTTTCCGGAACCCCCAGCAAGGTCGCGTAAACCAGCCAGAGCCGCCCCGCCCCGTCGATGGCCAGGCACGGGTTGTTGTCCGAAACGCCAAAGGTATCGGCCATGACGAAAGGAGCATTCCACCGGTCCGCGCCCTTGGGCAGGCGCGCGCCCCCGATACGGACATCGTCGCTCTTGTCGCCCTGGGCGGAGAAATAGGGCGGCGACAGGGGCGTGCCGTTTTCATACCACGCCGCCAGGAGATCGCCGTTCGGGCATTCCACGACGCAGGACGCATGAACATGCCCCGGCGTCTGGTCCGTGGGTTCAAAGACAAGACGGCTTTCGTAAAGGGCCTCCTCCGCGCCGGCAACCGTGGCGAATAAGAGAACCCAGGGTAGAACAACGCGCATGACTTGGTACTCCTTGGCCGATGTGTGGTCCCATGCAGGTCGTGGCAGAGAGGGCATTCCGCCGCCAGTCGGCAAAGCCCTGTTCATGCCCCGCAGATTGATCGAACACCTACGGATCCTCTTCCGGCGGAGGCCTATCGGCGCCTATCGCCTCGAGTTGCCGAATCAGCAAAGGCAGTTCGTTCCTGCAAATCCTCCAGAGAACCTCATGGCGTACTTGATCGTATTCATGGGCCAGTACGTTCCGCAAACCGATGATGGATTTCCACGGTATGTCGGTAAGTGCATCGCGTGTTTCACTGGAAACTCGCCGCGCCGCCTCGCCGACAATCTCGAGATTGCGTTCCACGGCGCTTCGGAACATCCGGTCGGAGAGAAGGTCGTTGAAATGCCGCCCCTCGATGAAACCGAGGACCGCCCCCACGGCATCTGCCATATCCCACAGATAGGCTTTGTCTCTGTCGTCAGGCGGCATAAATCACCTCGCGCGTCCTCAGGATCTCACGCTTCCGCCATGGATTTCTCAAGGCTTCCTTTTCGACAAGATCAATCGAGCGTCCGTAGGATGCCTTGAGTTCGTCTTTCATCTCCAGCAAGTCAGCCATGTCAAGGGAAGTTCCCGGCTCAAAGCTCACCAGAAAATCCAGGTCGCTGTCCGGCCCAAAGTCATCGCGCAACGCCGACCCGAAGATCGACAACTCCCGTATCCTCCACTTGCGGCAAAACGCCGCCAGTGCCTCCCGATCCAGTTGCACATTCGCATTCACGGCTTCGTTCTCCCTTTCGCACATACTACTTCACCTCAATCTATCCGGTCCACCCCATGCCTCTCCAGGTGCCATTTGCAAAAAGCTGATTAGCGAGACCGCCACATAATCCTGTATGTTGCGGCTCTCTTAGCCGCAACATACAGGATGGCACTTAAAAAAATCCTCAATTTCGCAAATGCCTCTCCAGGAGGGGGGCGCAAGAGAGGTGAGGGGGGGGACAAGATACGGGACTGGGGAACCGTGGCGGCGCGGCGTTTCTGCTTCCCGGCCTACCCCAACGCCTTCAGCATACGCTCGCGGCGGATGGACCGGATGTCGCGGACGATGGCTTCGCGCATGGCTTTTCCCGCTTCACTCTGCTGGGGGTAGGACATGAAGGTCAATTCCAGGTGGAGCTGTTCCGCGATACGGACGGCCATGAGGGGCCAGATGACGCCGATATCGCCGATAATGGGGACGCTCCCCTCGTGACGGGCGAAACCGGACATCTCCATGCGGAAAGGTACCTTAAACATCTTGGTCTTCGGAAGGCCGTCGGCGATGGCCTGCTGCACGGCATGGTCGCCCTGCTCGGCTTGATAGACCTTTTCCAGCGCGGGATCCAAATCGATGCGGATGAGGCTCTTGCCTTCCAGGGAGTAACTGTAGCCGCCGTCCCAGGCGGACCACAGGCCGTGACCGGTGTAGCGTTCGCAGGGGCCGTCGTGGATCTCCTGGGTCAGCGCCACGGCCGATTCAATGATCACGTCCGCCGACGCCAGCATCCGGGCCAGGCGCCCGGCGCGTTCCGTAATGCTCATGCTGTCCCCGATGGCGAGGCCCGTCGCGCCGCCGCCGATCAGTTGCGGTATGGTCACCAGCACGGGCAGGTTCCGTTTCGCGCCCATGCCGATCATGGTGCGTTCGTCCGCGCCCAGGCCGGCGATTTCCTCGAAGGAGCGGCCGTGATCACGGGCCAGGGCCGCGATCTCGCCGGACAGACGCTCGATCCAGAGGCCCATGGGGTAGCCGAGATTTCCCGCGGCCTTGATGATGGTCTTCCCGTCAGCCGCTTCGAGTTTACTGATCAGGGCCGCATCCACATCCATGCCACGGGCGATCTCTTCCGCGATTTCCGGCGTCATGAGGGTCAGCTCAAAGTCGCCGCCCCGTGGCAGCAGGGAGGCCTCCAGCCCCAATTCAACACCGTTGCACCGCTTCACCTTGTCCAGCGTGCCGCCCATTTCATGGGCCACCACCGCCGAACTCGTGGATACACCATCGACCACGCCCACGCGCATCAGCTCGGCGATGAGCGTGGTCACGCCCTCGTGGATGTTCGGGCCGCTGCCGGTCACCACCACGACCTTCCCGCCCTTTTCTTTCGCGCCGACAACGCGGTTTACCGCTTCGTCCAGGCGCTCCCTGGGGGTGTCGTCCAACTGATCATACAGGTCTCGCAGCCATGCCTTATCCATGATCCACCTCTATCCTGAATGCCGTTCCCGGAGCATGGCTTCTCCCCGCGCCAAATCTTCCGGCGTGTCAATGCTGAACCCGTGGAAAGCCTGGTCCGCGCAGGCGGTTTCCACCACGCGAATGCGCAGGCCGTGCTCCAGCCAGCGCAACTGTTCCAACGACTCGACCCGCTCCAGCACCGTCGCGGGCAGGGCGGCCAACTTCAGCAGCGTTTCCCGGCGATACACGTAAAGCCCCACATGCTCATACACTCCATGGGGAACCTCTTTGTGCGGATAGGGAATAAGCGAGCGGGAAAAATACAGGGCGTCGCCCGCCAGGTTCACCACCACCTTGACCACGCCGGGATCCTGCAAGTCCGCCTTCCGCGCAATCGGATACATGAGGGTGGACAATTCAACCGCGGTATCCTCCAACAGCGGTCGCACCCCTTCCTCGATCATGATCGGGTCGAAAAAGGGCTGGTCGCCCTGGATGTTGACGATGATATCGCCGTCCAGGGCGTGCGCGGCCTCCGCTATCCGGTCGGTACCGCTGGCGTGGTCGGCGCGGGTCATGCACACCTTCCCGCCGAAACCTTCCACCACGTCGCGGATGCGCGGGTCGTCCGTGGCCACGTGGAGGCTGTCCAGCCATGGGGAAGCCGCGCAGCGTTCATACACTTGTTGAATCATGGGCTTCCCGAGCAACAACGCCAGGGGCTTCCCCGGAAAACGGGAAGAGCCGTATCGGGCCGGAATGATTCCCGCAATGTTTCGTGTACGCATGGCC
Source organism: Candidatus Hydrogenedentota bacterium (assembly GCA_024278275.1). Taxonomy (GTDB): domain Bacteria; phylum Hydrogenedentota; class Hydrogenedentia; order Hydrogenedentales; family JAJRTN01; genus JAJRTN01. The sequence goes on from JAJRTN010000159.1 coordinate 6,995, forward strand.
GTTTTCCACCTTGTGAGTCAGGCCCTCGGGCAGGGGTGAAGGGGAGGCCCTTGCGAAACCGGGGATCTCCCCATGCGCCATCCATGGAACCACCTTCGGTCCCAGTACATGAATCGGGGGCTTGTGCGTCTCCGTTACACCTCCGGCTCCATGTCGCCCCTTGAGAATACCGGGTTCCCGGAAGCCGAAACAACCGGAACGCACATCCGCGCGGCCCGCCCGGGCGCAGCGCCGCCAGCTTGAACGTTCGGGGGACAATGGCCGATAATCCGGTGGTAATCACCCGTTTTCCCACGATTGAATTAAACCGGAGAAAGTTGCATCATGTCCACGAGTGAAGCGAATCCCGGCACCGATTTTATCCGCGCGGCCATCAGGGAGGACTTGGCGTCGGGGCGCTTCGACGAGGTGGTCACGCGCTTTCCCCCGGAACCCAACGGCTACCTGCACATCGGCCACGCCAAGGCCGTCTGTATCAGCTACGGCATCGCGGAGGACTTCGGCGGGCGCTATCATCTCCGCTTCGACGACTCGAACCCCGAGAAGGAGAACTGGGAGTTTGTCGAGGCCATCAAGGAGGATATCCGCTGGCTGGGCTTTGACTGGGGGGAGCATGAGTATTTCGCCTCGGATTACTTCGAACGGCTCTATGAGATGGCCCGGAGCCTCATCCAGGCCGGAAAGGCCTATGTCTGCGACCTGACGCAGGAGGCGTTTGCCCGGGAGTACCGCGGCACCATCAGGGAACCGGGAAAACGAAGCCCTTATGCCGAGCGAAGCGTGGAAGAAAACCTCGACCTTTTCGCACGCATGCGGGCGGGCGAGTTCCCCGACGGCGCACGGTGTCTTCGCGCGAAGATTGACATGACCTCGCCCAACATGCTCCTGCGCGATCCGGTAATGTACCGCATCGTGCGGCAGCATCATTACCGTTTGGGCGATGACTGGTGCATCTACCCCACCTACGACTTCATTCACGGTCAGTCCGATTCCATCGAGGGGATCACCTTTTCGCTGTGCGACCTGGGTTTCGAGATTCACCGGCCTCTCTATGACTGGTACTGCGAGAACCTCGGAATCCACCATCCCCGGCAGATCGAGTTTGCGCGTCTTAACCTGACCCATACCGTGCTGAGTAAACGCTGGCTGACGCAACTCGTGGAACGGGGGCTGGTGTCGGGCTGGGACGACCCCCGCATGCCCACCCTCAAGGGGCTGCGCCGGCGGGGCTATACACCCGAGGCCATCCGCGACTTCTGCCGCCGCATCGGCGTGGCGAAAGCCGCCAGTCTCAACCAGGTAGAGCAGCTTGAAAGTTGCCTGCGGGAAGATTTGAACAAGCGGGCGCCCCGCTTCATGGCGGTACTCAAGCCCCTGAAAGTGGTCATCGAGAATTATCCGGGGGAGCAGGTGGAAGAATTTGATGCTGTAAACAACCCCGAGGACCCCGCCGCCGGCACGCGCAAGGTGCCCTTCTCGCGGGAGTTGTACATCGAGCGGGACGACTTCATGGAAGATCCGCCCAAGAAGTTTTTCCGCCTCTCGCCGGGGCGCGAGGTCCGTCTGCGCTATGCCTACCTCGTCACCTGCACCAGCGTGGTGAAGGATGAATCGGGCAACGTGGTCGAGGTGCGATGCACCTACGATCCCGAGACACGGGGCGGCAACGCGCCCGATGGCCGCAAGGTGAAGTCCACCATGCACTGGGTTTCCGCGCCCCACGCGGTGAACGCGGAAGTCCGGCTTTACGAACACCTGTTCACGAAGGAAAACCCCCTGGACGTGGGCGAAGGGGAGGATTTCACGGTCAACCTCAATCCCGATTCCATGACGGTACTCGGGGACTGCAAGATCGAGCCGGACCTGGCCAAGCGTGAACCCGGCGACCGCGTCCAGTTCGAGCGCCTCGGCTATTTTTGCGCCGACCCCGATGGCACGGCGGATCGCCCGGTCTTTAACCGCACGGTAACCCTCCGCGATACCTGGGCACGGATGCAAAAGCAGGCCGGCACGGCGCGCTGAAGGCGCACGAACCGGGGCAATGCCTATCGTCCCCGGCTCATGGCTCCCCGCTCTTGCCGGAATGACGGCGGGACGTGGAGGCGCAAAGCAACTGCCACCATCATCACGAAAGCTCCTCCCCCAAGGCGCTCAAGCGCTTACCGGACCGCCCCCGGGGAAGCGATGGGGCAGGAAGATTACTTCAGGTGGTAGAGTCTGAGCGGCGTGGGCGACGGCCAGGGTTTTTCCCTCGGGCGGTCGCGGTGGGGGCCGAGGGTTTCCCAGCGGAGGATATAGCGGGTGCCGGGAAGGTTGGTACGGCCCAAATCGCCCGTGTAATTGACTTGCATACCGGGAAAAGACGATTCAACTTTTCCCAGTTCGGGGGGGATACCGGGAGGTGGCAGAGGCAGGCGTTCAACAGGCGCCAGGTTCTTGGGGTCGAGGCGCCACCGCTGGGTGCCGAGCTTGTCGTGCCGTGTGATCTGCGTAAGCGATCCGTCGGCTTCCACCTTAAGGGCAAACACGCGCAACTCGAATTTTATGGTGCCGCCGCCGCTGAAATCCCAACGGTAGTCGAAGTTGCTGCTTTGGTAAATATGCCAGCCGTCGGACTCCAGGCGGGCGTTGTAGACCTGCGTATTGCCCTCATTGTCATACTTGTGATAGGTGAGTACGACCCGCTTCTCCCCGTCGAAGCCGATGCGTGTATTACCGTTGATAATGCCGCCGCCCGGCGGTACCGGATCGATCACCTCGCAAGTGGCAAAGGTGATGGGCAGCGCCAGTGCTTCGCCCCGGCTGTTTTCCCAGTGACGGAGGTCCTTGCTCCGGGCGTAACTGAGGTCGTGGTTGCTTTCGCACTTGCTCGTGTCCCGCCAGACCCAACAGAGGTGGTAATAGCCGTCCGGCCCCCGTTGTGGCCCGGTGAGGTAGGCGTTTCGCTTCCCTTCGCCATCCACCAGGGGCTGATCGAGCAAACGCGACCAGGTTCGCGTGGCGTGGTCGTAGATATTGTATATCTGGTTTCCCGCCCCGCTGCTGCCGTCCCGATAGGTGAAGATCAATTCGTTGGCAGGCCCGCGAAAGAAACGGGGGTACGTGGCACGCCCTTCCTCCGTGCCGACCATGTGTTCGATGCGCTCGAAGCTCGTAATGTCGTGGGGACGGGTCGTGCGGAAATAGACCAGGGGCACCACGTGCATGTTGCCGGACAAGTGAAGACAGTCATCGTCATCGAGGGTCATGGTGATGGTATTGTGGCTGTCCCACCCAACCCGCTCCGGCAAGACCTTGAAAGTCCATTTCCCGCCTCCGTCCAGTTCCCGGGAGCCCACGGTCAGGTTCCGGTTGGCATCGTAGAAAGCCACGTACTGATACGGCGCATGGGTAAGGAGGGCGAAGCCCACGGGGTGTCCGGCCCAAACCGGTGCGACCTCCTCCACCCGGTCCACCGTCACCCCGACGGCGGTGGCGGTGGCCAGGAGCGCGGCCAGGAAACAGGCGATGAGATGCATTTCTTTCAGGCCCATAACGATCCTTTTCATGGTTCTTCCCGTGAAGCAAACTTCCGGGTTGTCCGCTCTTCATGCACCCCGCGGAGCGGCTGAATATAGGGTATTGTCTCTTACCGGCAAAGTTTGGTGCAAATGGTCAACCATACACGGGCCCGAGCCTGCACCCCGACGCGCGCGGGGTTGATTTCCGTCCCTCAAATAGGGTTGACTTACCGAAGCGGTGTTTGTCTGTACACAGCCCGCTGTTCACCGCCCCTGTTTACCTTACTCGTGCCACGTGGAGCATAGAACCCAATCTCACCCGGGTACGTTCGAGATAACAACCGGAGCGCGGCCCGCATTGGTCATCCCTTGTGTAAGCGCGGGGGTTTAATGGACCATTATTGCGACGCACGGACTTTTCAAACACGATTATACGTAATCTCCTGGAAAGGCATTGCATGACGAGTTTCAAAAACGAACCCACCTGGGCCCTTCTGGGGGATCTTTTTCGCGCACACCCGTGGCACGGCATTCAAATTGGCGATCTGGCGCCGGAGGTGATCCAGGTCTACATCGAGATGTTGCCCACCGACACGGTGAAGTATGAGTTGGACAAACAAACCGGCCTGCTTCGGGTCGACCGTCCCCAACGCTTTTCAAGTGTCTGTCCGGAACTCTACGGCATGGTACCGCAGACTTACTGCGGGGAACGTGTGGCGGAGTACTGCCGGCGCAAAACCGGTCGCGACGGCATCCAGGGGGACGGTGATCCCCTGGATATCTGCGTGCTCACGGAGAAACACATCACCCACGCCAACATTTTCATGCGCGCCCGGCCTGTCGGCGGTTTGCGCATGCTCGACGGCAACGAGGCGGACGACAAGATTATCGCGATTCTTGACGGCGACCCTTCCTACGGTTACTGGCAGGACATATCGCAGTGTCCATCCATGGTGATTGAGCGCCTTCGACACTACTTTCTCACCTACAAGCAGGCCCCCGATTCAGAGCGTACCGTGTGCGAGATCACCCATGTCTACGGACACGAGGAAGCCCTTGAGGTCATTCGCCGCTCGCGGGAGGATTACCTGGAGCGATATGGCGACCTCGCCGAGCTTCTCCGCAGCATCCAGGAACAGCGCTGAACGGGGCGACCCACGTCCCTCGCAAAGGCGGTCTCCCGGTTTCACTTCGCCGGGTCGGGGCGGCGGAAGAAGGTCAGTTTACTTCAACGCCCACTTTCGCCAGGGCGCGGCGCAGGTCGTCGGGTGTGAAAGGTTTCTGTAAGAGCATCTCCGCGCCCAGTTCAATGATTCTCTGGGCCACGTCCCCCTCGTAATAACCGGTCATGGCGATAATCTTCGCGGAGGTGGCATTCGGATCCGCTTTGATGCGGCGGCATACCTCGAAGCCATCCAGACCGGGCAGACGCAGGTCAAGAAAAATGACGTTCGGCCGAAACGTGGCCACCTGGTGGCCTGCGTCGTAGCCGTCCATGGCCACCTCGATCTGGAAAGGCGTTCTCGACCGCTCCAGGAAACGGCGTATAACGGAGATCACGGCCTTTTCGTCATCCACCACCAGGATCTTAACGCCCGAGTTGTCCAGGTCCTCGTGAACGGGAATGTTGTTATCGCGCAGGAAACGTATCAGGTCCTCCCTGCGGATACGCCGGTGTCCCCCCGGCGTCTTGAAGACTTGAATGCGGCCCGCCTCCGCCCACTTGCGGATAGTATCCGCGGTAACATGGCAATATCGCGCTACCTCAGAGGTGCTGAAAGATTGTTTCGTTTCCATGATCGGTGTTGTCCCGCACGGTTTTCCTTGAAATTATGACTTATTTTAGCAGATTCACGTGATATATTCCAGCGGATTAATCATAAAGCCCCGTAAATCGCTTCAATGGGTGGAACCGGACGGACGCAATCCAACCATGGCGAAAAGCGCCAGGATACAGGACGACAACGTGACGGCCACCCCGGCATAAACCCGCACGGGCCGGTACACAAAGCGGGCATAGTGCGTGCCCGGGGGGATCTCCACTGCCTTGAAGGCGTCGTTGGCAAGAAGAATGGGGACGGGTTTCCCGTCGATGAAAGCCTGCCAGCCGGGATAGGCGGCATCGAAAAAGCTCAGAATACGGTAGCCCGGCAGGTCTTCGAGCAATAACGAGACCTCGTTGGCGGTCCGCGACAGTACACGAATGTGCCGATCCTCATCGGCGTCATCGGCCAGGAGGAACACCTCCTTCAGATCCAGTTTCGCCCCGGGATCGCCCAAGGCGAAGGTAATCGTCGGCCGGAGCCGCACAAAGTCCGGAAGCGGCAGTTGCAGCGTGATCGGCCCGCGCCGCCGCGGCGCGATGCGTGCCCGTTTTCCCCGTTGCCATTGCCCGGTGTCCGGGTCGCGGAAGACGCTCTCGCAAGTCAGGCGGCCCGTGTTTTGGAAGGTCAGGCACAGTACCGTATATTGCGGCGGCAGATTGATGATCGGCAGGTTCAGAACCCGTTTTGTCGTTCCCGGCCGAACCCGCTGTCGCAGCCCGGCCAGGGCTTCTTCCGAAAGATAATCCATGCGCCGCGCTTGGTTTGAAAGCGCCACGGGAGGCACCTCGGACGCCGCCACCCGCGGCACGGCGAGTTTGCCCGGGTTTTGCAGGAAGACCGTGGTGGCGGCGGGAAAGAGGGTGTCCTTTCCGCGCAGCGGTCCGTCCACGTATTGCCTCGCCAACCAGAAGGCGCGTTTGAGGAAGAGGTTGCCCCGGTGGTTCTCCTGGGTGATCTCGTTATCCTTCACGCTTCGCTGGTAGCGCCGGCCCCGCGCGTCTCCCGCCAGCACGCGCCGCACCGCGCGTAAGTGGACGGGGTCGTAGCCGTGCATGGCGGGGCGCAGCGCGTAGAGGTGGCGGTTCTGCACGTGATCCACACCGCGCCGATTGTCCGGCCAGAAGGGATCGCCGCCGGGGAACACCCCCGCCCAGGTGGTGAAGTTTTTTCGCGTGGTGATACGGGGAACGTACTTCCCGTTCCACACCGCGGTTTCCGCGAAGACCAGGACAACGAGGAGGATGGCCCACGACAGGCGGCCCGGCGTCCACGGGGTCAGCACCATGATGCCGGCCGCAATGGCCGGCAGCACGACCACCGCGAGACCGGGAGCCAGGAACGTGTCCGGGCCGATAAGTCCGAGCAGGGTCCGCAGGAAAACAAAGCCCGCCCCCGCCAGTGTCACGCTCAGCAACACGCGGCCCCATCGGGACCGGGTTCGGTCGCCGAGCGCGTCGAGTCCCGCGGCCGCGAGCAGTGCCAGGGGAAGGAGCGCGAAGTCGAAAGCCCGGTTCGATCCGATCATCTGGAAGGGTGCCAGACCATAGAAGATACGCGACAGGGGCCAGGGCGGCCCCATGGCGAGATCGAAAAGCAACAGGAAAAGCAGGACGCAGAGCAGGGACACCCGCCAACGCCGGTACGCCAGCCCGGCGAGGACCAATAACAACCCGGCCACGCCGAAGCCTCGAATGTCCTCGACCGCCCATTGGGTGCCGGGAAAGCGGACGAGGTCGTGGTAGAGCTTCTCGGGCGTACCGCCATAATGGGGCGCGGCCAGGCGCTGGTTGGCATCGTTGCTGCGGCCACTGTGCGCGGCCAGTTCCATGCCCGGCGCGAGCAACGCCGCGGCAACGAGGAGCCCCACGATCAACGCCGTACCGCCATAGAGCACGTCGCCTCCCAGCACGCGCGCTCGGGAACAGTTGCGCAGGGCTTCCGCCCTCGGAAAGAGGAAGCGTGTGAAAACGGCATGGGCGACGCAGGTGCAAACGAGGTAGGGGGCGATATTCATGGTGCCCGCCAGAAGCGCGATCCCCAGCAGGATGCCCGCGCCACAGCCCAGGCGGACACGCCGTCGCCAATCGCCCGCGGCCAGGGCGCGCAGGTTGATGAGCAGCAACCAGGGAAGCCACGACACCATGTTGATGAAATGGTATTCGCCAACCCGGCGGATCCAGATGGCGCTGAACATGAACAGCAACGCGGCGAGAATGGACGCGGAAAAAGTGAGCCGGTAGCGTCGCGCCAGGAAGAAGATCCCAAGCCCCGCCCAAAGCAGGTGCAGGCCGATCATGATGGCCCATCCCAACTGTGATTTGAACGGTGTCGGGTGGAAGGTGAGCAGGGAACGCAGGAGGTTCGGCGGGTAGAAAGCGGCCGTCACGGGGTTGGCGGCATAGGGCATGCCACACAGGGTCAACGGATTCCAGAGGGGGAAGACGTGCTGCTCGTGCAGGCAATAGTCAAGGTAGTAGGCATAGGGCCCCTGCGCGCGGTAGACGTCGTAACCGCCGGAGAGTTCGGCCCAGTCGCCGAAGAACACGGTGCGGTAGGTGACGACACCCGCGGCCGTCAGGAGCAGCGTGGCCGCCAAGGCGACACCTATCCGGCGCGACCGCGCACTCACGGGAGTGTCCTGTGTAAACGCGCGGGAACGCCGGCCATCACGCTGTCATCCGCCACCGCGCGGGTCACCACCGCCCCCGCGCCGATCACGCAGCCCCGGCCCACGCTTGTACGGGGAAGAACCACCGCGCCCGTGCCCAGCGCCGCCAGGCGCCCCACGGTGACATGGCCCGCCAGGTGTACCCCGGGTGCCAGGGTGGCGAAGTCTTCGAGCGTGGCGTCATGGCTGATCGTGGCGTTGAGATTGACAATGACATGCGCGCCCAGGCGAACGTCCGTGCTGACGACCGCCCCCGCACCGATGATGCACCCCGCGCCGACACGGGCCGAGGAGGACACGGTGGCGCGGGGGTGAATGGCGGTGGCGAATCGTGCGCCCCGCGCTTCCAACGCCGCTGCCAGCGCGGCGCGGCCCCGGGGATCGCCCACGGCGCAGACCACGCGCGCCTCGGGGTGATCCCGCAGCCAGTCGCGCCCGCCCAGCACCGCTTTGCCCGAACAGGTTCCGCCATGTTCCGGAGCGTCATCCGTGAGGAAACCGGCTACCTCCGCCCCGGCGCGGGCCAGCGCGTCGAGCGTCTCGCGGCCCATGCCGCCCGTGCCGTAGATCACCACGGGACCGTCCGTCATTCGCCATTCCTCCGCAGCACTTCGCGAATAACATAGGTGGGGTCTCGCCGCAGGGTGGCGAAATTGCGGATAACATACTCGCCGATGGCCGAAAGCACGGCCAGGGAAACGAGCAAATGCAAGGCCAGGGCATTCAGGATCAGTCCCGGCGTCACCTCGGGAAGCAGGGAAAAGGGAAGCGCCCAGGCGGCCACGATACGCGCCACCAGCAGCAAGGCGCCCAGAAAGCACAGCGCCGAAAGGAGTTGAAAGGGACGGTAGGACACGCCCACGAGATGGTCCATGAGAAAGGCGCTGAGGCGCAGCAGGGACCACCCGGATTTCCCGTGGCGGCGCGGGTGGTGACGCACGGGGATCTCCTTCACCCGCCCGGCTTGCGCGAAGACATAGGCCGTTTGCCAGGGCTTGTACGGACCGAAGCCGAAGGCGCGCACCAATTCCCCCCGATAAACCTTAAAGGTGCAGCCGAAATCGCGCAGCCGGTGGCGCGCCACGCGCCGCATGATGACGTTGGCCACCCGAGACGGCAGCGTGCGCAGGAGGCTGTCCTTGCGCTTTTCGCGGTAACCGCTCACGATGTCATGGCCCTCGTCGAAGGCATCGATCAGCCGGGGCAGTTCCTCGGGATCAAGCTGAAGATCGCTGTCCATGAAAATGAAATGCCGTCCCCGTGCGAGGGAAATACCGCAGCTCATGGCGCAAACCTGCCCCGTGTTGCGGAAAAGATCCGCCACGGCGCCCACGCGCGGGTCGCGCTCATAAATGGCCTTCAACTTCTCAAAGGTGCCGTCCGTGCTGCCATCATTCACGAAGACGATCTCGAAGGCGCGGCCCGTGGCCTCCATGGATGCGGAAAGGCGGCCGTGGAACTCGTCAATGGTCGGCTCCTCGAAGTAACACGTGATGATGACCGAGAACTCGGGCGGCGCATGCTCGGGCCGGGTTGTGACAATTTCGTTCATTTCTTCCTGTCCCGCGTTACGTTATCATTCCCCCGACTCCCCCTTCAAAGGGGAGCGCACGAAAGACCTTCGGTTTATACGCGAGTCCCCGATAAATGCTCCGGCCAACGGAAAGCATGTCTTTCATAAGGATGGCTCCCTTCGCCAACGGGCATGCAGGCGCATGCTATTTCCGCACAGCCCCGAAAGGGGCGGCAGCCTGTAACCGTGGGTGAGCGCAGCGAACCCACGGTCAGGTCGTTCTCAAAGTCGATAGCCCCGGAGGGGTGATAGTCCCCCTGACGTTCACATGGTCTCCCGGAAACCGTTTCAGGCAAAAGAAGGATAGCGATGGCGCCGGATTGCTGCCACCCCTTCGGGGCTTGGGTATGTTGCGCACGGCAACCGTGGGCTCGCTGCGCTCACCCACGGCTACGGACTGTCGGCCCTTCGGGCCTGAATGGGACATAACCCCATAAAACAACTTCCTACCCATGGGTAGGCGCTCGTAACTAAATCGACCGTGAAGGGTGGGCCTTGGCCCACCATGGCCGTTCTTCCAAGGGAGACGGTTTCGTCGTCAAGGTTTCCGTCCTGGCGGGTCAAGGCCCACCCGCCACGCCCTGCGTGGGAACGGGAAAATCGGCGTCATCTGCGCAATCTGCGGATACATTATCATGGAGTCCGCGCTCGCGGGGATGGCGGTTTTGGGGGACACCAGCGCCAGCCGGTACCTTTACCCAACATTGGGGTATACTTGGACACACGTAACGGAGGTATCTCTCATGGAATGCAGTTTGATAACACGCTTAATCGGCATGGCGCTGGTGGCGTTTTTTGTCGTGGGATGGACGGGTCGCGCTCACGCGGCGGAAGTCGGCAGGGTTTTCCACGTTAAGGATTACGGCGCCATCCCCGGCGATGGCAGCGACGCGGCGCCCGGCATCCGTGCCGCCATCGCCGCGGCCCGCGGGGCCGGTCCCGGCGCGGTGGTGCTGCTGGACGCGGGGATCTATCGCGTGAGCAGTGCCGCCGGACGGGGCAAGGTCTGCTTTCCGATGAATGGATGCGACGGCCTGACGGTGCGCGGCCAGGGCGCGGCGACGGAACTTATCGTGACCAATCCCCGGTACCGGGTTTTCCATCTCAACGGGTGCAAGAACGCGGTGTTGAAGGATTTCGTGGTGGACTACGACCCACCGCCTTTCACCCAGGGCACCATCGTCTCGGTGGACCGGGAGGCGGGCACGTTCGTCTATGAACTCCAGCCCGGCTTTCCCTCTTTGGCGGAGCCCTGGTTCGCCGAATGCCCCGAACCTTATGGTCGATGGGGCATGCTCTTTGACCGCGGGGAGCGACGGCTGAAAACGGGCGCGCCGGACTTCTTCTTCATGAAGTCGTGGGAGAACGTAGAGGGCCGCGTATGGCGGATGCACGTGTCGCCGGGACAGGAGGGCAAGCTCCGCGCCATGGAACCGGGCGACCCCTTTGTCTACATGGCCCGTTCGGGGGGCGCGGTGGTACACTTCGCGGGCTGCATCGACAGCCTGGTCGAGAATGTCACCATCCACGCCTCGCCCGGCCTGGCCCTCGCGCTGGTGGGGAACGAACAGGTGACCGTGCGCGGCGTGAAGATCCTCTTTCGCGAGGGCACGAACCGGCTGCTTACCACCGACGCCGACGGGGTTCATTGTCAGCAGAATCGCAAGGGCCCCATCATCGAGGATTGTCTCTTCGAGGGTATGGCCGACGACAGCATCAATATCTATTGCCCGCCCAACGTGATACGGGAGGTGGTGTCGCCCACGGAACTGGTGGTGCGCCGCCATACGCGGATGCGGGACGGTGACCGGATCCAGATCTACGACGCCCGCGCGGGCCGCATGGTGGGCGTGGTGACGGCGGAAAAGGTGGTCGAGGAACGGGGCACATACCGGCTCACCCTGTCGGAGCCGGTGGCGGGGGTCACCCCCGGCAAGGACCATACCGACGCGGATTGCGTCTACAACCTGTCGGCCTGTGGCGCGGGCTTCGCCATCCGCAACAACACCTTCCGTCTGCACCGGCGTCACGGCATTTACCTGCGTGCCGGTAACGGGCTGGTCGAGGGAAACACCATCGACCGGGTGGCGGGGCTGGGGATTGTTATCAGCAACGAGCCGACCTGGCCGGAAGGCCCCGTGCCCTGGAATATCACGGTGCGGAACAACACGGTGAAGGGTGTGGGCTACGCGGCGGGTTACGGCGGCAGTCCCCACGGCGCGGGCATCCAGGCCCAGAGCGCAAAGCTCGGTTATGCCCCGGCACGGGAACGGGCGGCCCATGATTTCACTTTCGAGAACAACACCATCATCGATCCGCCGGGCAGCGGGTTTTACCTCGGCGCACTGACCGGCGCGGTGTTGCGCGATAACCGTATCGTCTACCCCGAGTCGCCGCGGGTCCGCGCCACCTCGGCGCCGGTCATCGTTCAGAACGCCGACGGCGTTGTGGTGGAGGGCTTGCACATTGAGAGCGAAACACCCGTGGAGCCCGCGGTGCGGCTGTTGGACGAAAGCACCCCGAAGCCGGAGGTTTCGGGCGTGACGTGGCGGAAGCCTTGAGGGGACGGCAGGTGTATTTGCCACGAAGCACGAACGAACAGGGACCAACATGGACAAGGACGGACACCCACCGTCGCGGCCTGTCCGTGTCCGTCCGTGTTCGTCCTTGCCTGGTCCTCGGGCTGATCCTCCTGCTTTTCCCCGGCCCGGCCACCGCTCAACCCGACACCCCGGCTTCGTTTTGGCAGCGGGCCACGATTTACCGGGACGGGTGGGGCGTGCCGCATATCGAGGCGCGGGACGTGCGGGCCATGGCCTTTGCCTTCGGTTACGCCCAGGCGCAGGATCACCTTAAAGATATGCTGTTGGCCTACCGGGTGGCGAATGGCCGGGCGGCCGCGGTATTGGGCGAGGCCTATGCGGCCTCCGATGTCTTCGCCCTCAAGATGGGGCATGGCCGCCTCGCGGCCGCGGCGCTGGAGAAGGCCGACCCCGTCACCGGCGACCTCTGCGAGGGCTTCGCCATGGGAGTCAATGCCTGGCTGGTGAAGCATCCGGGCGACGCGCCCGACTGGGCCGAGGGCGTGCAGCCGCCAGACATACTTGCCTTGTGGCACGCCTTCGTGATGAGTTTCGCGAAACTTGACCTGCCGGGCGTGTGGCAGCCGCCCCCGGCCATGCCCACGGCGAACGCCTGGGCCCTGGCGCCTAAGCGGACGGACGAAGGAAAATCGCTGCTGGTCATCAACCCGCATGAATACCATGACGGTCCCTTCCGGTGGTACGAAGCCCATCTTAGCGTGGGAGATATGGACGTGGCGGGAGCGACCTTGTTCGGGTTGCCCGTGATCGTCATGGGCCACAACCCGGCGCTGGGCTGGGCCATGACGCCCAACAAAGCGGACTTCGCCGACGTGTTCGAGGAGCGTCTGACCTTTCCCAGGCCGCGGGCGAACGAACTCAGAACCGCCGGGATAGCCTTGGAGCGGGCCTTCCTCCTGCGTTATTACGCCAGCGCCGAGCCATACTACGTGCGCACCACCGCGGGACTCGAAGAGCGTTTCACGCCGACCCTGTCCGGTCCGCGCGGTCCTCTCTTTGAACAGGGAGCGTCGCTGTACTCCTGGCGCGTCGGCGGCTATGGGGAGTTCGGCGGATTGCGTCAACTGGTCGAGATGGCGCGGGCGACCAACCTGGACGCTTTTCAGCAGGCTTTGTCGGCCCAGCAGATACCCTGTTTCAACATTCTCTACGCGGATCGTGCGGGGAGACTTTTCCTGATCTACAACGCACGGGTGGGCGATAAACCGGCTTCCCGGGTTCCCGCCGCCAAGAATCCCATGGAGCAGCGCCGCCCGGTGGACTGGAAGACGCCCCTGCCCGCCGCCTTCGCGGAGAATGCGTGGCGAACCATTGTGCCGCCGGGACGGCTTCCCATGGTGCTGGATCCCGCGTCGGGCTATATGCAGGCCTGCGGTTCGCCGCCATGGTTTGCCACGGAGAAGAGCGGGCTGCGCGCGGAAGACTGGCCCTTCTGGTTCGTGGGTGAGACCGACAACTACCGGGCCCGGCGTGTGCGCCAGTTGCTGCGCGCGGGGCTCCGTTCGCAACGCGATATGGAATCCATGCTGTATGACGCCTCGGTGCCCGCGGCCATGGACCTCGTGCCGGGTTTGGTGGAGGCGGTCAAGCAGCGAAGCGGCATTCTCGGCGGACCCCACCCCGATTTGCCGTGGGCCATAAATCTATTGCGCGATTGGAACCATATGGCGGCCACCGATTCCGAGGCCATGACCTTCTACCACGTCTGGTGGTCCCTTTTTCAAACCCGGGTCGCGGCGAAGTTGAGCGATGACAATATGCGCTATGGGGCCCTGGCGGCGGGCGACCGGGAAACGTGGGACGCGGCCGTCATGGCGGCCGACGACGCCGTGCGCCGGATGATCAATCAGTTCCAGACCATCCACGTGCCGTGGGGCCGGGTGCATCGAATCGTGCGGGGAGCACGAGACGAAGCCGCGTCCGGCGCCCTCACGGGAGAGCCCGTCTTTCTTGCCTCGGACAGCCTCTATCGAAACGGGAAGTGGGTGGCCAACCAGGGCTATGGTTTTGCCATGGTGGTGTCCTTCGGTGAAAGCCCCGAAGCGGTCAGCGTGGTGCCTTTCGGCGCCTCCGAGAATCCCGATTCCCCCCACTTTGACGACCAGCTCGACTTGATGCTGGAGAAGCGTTTCAAGCGTGTCCGCTTCAGGGCGGACGAGGTAAAGCGGTACGCGGCCGAAGCCATGGGGCGCCGTATTCGGCTCTATCCCCTGGGCATACAGGGGGCCGCCACCATCGAAACCACCGCTCCCGTGACCCTGCGCCTGGAGTCCACGCCCGATGCGCCCGCGCCGCTTCCGGATGGATTGGCGGCTTTCACCCCCTTTGTCGTTCCCCGATGGGAACCCGCCCCGGCGGGTGTACGGGTGCGGTATGACTTTGTGGTTCCGCCGGTCCTCTGCCAGGTGGCACGATTGGCCGAACTTCGATTCCAGGGCTGGACCGCCGATGGCCAATGGAAGGTGCTGGAAAGGCAGCGATTCGATGCCGCCACGGGGGTGTTCACCGCATCGGCCCCGGGTGGGCTGACGGTCGCCATCCTTGGCCCGAAGGAATACCTGGAGGTGCCCGAAGTCCCCTCTCCCGAGACCATTGGCATGGAGGAAGGAGACACGCCCACCGCACCCCCGGCTGAAGCCGCCCCGCCGGACTCATCGGAACCCGCCGAAGCCCCGGATCGCTCGGAACCCCGATTCAACTTCAATCAGAAGTTGTCCGTCCATCCCAAGTAGGTGTAATAATAGGACCGTAATCCATCACTAACGGATTGTTTGGCATGAGGCCCATCACCACAGGAATACAACCCACATGGAGCCCGTCTTTCCCATGCTCATCAAAACCACGCTGTCTTTTCTCCTTCTCGTGGCCCTGTTAGCCATGGCGTACCCGGCCACCGCCGCACCGACCTATGCCGAGCGCCTCGGCTGGGAGCCCGGCGCCAAGGTCGTCATCTTTCACGTGGACGACGTGGGCATGTCCCACTCGTCAAACGCGGGCGCCATCAAGGCCATGGAACAAGGCGCCGCCACCTCGTGCAGTGTGATGATGCCGTGCGGCTGGGTGAGTGAGTATGCCCGCTACCTCAAGGAACACCCCGATACCGATGCCGGGCTGCACATGACCCTGACCGCGGAATGGAAGAACTACCGATGGGGGCCGCTGGCAGGGAAGAACCAGGTGCCCGGCCTGGTGGATGAGGAAGGCTGCCTGTGGCATAACGTCGCGCAGGTGGTCGCCCACGCTTCGCCCGACGAAGTGGAATTGGAGATGCGTGCCCAGATCGACCGCGCCCTGGCTATGGGGTTAAAGCCGACCCACCTTGACACCCACATGGGCACGGTTTATGCCACGCCCGAGTTC
Organism: Candidatus Hydrogenedentota bacterium; assembly: GCA_024278275.1. GTDB lineage: Bacteria > Hydrogenedentota > Hydrogenedentia > Hydrogenedentales > JAJRTN01 > JAJRTN01. Next base: position 22,525 of record JAJRTN010000159.1, read on the forward strand.
ATGGAACGCTATATCAAGCTGGGCGTGGAGTACCAGATCCCCGTCATGATCCCCGCGGGCCACGCCCAATTCATCGCCGAGGAAGAGCGGGCATCCCTCGATCAGATTCGTGTTATCGGTGAGCACGTATGGGCCGCGGGTCTGCCCGTGCTCGACGACCTGTTCACGGGAGGGTACGGCTGGAAAGACCGGGATCAGCTTGAACGCTACATCCAAGTACTCAAGAATATGAAACCCGGCCTTTTGCAGATTATCATCCACGCCTCGGATCCGTCGGACATCTTTCCGCTGATTAGCGGTAGCGGCCCGACGCGAAAGGCCGATATGGAAGCCATGATGGCCCCCCGTCTTCGCGATACCATCCGGTCGGAAGGCATCATTCTCACCACGTGGCGCGAACTCAAGGCGCGCCGCGACAAGGCCGGCAAGTAGGGGCGGGGAAAGAAAAGGCGAAAGGGTTCAGGCCTTTCATAGACCGTCATTGCAAGGGAGCCTCGGCGACCGTGGCAATCTGGATACACCCAGGAACTCTCCCTTATGCCGGATTGCCGCGTTGCCTGTTCCTCGCTACGTCCTCGCAATGACGGGTTGGACGGGTCGTCAACGGCTCCCAGGGCTTTTCTTACGTGGCACAGCCGCCGGGGACGGCGGACCGTGGGAACGAGCCGCTTTCACGTTTCCTACGGCGCGTAACCTCTCGTGCCGGTCCGGTGTACCCAATCCCATGGGGTAAAATACCCCGTGGGAAGGACCCGGCTCTATCGAAGCACCACGACAGCCCATAACCATCCATCCGGCCCTGCTATGGACCTATGGGCTACCCGTCGCCCTGATGGACCGGCTTCAGCGACTGGTGAATTACATTCCCTTTCGCGAAGTGCGCCTGCCGCTCTGGGTGATGATTTCGGGCGTCGGGGGGGCGTTGGGACTTCGCTTCGCCCCTCGGGAACGGGGTGTGTCGTGGGTTGTTCCACGTTGGCTACTGGCTTGGCTGCTCTGCCTGGCGGGCATGTTCGGCATGGCCGCCCTCTTCATGGGAATGAAGGGGATCCCCCTGATCCTGGTCCTACTCATCGCCGCCGTGTCCCTTCCTGCGCGCCTGGCGCGGCATGTCTGGCGGGGCGGCGCGCTCCCGGAATGGGGCTGTTCTGTTCGTGGCGCATTGGCGGCGGCATGGCGTGAAACCGGCATTCGAGGGGGGCGCGACGCGTTCCTCGCCCTGGTGCTGTTCCCCATCACCGTGCAGCGGGTTCTGCGCCATGCCTGGCGAAAGCTCGCGGGCGACGACTGGTATGCCCCCGGCTACGCCCTGGCCACCGCTTTCCTCGGCCCCTTCTCCCTGTGGCTGGCGGAACGCCCCCTGCGCTGGTGGTGGCGGGTGCCCCTGACGCTGTCGGCCCTTCCCCTGGCGGCGGGCGGCGTGGCCATGCAGCTCTGGCGTGGCTGGTGGATCCTCATGTTGGTACCTTTTCTCCGACAGGGCCGTTGGTTGCGCGCGGCGCCCTGGCGGCCCAAGGAGGAAGGGCTCGACGCACGCCCGCACGGCATCGCCCTGGAACCCCTCGACCGCGTGGCCCTTGCCGTCATGGGCGGACTCCTGCTCCTGTTGCTGGTGGGATCGCCCCGCCTGCGGCCCTTTGCCCCCGACGCCTACTATCACCTGCTGGTGGCGCAACGGATCGTGGAAACGGGCGTCGTGCCGCTCTGGGACTGGTGGGAATACGCACCACTCGGTCGTCCTCACCTCTACGCGCCCCTCGTTCACCTGCTTATCGCCCTCTTCAGCCTGCCCTTCGGCGGCGACGTCGTGCTGGGGTTGCGCGTACTCCAGATTTTCATGCTCCCCACGGCCCTGTTCTCCACGTGGTACGTCGTGCGCTGGATCCATGACGCCCGCGTGGCCCTGCTCACCATGCTTATCCTCGGTGCGGATCTCATGTTCGCCCTGCTCGCTTACATGGCCCTGCCCAGCATACTGGCCAACGCGCTTCTACCGCTGCTTCTGCTCATGGTGCTCCGCAGGCGTCTCGTGCCCGCCATCGCCCTGCTCGCCATGATGCTCTACGCTCACCCGGGTGTAGGTGGACTGACCGTGCTGAGCCTCCTCGTGTTCGCGGCGTGGGAAAAAGACTATCGCCGATTCGTGCTGAAGGTGATTCCCCTTGGCGTGGTCCTTGCCCTGCCCTGGTACGGGCACGTGTGGGCCTGGCACGCATGGATGGGTCATCCCATGCGCGGCGTCATGAGCGGACCGAAAGCCTGGCTCTTCAAGCTCTTCTGGCTGATGAACCTGAACCTGCTGATCATGATCCTGGCCTTTCGAGGTCTGCGCTACGTTCGCTGGAAAGACGCTTCCACCCGGCTCATGGCGAGCCTCCTCATCGGCTTCCTGCCCATGCTCATCAGTTACGGCGGACGCTATTTCGCCCATACCATCCAATGGTGGGCGTTTTTCGCCGCCGTGCCCGTCGCGCCCCTGCTGCTTCGCCGCGACCGGCGACCCATCCTGGCGGCGTTGCTTTTCATCGTCTTTCTCGCGCCCGTGGCCATGCTCGGCGGCTTTGGCCAGGGAGGCGGCATGCCCCGTTACCAACCCATGGTGTCCGGCTATATCCTGGCCCCCGCCTTTGCTCTCGGGGCGGGAAAGGAATCGGACCGGGGTTCACACGCCACGCCCGGTCTACTTGAGGCCGCGGCCTATATCGACGAACACACCCCGCCCGGGACGATCCTGCACGTTGCGGGCGACGCATCCCTGGGCGTCATGCTGGCCTATCACGCCCGTCGCCGCATTGATGCCGCGGCCTGGCCCGAGGTGCGCGGCGCCAACTACGCCACGCTGCTGCCCCATTATGCCAGGCAGGATCGCACGGGCTGCTTCGTGTCCTGGGACGCGACGAAGCTTCCCGAAGGCATGGACAGCATTGAAGTCGGCGGCCTCCATATCGCATTGGGCAGCACAACCGCTCCGTAATGCTGTTATCCCAAACGTACTCGAGAGAGGGCTTGTCCGCGGTAACGGATGCGGCATCCTGCCCCTCCGCGAAAAGCAATGCGGACACCATGTAGAAACACGCGTAATACAGTCGATTGACAGCACTGTGCAGATGTCCGTCCGTTAGCGCCGACCGGGCCACCTCAATGGTTTCGCGAGCCAAGGCCATGCGATAGCGGACGTATTCAACCGTGCGGGCATTCACAGTGCGACACCGTGTTTCTCGACTTCGTTATAAAAAGGGAGGGCGAGACGCAAGCGCCATTCCGACTTGGAGTGGTATATCGTTGACAAGACAACATCGTTGGCCAGTTCCAGTTCAAGAATCTGGCGCTCAATGCCACGTCTCAATTCCGCGGCCAACGCTCCATCGGTCAGTACCAGAATGTCGTAATCCGACTCCGGATCCTTCGTCCCCCTTGCCACGCTGCCATGAAGCAATACCTCCGCGGTTGGCAACTCCTTTTGAACAATCGCCTTCATTTCTCGAAGCAAGGCCTTGTCTTCGGCGGAGATGACTTGGCATTTCTCAATCGTATCCATTGGCGCCCTCTCGTATTCCAGGATTGGGAAAAATGCGCCTCCATTCTCTGATTTGATTATACATGGTTTGCTGCCGCGTGGTGAATGGGTCGATCTACGGAGAACAGATTTGGTGCGCTGAAGCGCACCCTGCGGAATTCCCGTGGACGGTTACGAACTATTTGAGATATGCCATGCGGGCCTGCCAGTCGCGCAGGTAGGCGACGCGCCAGCGGCTGACGGTCTTTGCCCCCAGTTTGTCACCCTCGGCCAGGGCCGGATTCGGATCATCGGTCCAATAGTGCGGGCCGTGACCGGTGGCGACGTAACGTCCGCCCCAATGGTCCGCCGTGGGGTCGGCGGGGTCGCCGGCCAGCATGTAGAGCACGGCGGGGGTGTCGCCCATCTTGATGGCGGGGAGTTTCTCCACCAGGAAATCGCCGAGGGCGCCATGGCCGCGCACATGGGCATCAAGGAAAGACTTGTTGCCCAGGTCGCCCTGCTGGTTGCCGCCCATGTACATGCCGCGGAAGGTGGTGTCCGCTTCAATCAGCCACAGATCGGGGTGGTGATTATAGAGATAATCGCGGGAGGCCTGGTCCATAACCCGGTTCCAGGAACTGATGAAATAGACCCGGATCTTGTCCTTGATATCCGGCGCGTCATGGACCGCCTGGGCCACGTCGGTGATGGATCCCCAAACCTGGATATAGAGTGGCCGGTCGTCTTTGGCGCGGGCACGCTCGATAATCCAGCGGGATCCCTCGGTGGGCTTGGAAAAACCGGCCTTTGGCGCGGCGTCGATGGCACCCTGCTTTACCAGCGCACGAAGCTTGTCCGGCGCGGGGTAGGTTTTGGCATGACGGGCCAGTGCCGGATAGTCCTTTTCATAGGCATCAATAACCATCTGGATGTTCTTGACCCGCCCGGCCGAGGGAGGCGAGGAAACAAGCCCTTCAATGTCGAACAAATCGGCATAAACCAGGAAATGAACCATGGACTGGTAATCGTCGTTGTCGTCGCCACCAATGTCGGTGGACACGATGACGCGGTACCGTTCCCCCGCCAGGGCGCCATGGGAGCGCACCGTATCCTCGTCGGCCCGGGCCATGGACGGCAGAAGCAGTGTGGACAGGAGAAGCGCAACAGGGCAAAAGAGATGGGTCATGGTCGATTCCTCCCGCAGGCGTGAATGGCCGGCGATTGCTGTGCTAAGGTCTGGGGGATGCCACCGCGAAGCAACGTGTCTATTTTCCCCTCTTTGGGGCGATATGGTCAAGTCGGGCGTGTGCGTAAGGGTGCTTAACCGAACACGAATGCGGTGGCGTCACATAATGGTCCTGTCATCAATGTTTGAATTTGGCGGGCCAAGGCCCACCCTGTAATAGGTGTTTGCCCTGTGTTGACGTAAAGTCGTTGAAGGCTGGAAGGCGGGCGTCACGGTAACGGGCAAGCGGGGGCTTGTCCCTGTCCTTTCGAGGCGAAGTATGATAATAGATAACAAACTTCGAGCCCCGCACCTCGCGGAGGCGCTGGATGCTTTCTTTGGACTGGCCGGAAAGAAGATCGCGCGGTTGCAGCGCGAGTGGGACCCCGCGCGGGGTACCCCCGTTTTCACGGAGCGCGGGAAGTACACTACCCGCGGCTGGACGGAATGGACCCGGGGCTTCCTGTATGGGTGCCAGATCCTCCAGTTCGACGCGACGGGCGATGAGCGCTTCCTGGCCATGGGACGGGAGAACACCATCGCCTCCATGGCGCCCCATGTAAGCCACACGGGGGTACACGATCACGGCTTCAACAACGTGTCCACCTATGGCAACCTGCGGCGGCTCGCCCTGGAAGGACGCACGGATGAAAGCCCCGATGCCCTGAGCTTTTACGCGCTGGCCCTGAAGGTTTCGGGCGCGGTGCAGGCCGCGCGGTGGACCGAACTCGCCGATGGCACGGGTTTCATTCATTCCTTCAACGGACCCCATTCGCTCTTCAGCGACACGGTCCGCTCGTGCCGTTCCCTGGTGTTGGCCGACCGCCTGGGCCATTGCCTCATGGGTGAAAACGACCGTGCCTTCAACCTTCTCGACCGGGCAGTGCAGCACCTGCGCAACACGGCGCGGTACAACGTCTACTTCGGCGAGGGCCGCGACGGTTATGACGTGCGGGGCCGTGTGGTCCACGAAAGTATCTTCAACACCGCCGACGGCCACTACCGCTGTCCGAGCACGCAGCAAGGGTATTCGCCCTTCTCCACGTGGACCCGGGGCTTGGCGTGGATCATCACGGGCTATGCCGAGCAACTGGAGTTCTTCGATGCCCTGTCGTCCGGAGACCTGGCGCGGGTTGACCCGGAGAATGATCTCAGGGCCTTGCTGCTTGAGACGGCCCGGGCCACGGCGGATTTTTATATTGAAAATACCTCCATAGACGGAATCCCCTATTGGGACACGGGCGCGCCGGGCCTGGCGCGTATGGGCGACTACCTGGACCGCCCCGCCGAGCCGGACAATCCCCACGAGCCGGTCGACAGTTCCGCGGCCGCCATCGCCGCGCAAGGGCTGCTGCGGTTGGGCCGGTGTCTTGGTTCGAAGGGGAGACGCTATCGTCGAGCCGGGTTGACCGTGGCGAAAACGCTCTTCGCGCCGCCGTACCTCTCCGAAAGCCCGAGGCACCACGGGCTGATCCTCCACTCCGTCTATCACCGGCCCAACGGCTGGGATTACATCCCCAAAGGCAAGAAAGTGCCCTTCGGGGAGTCCTCCATGTGGGGCGACTATCACGCCATGGAACTGGCGGTGTATCTGCAACGGGAAATCACGGATGGGCCGTACCTCACGTTTTTCGGTCCGCCGTAGGGAACGTTGTTGCGAGGCATGAACCCGCTTTCGCGGGAATGACGGTCGGGGTGGACGTGAACGGCTACGACCATGGAACCCTACGGGTTCCACAGCCGGGGGCGGCTGTGCTACATTTTGGGTTCCCCTGTACACAAGCACATTGGGCGCGCTACGGACACACCGATTCACTCCCAAAGGAAGCACGAATGAAAACCCATCACATCGGCATCATTATGAACGGCGTCACGGGACGCATGGGGACGAACCAGCACCTTGTCCGATCCATCCTCGCCATCCGCGAAGAGGGCGGCGTGCAGGTCAGTCCCGATGAAGCGATCCTTCCCGAGCCCGTCCTCACGGGACGCAACGAGAACAAGCTGCGCCACCTGTCGGAAGCCCACGGCGGGCTGCCCTTCTCGACCGACCTGGAAGCCCTGCTGGCGGACGATGCCTGCACGGTCTATTTCGACGCGCAGACCACGCCGCGCCGCGTGGCCTCGGTCATGCGGGCCATCGACGCGGGCAAGCATGTCTACTGCGAGAAACCGACGGCCACCAACACGGCGGAGGCCATGGCGCTCCACGACTACGCCGTGAAGCAGGGCGTGAAACACGGGGTGGTGCAGGACAAGCTGTGGCTGCCCGGCCTGCTCAAGCTGAAGCACCTCATCGACACGGGCTTCTTCGGTGAGATCCTCGCCGTGCGCGGCGAATTCGGCTACTGGGTCTTCACTGGCGAGGATCAGCCCGCCCAGCGGCCCTCGTGGAACTACCGCAAGGAAGACGGCGGCGGCATCATCGTGGACATGCTCTGTCACTGGCGTTACGTGGTGGACAACCTCTTCGGCAACGTCACCGCCCTGACCTGCCTGGGCGCGACCCACATCAGGCGCCGGTGGGATGAGCAGGGCAGGCCCTACGAGGCTACGGCGGACGACGCGGCCTTCGCCACCCTGGAAACCGACCGGGGGATCATCTGCCACTTCAATTCGTCCTGGTGTACCCGCGTGGACCGGGACGATCTGCTCACGCTGCACGTGGACGGCACGAAGGGATCGGCCGTGGCGGGCCTGCGGAACTGCAAGGTGCAGCACGACGCGAACACGCCCAGGCCCGTATGGAATCCGGATATTCCCAGTCCCATCGATTTCCGGGCCGGCTGGGTGGACGTGCCCACGAACCGGCTTTTCGACAACGCCTTCAAGGCGCAGTGGGCGTTGTTCCTCCGCCACGTGGCGCTCGACGAACCCTTCCGCTGGGACCTGAAGGAAGGCGCCAAGGGCGTGCAGATGGCGGAATTGGGCCTGGAAAGCTGGGAGAAACGGGCGTGGGTGAATGTGCCCGATCTCTAAACCCCAAGACCAACCCCACTTTCATCTGCTGGCCTTTGTCGCTTTGATTCTCGGGGCGTGTGCCATCGGGCTGGCACCGATCTTTGTGCGGGTGAGTCCCGTCGGCCCCACGGCGACGGCGTTCTGGCGGGTGCTGTTGGCGTGTCCCCTTTTCCTGGCGGTGGCCTTTGTCACGCGCAAGCACACGGCTGGGCGGGCGCACCTTGCCGTGCCCCGGGGTCGCGACGGGTGGTTTCTCATCGTGCCCGGCCTCTGTTTCGCGGGCGACATGGCCTTCTGGCACCGTTCCCTCAACGACACGACGGTCGCCAACGCCACGCTTCTCACCAACATGGCACCCATCTTCGTCACGCTCATGGCGTGGCTGTTCTTCCGCGAACGGGTGACGGGGCGTTTCGTGGCGGGTCTGGTGGCAGCCCTTCTCGGCGCGGTGCTGCTCCTGGGCGACAGCCTTCAGATCAGCCCCGCCAATTTTCGGGGCGACCTGCTGGGGTTATTCTCGGCCGTGTGGTACGGAAGTTATCAACTCACCGCCAAGGGCGCGCGTCGCCGTTTCACCACGCCCCTGCTCATGGCCTCCGTCGCCGCTTCGGCCGCGGTGGCGCTCTATGTCTTCGCCCGGCTCACGGGCGAGCCGCTCCTGTGGGAAAGCGATATGCCCCTGCGGGGCTGGACCGTGCTCCTCGGCCTGGCGCTGGTGTCGCATGTCTGCGGCCAGGGTTTCATTGTCTATGCCCTGGCCCACCTGCCAGCCGGCTTCGCTTCGACCAGCCTCCTCGTGCAGCCCCTCGTGGCGGCCCTGACGGCCTGGCTGCTCCTGGGCGAAGGCATCGGCCCTTGGCAGTTCCTGGGCGGGACTGTTATCCTCTTGGGCATATTCGTCGTGCAACGGGCAACTTTCGGCGGGGGACGCAAAAGGAACTGATTCATGGCAGACAAGCTCCAGGACACGCGCCGCATGTGCGTGCATACGCAGACCACGAAACCGTGGTCGCTGGCCGAGGCCATCGAAGGCTACACCAGGGCCTCCGTCCCCGGCATCACGGTCTGGCGGGATCACATCGCGCCTTACGGCGCCGAGGAAGCGGGGAAGATGCTCCGCGACTCGGGCCTGGAGGTGGTGAGCCTCTGCCGGGGCGGCTTCTTCCCGGCCACCAGCGGCCAGGCCCGCCTGGACGCGCGCAACGACAACCGGGCCATCATCGACGAGGCTGTCGCCATCGGCGCGCCGCTGGTGGTGCTGGTGTGCGGGGCCTCGCCCGAGATCGAGTTGCCCGTGGCGCGGCAGATGATCCTCGACGGACTGGCCGACATCGAGCCCCACGCGAAGGACGCGGGCGTGAAGCTCGCCATCGAACCACTTCATCCCATGTACGCCGACACGCGGTCGGCCATTAATACCATGGACCAGGCCAACAACATGATCATGGCCCTCGGCAGCAACCAGGTGGGGATTGCCGTGGACGTCTACCATGTATGGTGGGACTCGTTCCTGAAGGCCGAGATTGGCCGCGCCAAGGGCAGTATCTTCGCCTTCCACGTCTGTGACTGGCGCACGCCCACGCGGAACCTCCTGACCGACCGGGAGATCATGGGGAAAGGCTGTATTCGCATCCGCGAGATCCGTGAATGGGTGGAGCAGGCCGGGTTCAACGGCTTCATCGAGGTGGAGATTTTTTCCGACGACTATTGGAAGCAGGACCAGGACAAGTATCTCTGGCGGCTCAAGAGCGCGTTTTTGAATCATGTGTAGGCCCCGGGAAAAGGGGACCCTTATTCCCATCCCTTCCATGGGGCAAACATGATGGAGGAATATCCCCGTGAAAGGGCCTGTTGATCAGGTTGTCGTGCCATCGGCAAATAAGACAAACGATTCAGCGGGACCGTTACTATGAAATGCCGGCAACGCCCTGTTTGAATTTTGCCGGCCCCCGAAGGTACTATGAAGCGACTTAGAAGGTGTTGTTTGCGTTCAGAAGTATTTCGGTGAGGTCGCCGGATCTTTCCGTGGGTTTTGAAATCCCGGGCCATGGCGTCCGGGGACGGGAGCCGAACAACCGCTCCCACGGATAAAATTCTTCAACTCGTGAAACACCTCAAGGAACAGGCGTTGACCATAGTTCGCAGTACATGCTGTATCATTCTCGTTCTTTTGCTCGCCGGCGTGGCCACGGGTGATGCGGGTGGGCTGGTGCTGTGTATTGAAGCGGATGGGCGCGCCGTCCTTGAGGCCGCGGAACGGGAGGGGTGCTGTTCGGGGGCCACGAAGGTCGATGGCCTCAGCGGGATTGAGCAGCGCCTTGCCACGGCTGTTCCCCTGGAATGCGGTCCCTGTAATGATCTCGCTGAAATCGCCTTCAAGGCGAGTCCTTCCCGGAATATGGTCAACGCGGTGTGCATTCAGCCATTGTGGTTGACGCCATCGACCCCGCCTCTCATCGCGCGGGTAGACGAATTCCACTTTCCCCCACACCTGGTTTGCCTCCATTCCGTGCGCATACTGCGCTGATCCTTCCCCTTCCCTTTCTCTAATGGTGCATGGCGCCGTTCTTTTGGAAAGGGCTTCCCTGTCTCGTCGCCACGCCCCGTGACGCCACAAAAGAGACAGGGACACGAACACCCCCGTTCCCGTTACAGGGAGGACCCTATTCCCTTTCGGCCTGTAAGCCCTTCACGGCCCGCCAGGACCGTCATGGTGAGTTGGAACCCGCCTCCGGCGGGCAGTTGGAACAAAAGGAGGTGCACCCGGAATAGCCCCTTGTCCCTTCATTCAAACCTCATCCCCGCGAAAGCCGGGCTCCATGAAGTGACGGGAATGATGGCCTTTGTTGATGATTTGGCGTGGAGAACACTCATTCCATGCTGTTTGAGACCGTAAACGGTTGCCGGCGCGGCAACCAGGATAACCAAGGAGTGACGATGTTTTTGCACACAGTACAAACCAGGCGGTACAGGCCTTTTCTGGCTCTCCTCATGCTTATGGCATGGGCGGTGACCAGTTCCGCGCAAGAGACGGCGCTCCCTGTTTCCGCCAGAACGACCGGGGAGGAAGCGGAGATACTGACGCTTCCCGACGCCCTTTCACTGGCCCTGCGACAGAACCCTGCCTTGGCCGAGTTCACTTGGGAGGCGCGCGCCGCCGATGCGATGATTGAACAGGCGGGCCGTCGTCCCAATCCGGAGTTGTCCGTGGAAATAGAAGAGGTTCGCCTGAACGCCGGCCCGTCCGAACGGACGAAGTCAACCGCTTTGTCCGGCACCTTGAATCCCCTCGGTGTTCCCTCGATTGCCTGGGACCGGGAACAGGTTCAGGGCGCCGGTTCCGGTTTTTCCGAGTCGGAATTGACCATCACCATCGCCCAACCCATTGAACTCGGCAGGAAACGGGCAAAGCGCGTGACCCTCGCGGAGCGAGAAAAAAACCTGCTTCTTTGGGACTACCAGGCGGCGCGGGCCGATGTGCTGGCTAAGACGGCGTCGGATTTCGTGGAAGTCCTTGCCGCCCAGGAACGCGTGGCGCTGGAACAGGAGTTGGTCGAGCTGGCGGAAGAAATCGTGCGCACCATCTCTTTCCGTGTCGAGGCCGGCCAGGTGTCGCCCCTTGAACTGGCGCGGGCGGAGGTGGCGATGGTCACCACCCGGATCATCCATGAAGAAAGCCTCAAGGCGCTTGAAGCGGCACGTGCCGTCCTCGCTTCGAACTGGGGTGAAAAAAGGGCGTCCTTTACACGGGCCGCGGGACGTTTGGACGAGAGAACGCCTTTGCCCGCCCTTGAGGAAATGGAGGCGCTCATTGACCGGAATCCGGATCTCGCGCGATGGGCGGCCGAGTTGGAGGCCCGCCGCGCGACCTATGCGTTGGAACGTGCCCGGCGCCTCCCGGACCCCACGGTTGAATTGGGTCTTCGCAACACGGGCCTGGGCCGCGCCCATGGAAGCCAGTTCGGATTCGGCACCGCGGGCGACGTGGGCTTCTCGCGAAGTACTTCACGCTTCGATTCCAACCGGACCACCTCGTTCGTGTTGGGCTTCTCCATCCCCCTGCCCCTCTTCGACCGCAATCGGGGCAACATCGCCGCGGCCGAAGCGATGGTATCCAAGGTAAGCCTTCAGCGGCGCACCGCGGAAACAGCCGTTTTCTCGGAGCTTGCCGCGGCACATCAAATGGCGTCGAGCGCCTTCCTGAAGGCCCGGAGGTTACAGGACGAGGTAATGCCGAAAATACAGGAAACCTTTGAAAAGATTCAGCGAGGCTATCGGCAAGGCAAATTCAGCTATCTCGAAGTGTTGGATACCCAGCGCACCTTGTTTGATGCGCGGGAGACTTTTCTCGATGCATTACGCCAGTACCACCAGGGCGTGGTCCGGATGGAGCGCTTGACGGGACAGGCACTGGCGGAACATGGCCCAAAGGCCGAACTCGACACGGAGACGACCATTCATGAAAACTAGAACAGAAACGACCTCCCGGCGTCTGCCGCTCGGATTGGCATTGTTCCTCGTTGTTGGCGGCGCTGCCGCATTGGCCTCCGCGGTATTCCCCGGAGATCCCGCCTTCGCCGTGCATGCGCCGGATAAGGAAAAAGAACATCAGGAAGACACGTCCCCGGCAGGGGCTTCCGAATCGCATGAGGAAAGCGGCCATGGGGAAGAGGGTGGCGCGGGCAAGGTGGTGCTTACACCCGGCCAGGCGGAACTCGCCGATATCCAAACGGAACCCGCGCGAATCGGGGACATTGACATTGAGCTTTCCCTGCCCGCCGAGGTGAGGCTCAACGAGGATCGCCTGGCCCACGTGGTCTCCCGCGTGCCCGGCGTCGCCAAGGCCGTACTCAAAACACTGGGTGAAACCGTTCAGGAAGGCGATGTCATGGTGGTGGTCGAAAGCCGCGAACTGGCCGATGACAAGGCGGCTTATCTTGCCGCCCTGGAACGGGTTGCCCTGGCACGGGCGAACTACAATCGCGAAGAAGGTCTTTGGAAACGAAAAATATCTTCCGAAAAAGAGTACTTGAACGCCAAGCAGGCCCTGGCCGAGGCCAGCATTGAATCGCGTTTGGCGGGCCAAAAGCTGCACGCCCTGGGCTTCTCCCATGAATACCTCCAGCAACTGCCCTCCCAACCGGATGAAGCCTTCACCCGTTACGAGATAACGCCCCCCTTCGCCGGAACGATCATCGAAAAACATATCACGCGGGGTGAACTGGTAGGCGATAAAGACCTTTACCTGATAGCCGATTTGGATACGGTCTGGGTCATGGCCAGCGTATACGAGAAAGACATTGCCCGTGTCAGCAAGAACCAGAAAGCCACGGTCATCGTGAAGGCTTACCCGGACCGGCGTTTCAGCGGAAAAGTCACCTGGATTGCCGATGTCATCGAGGCGGAGACCCGCACCCTGAAAGTCCGCGTCGAGGTGGATAACCGGGAGCGCCTTCTCAAACCGGGCATGTTCGCCAGGATAATCCTGGGCGTGGGAACACGGCGGAAAGCGGTGACCATCCCCGCGTCGGCGGTTCAGCGGCAGCAGGGCGAGAAGATCGTGTTCGTGGACCAGGGCTCCGGGCAATTCGCGCGGCGTGAAATCGAGACCGGCATTCATTCGGCAACCCGCGTGGAAGTCCTCGAAGGTATCCGGGAAGGCGAGAAGGTGGTCAACAGCGGCAGTTTTATTCTGAAATCCGAACTGGAAAAAGAAGGGTTTGAAGCAGGCCACGGACACTGAGAACCACCACTCATAGCCCGCGCAATACCGCGCACAAGAGGATCTTTTCATGATAGACAGAATCATCGAGGGAGCCATCAAGCAACGATTCCTGGTGGTCGTGTTCGCCTTGTGTCTCGTTGCCTATGGCGTCTACTCCACCCTGCGTTTAAACGTGGATGCCTTTCCCGACGTGACGAATATCCAGGTTCAAGTCAATACCGCCTCTCCCGGACTGGCGGCGGTGGAGGTGGAACAGCTTATTACGTTTCCCATCGAAACCGTCATGAACGGCCTGCCCGACGTGGTGGAAGTGCGCTCCATTTCCAAGACGGGCCTGTCGGTGGTGACCGTCGTCTTCAAGGACAACGTGGATATCTACTTTGCGCGCCAACTCGTGCTGGAACGGCTCCAGGCCGCCAAGGAGCGTATCCCGGAGGGACTTGGCTCCCCCGAGATGGGGCCCATCACGACGGGGCTGGGGCAAATCTACAAGTACGTGCTGGCGGGCGACGGCATATCGTCGATGGAGTTGCGCACGATCAACGACTGGCTCGTCAAGTTTCAGTTGCGGACGGTTCCCGGGGTGACCGACGTGTTGAGTTTCGGCGGCGTGGTGCGCCAATACCAGGTGAACGTGGACCTGAACGAACTCCTCAAGTACGACCTGACCCTGGACGAACTGCGGGAGGCCATCGCCACCAACAACACGAACGCCGGCGGCTGGTACATCGAAGGGGATCAGGAGCAACTCGTCGTTCGTGGCGAGGGTCTGATCCGGGGCGGACCGGAGGGCCTTACCGATATCGAGAATATCGTGCTCAAATCGGTGAACGGGACGCCCGTCTACATACGGGACGTGGCCAAGGTCGAATATGGCGCCGAGATACGGCAGGGCACGGTGACCATGGACGGTCAGGGCGAGGTCGTCATGGGGGTCGTGCTCCAACTGCGGGGTGCGAACACCAAGGTGGTTATTGATGGCGTTCAAAAGAAGATCGCGTCAATCCAGGATTCCCTGCCCGAAGGTGTTCGCATTGTTCCGGTTTACAACCAGGCGGACCTCGTGGAAAAGGCGATTTCAACGGTAACCCGGGCCCTCACGGAAGCGGCCATCCTCATCGCCGTGGTGCTTTTCCTTTTCCTTTGGAACCTGCGCTCCTCCTTGGTCGTCATCTGCTCGATCCCCCTCTCCATGCTCATCGCCTTCACCATGATGCGCTGGTACGGCCTCTCGGCCAACCTGCAATCCCTGGGGGGGCTCGCTATCGGCATTGGCATGATGGTGGACGGTTCGGTGGTGATGGTGGAGAACATCATGCGCCACCTTTCGGAGCACGACCACGCCCACGAGCCGCTCGCCCACCGCGTCCTCCGCGCCGCCAAGGAAGTGGGGCAACCGGTGTTTTTCGCGGTGCTCATCATCGTGGTGGTCTTCATGCCCCTTTTCACGCTTCAGGGCGTGGAAGGAAAGCTCTTCAGCCCCATGGCCTTCACCATTGCCTTTGCCATGATGGGTTCCCTGCTCGTGGCCCTGACCATTGTCCCCGTGCTTTCCATACTCGTGTTCCGCGGAAAGATCAGCGAGAAAGACAGTTTTCTCATGCGCTTCCTCAAATGGGTCTACCGGCCCGTTCTGGCGGGGGCGCTGCGGTTTCGCTGGGTTGTCATCGCCGTTTCCCTCGTCGCTTTGTCCGCCGCTTTGGCAACCTTGCCCCTGTTGGGAACGGAGTTTATTCCGGAACTGGACGAGGGCACCATGACCATACGTGTCACCATGAACCCGAGCATCTCCCTGGATGAATCCAAACGGATTGGCAGGCGCCTGGAGAAGAAGCTTCTCAAGTATCCGGAGGTTGTTTACGCCTTCAGCCAGATCGGGCGCGCCGAACTCGGCGGCGACCCCGAACCCATTTCAAACAATGAAATCTTCGTGGGACTGAAGCCACAGGCGGAATGGACGACCGCCCACACGCGGGGAGAACTGATAGCCGCTTTCGAGAAGGACCTGGGCGAGCATCCCGGCATCATGCTCAACTTCTCCCAACCTATCGCGACGCGCGTGGACGAGCTCCTTTCGGGCATCAAGGCCCAGATCGCCATCAAGCTGTTTGGGGAGGATCTCGATGTATTGGAGAAGAAGGGGCAAGAAATCAAAAGTGTCGTCGAAACGATCCCCGGCGTCTCCGACTTGCAGATGGAGCAGATCAGCGGCGAGGCGCAACTGGTTGTCCGGGCCAACCGTGATGAACTGGCCCGGTATGGCCTCAACGTGACGGAAGTCATGGAGATCGTCTCGCTGGCCATCGGCGGCGAGGCGGTGACCACGGTCATCGAGGGCCAGAAACGCTTTGATGTCTACCTGCGGATGGCCAAGGCCTACCGGGACAGCCCGGAAACCATCCGTAACCTGTGGGTATCCACCCCGAAGGGGTTGCGCGTGCCCCTGTCCCAGGTGGCGGATGTTCGTCTCGTGGAAGGACCGCCCACGGTAAGCCGGGAGGACGCGCAGCGCCGCGTTGTTGTCCAGTGCAACGTGCGCGGACGCGACATGGGCGGATTCGTCGAGGAAGCCCGAAAGGCCGTGGATGCCCAAGTCGATCTGCCGCCCGGTTATTTCGTGACCTGGGGCGGGCAGTTTGAAAACCAGCAAAGGGCGCAGAAAACATTGATGGTCGTCGTTCCGGTATGTCTCGGCCTCATTTTTCTGCTGCTCTACCTGTCCTTCAATTCGGTCAAGAACTCCATCCTCATCATTCTCAATGTGCCCTTTGCGCTTATCGGAGGCATATTCGCGCTATACATCTCGGATCAGTACCTGAGCGTGCCGTCCTCCGTCGGTTTCATTGCGCTCTTCGGTGTGGCCGTGTTGAATGGTGTGGTCATGGTGTCCTATTTGAACCAACTGGTACGCCAGGGAATGGACTTCGACGAAGCCGTCATGACCGGGGCCATGCTGCGTCTCCGGCCCGTGCTGATGACGGCCACCGTCGCCGGCCTGGGGCTGATTCCACTGCTCCTGTCCACGGGCATCGGTTCCGAAGTTCAGCGCCCGCTGGCGACCGTGGTCGTGGGGGGGCTGGTTACGTCCACCCTGTTGACCTTGATCGTACTCCCCGCGCTGTACAAGTGGTTTGCCATCCCGGTCGAGCGTGACGCGGGATAGGTCGCCGATAAAAAGATGGGTCGGTTATTGGAACCAATACCGTATCCTGGAGGAGACTTGCCGTGACAACGACGCCTGGCCGGCGGGGAATATGCCCCGTGCTTGCAGGCACGCGTTTTCACGCAGGCGCACGGATGGAACAGCTCGGAAGAACCTTGGGAGACTGGACGGATGAAAGAGATCAAGGCCTACATCAAACCCAACCGATTGTCGGCGGTAACCTTGGCCCTCCACGAAGTGGAAGGCCTTACCGGCATGAGCGTGGTTGACGTCCGCGGCTTCGGGCGCGGCAAGGGAAGGGACGCCCCCCATCGCATTGTAAACGACCTGGTGGACTATGTCACCCATGTCAAAATCGAGATCGTCTGTTGTGACGACATCATGGAGAAGGTTATCTCCGCGATCCAGGAAAATGCACACACGGGACTGCGAGGCGACGGGAAAATCTACGTTTCGAACGTGGAAACCGCCATCCGCATTGCCACGGGCGAGCGTGATGACGGCGCGGTTTAGTGTTTCACTCTCCCATGAGAGACATGAAGGACAACCGTTCACGACCCCTGTTTCAACGTAGAATCGGCTTTCAACCGTATTAAAAGGGGCTGGAAGCCTTCTATGCCGTCGGGCCGTGATGTGACAAAATGTCTCCATGCTATACTCATATACCCGCATTCCCACGAAGGCGAGGCCCATGAATCAACGGGACCGCCTTGCCCTGTGAGCGTTGATCCCTCCTTTCACGGGATGACGATTGGTCGTGGCACAAACGGCGAAAGCGATTCCTGGTGCCGGCCAAGCGGGCTGGGAACACCTGCTCCGCCGGTGGTGATGGTGGGCCCGGTGCCGGCCGCCGTTGGTGCAGTCAAGGTTAACCGGGGCGCCATGTGAATAGGATGACGAAGGAATCCATGGTGACCCTTTCCATCCCCAGGGACGCAGTTCCATGGAGGAGACCATCATGAACGAGTTGGCTTTCAGAATTCGCGGAATGGATTGCGCCGAGGAGGTTGCCGCGCTTAAGAGCGAGGTGGGGCCCCTGGTGGGCGGTGACGGCCGGATGCGCTTCGACGTGCTGAACGGCAAGATGACGGTAACCCTTGAAAGCGAAGGGGCCGGCGAAGAAGAGATTGTCGCCGCCGTTGCCCGGACCGGGATGCAGGCCGTTCCCTGGGAGGACCATGTCCGGCAAGGGGCGGAGGCGGAAACGGCCTGGGCGCGTCATGGCCGCAGGCTCATGACCACGGCGAGTGGTTTCGCCCTGGTCCTCGGCTTCGCGTTTCATGCCTATCGGCACGGTGTCGTGGATGCCCTGGCGGGCGGTGACGCGGCGGACCATGCCTTTCCGTGGCCTTCCATCCTGTTCTATGGGTTGGCGATCCTCACCGGCGGCTGGTTCATCTTCCCCAAGGCCTTCCACGCCGCGAAACGGGTCCGGCCGGACATGAACCTCCTCATGATGGTGGCCGTCATCGGCGCCGTGGCCATTGGCGAGTACTTCGAAGCCGGCGCCGTCAGCTTCCTCTTCGCCCTGGCCCAATTGCTCGAATCCTGGAGCGTGAGCCGGGCCAGGAGAGCCATTGGCGCGCTCATGGATCTCTCTCCCACCACGGCCCGCTACCTTTGTCCCACCGACGGAGACATTGAGGAGAAACCCGTCGAGCATGTTCCCGTGGGCGCCACGGTACTGGTCCGGCCGGGGGAGAAAATCCCCCTGGACGGCGAAGTTACCAAGGGGAGCACCACGGTTAACCAGGCGCCCATTACGGGTGAATCCATGCCGGTTTCCAAGGCGGTGGGCGACGAGGTTTTCGCGGGAACGATCAATGAAGACGGCGCCATCGAGTTCCGGGCGACGAAGGCCGCGAACGACACGACCCTGGCGCATGTCATCAGGATGATCGAAGAAGCCCAATCCCGGCGGGCCGCGAGCGAGCAGTGGGTGGAGCGGTTTGCCCGCTACTACACGCCCGCCATGATGCTGCTGGCCGTGGCGATTGCCGTGGTGCCGCCCCTGGCCCTGGACGGCTCATGGTACCGGTGGTTTTACGAGGCCCTGGTCATCCTGGTGATTGCCTGTCCGTGTGCCCTGGTGATCTCCACGCCCGTGAGCGTCGTGGCCGGGCTGGGCGCCGCGGCCCGCGCGGGCGTGCTCATCAAGGGAGGCATGTACCTCGAAAAGCCCGCCCGGTTGAAGGTGTGCGCCATGGACAAAACGGGCACCCTGACACGAGGAACGCCCGATGTGCAGCAGGTCATTCCGTTGAACGGCCACACCGAAGAAGAACTCCTGTGCCGCGCCGCCGCCCTGGAGGCCTCCAGTGAACATCCCCTTTCCCGCGCCATTCTTCGGCGGGCCGAGGCGCTGGATATCCACCCCGCTTCCGCCGAAGACTTTCAGATCCTGAAAGGGCGCGGCGCCGAAGGAACGATTGAAGGACGCCGGTTCTGGATCGGCAGCCACCGCCTGCTCCACGAAAAGGGCGGCGAAGACGCCGCCCTCCATGAGCAGGCGGACCACCTGGAAAACGCCGGTCATTCCATCGTTATCGTGGGAAACGACCAGCACATTTGCGGACTCATCAGCGTGGCGGACGAGGTGCGCCCCGAAAGCAGGCAGGCCGTCGCGGACCTCCGGGCCGCCGGCATCCAGCGTATTGTCATGCTCACCGGCGATAACGAAGGGACGGCCAAAGCCGTGGCCGAGGCCTGCGGGCTGGACGCGTTTCACGCCGAGTTGCTGCCCGCGGAGAAAGTGGATGCCGTCACCCGGCTGGTGGAGCAGTACGGAGAGGTGGCCATGGTCGGCGACGGCGTGAACGACGCCCCCGCCATGGCCTCGGCCTCCCTCGGAATCGCCATGGGCGCCGCGGGCACCGACGCCGCCATCGAAACCGCCGATATCGCCCTTATGTCCGACGACCTGGGCAAGCTGGCCTGGCTCGTGCGCCACTCCCGGAACACCCTCAACATCATCAAGCAGAACATCATCTTCGCCCTGGGCCTTAAGCTGGCCTTCATCGTGCTGGCCCTGTTTGGCCTGGCCACCCTCTGGATGGCCATCGCCGCCGACATGGGCGCTTCCCTGCTCGTCATCGCCAACGGCCTGAGGCTGCTCCGCGCCGCTCGCACCGCCTGACCGGCCCCCACGGTACGCACCCCCCTGGTGGCTCCGTTTTCAGGCAATCGGGCCGCCTGCGTCCCTTACCCGGCCAAGCCAGAGCCGGGAATCGCTACAGCCGTCCATGCCATGACCAATCGTCATCCCCGCGAAAGCGGGGCTTCATGGTGAAGGGTGGGCTTGGCCCACCATGGCCCCGACTCCAGGGGAGACGGTTTTGTCGTCAAGGTTTCAGGCTTGGTGGGCCAAGGCCCACCCTGCCACGCCCTGCGTGGGAACGGAATGAATCTGCGTTCATCTGCGCAATCTGCGGATACATTATCATGGAGCCCCGCTTTCGCGGGGATGGCGATAACGTAGAAGATGCTTGCAGCCGCTTTCGCAAAAGCGTACTTTCCCCATCGCGCAACGGCTCGTTTCCCGCTACACGCCTCGCCATGACAGACTCTTGCCGGTGGCATCCTCGTTCCATTTTGAACAAGATTCATCCACTACCCCTCGTCCTCCTCGGCGGGCATGGCCACGCGCATGTCATGCAGCACCCCCTCCACCTGCGCCCGGTATTCCTCCGGCGCCATGACGCAGCCCCACCCCTTCTGCGTCTGAAAGATGCCATCGTAGGCGGCGTCGTGAAAACACCGCATGATGTGCGGTATGGCATTCTCCGCGAGCACTTCCTCCAGGAGCGCCGCTTCGATCTCGTTGTCCACTACGGCGATGCGTACCGCGGAATCATCATCCATGACGCACAATCCCCTCACGCCAGTGCCGGTAAAACCCGCACAAGTTCCTCGATGGTGGTGATGCCTTTCAGGGCTTTCTTCATGCCGTCCGCGGCCAGCGTCTCCATGCCGGACTCAACGGCAATATCCTGCAGACTCGACGTGGTGGGCCGGCTCAACACGGCTTCGGATATTCTTTGTGTAACCATGAGCAATTCACCGATGGAGGCCCGGCCGCGATAGCCGATGTCCTTGCAGGCCTCGCACCCCTTGCCGCGGTAGAACCTGGCGGATTTCCTCGTGCCTCCGAAATGGCTGAGCAAGAGAGGGTCGGGTTTGTATCGGGCCGTGCAGTCGGGACAGTTCAGCCGAACCAGGCGCTGGGCCAGTACGCCCGTAACCGAGGAGGCCACCAGGAAAGGCTCGATGCCCATGTCGAGCAGCCGCGTGAACACCCCGGCGGCCGTGCCGCTGTGAATGGTGCTGATGACAAAATGCCCCGTGAGCCCGGCCTGGATGGCCATGTTGGCGGTTTCATTGTCGCGGATCTCGCCCACCATGATAACCTCCGGGTCCTGGCGGAGAATGGACCGAAGGGCGTTCACGAAAGAGAAGTCCACGTGGGGATTCACCTGGATTTGCGCGATTCGGTCCATGCTGTATTCGACCGGGTCCTCAATGGTGACAATGTTGGTGGTGTGATTCTGGAGCGCCATCATCTCGCGCAGAAGGGCGTAAATGGTGGTCGTTTTTCCGCTTGAACTGGGGCCGGTGAGCAGAATCGTGCCCTGGGAGCGCACAATGACGGCACGCAGTTCCTCCGTTACCTCGGGTTGAAAGCCCAATGAATCCAGCGTGTAGAGATCCTGCATGTCGCCCAAAACGCGGATCACTGTCTTCTCGCCCTTGATGGTGGGCACCGTTGAAACCCGCAACGGGCGGCCGCACGTGGTTTTCTCCCGGTCGATGCGGCCATCCTGGGGCATGTCTTTGCGATAAACCACGAGATCCGCCAGCACCTTGACGCGGGCAATGATCTTCGGCTGGTATTCGCGCGGAAGCAGCGCCACCTGCTGTAAGATGCCGTCGAGGCGGTAGCGCACGGAACAGTAGTCGGACCACGGCTCGAAATGAACATCGCTCGCGCCGTGGTAGGCGCCCTGACTGATCACCAGATCCACGGCATCGCTTACGCCGCGATCATCCTTGCTGTCAAGAAATTCAAGCGCCCGCTGCTGAATACGTTTCAGCGGCATGGCGCGAACCAGTTCCTGTCCCGATGGGTCCCCTTGCTGCATAGGGTTTTCCTTGCCGGTGCCGGCGATGGATTGGCCTTGATGGTTAACGCGGCCGTGAATCACGCCGCGCCTAATCTTCCTATATTCAAGCGGGAAAGTCAAAGAAGCCGCGCTGACAAAAAGCCGCGCGCTGCCGTCGTCCCCGCGAACGCGGGGCTCCATGGGTTGGAAGCGATGCCTTGCCCTTTCCTTTAGATTCCCGCTTTCGCGGGAATGACGGTAGGGGGGAACAACTATGTATTTGTGTCGTTTTGTACTGAACTTCGCGGAGAATATATCGTGGTTTGCCGGGCCATTGTGCTATCGTAATCCTGTTTTGGAATGGCCCAGGGACATCGGTATGAACGAACAAATGGAATTCCCCTGGAACAAAGCGCCCGTGGAGGATGGGGCACACAAAACGGTTGCATCGCCCCGTCCCGCACCGAAAACCGCGCAAGCCCCGGTGAATGGGGGACACGACAGCCGGCGGGAAATGCTGCATCAGGCACAAGCCCTTCGGGACGAACTCGCACAGCGGTCGGGACTGCATGTTTCCTTGCGTATCACCAACAACAGCTCGACCATGATGTCCGTGCGGTATGGCGAGAACGGTACGGCGGCTCGTCTCAGCCTTCACCATATGTTCCTCACCGCGCCGCCCAAGGTACGCACCGCCCTGGTCCGCTGGCTGAAAAACCCCAAGGCGAAGCGCTCGGGCGAAAAGCTGAATGCCTTCATTCGCGAGCGGAATCACCAGGTGGTTCCCCGTGCTCCCCGCCGCATCACCCTGTATACGCAAGGTCGACATCACGATCTGGCGCGCTATTTTCGCGAAGTGAATGCCGGGCACTTTGATAACACCATCACGGCGGCCATCACCTGGGGTCGCATGCCGCGACTTACCAGGCGCCGTTCCATTCGCTTCGGAAGCTACATGCCAAGCGACAGGATCATCCGTATTCACCCCTTGCTGGACCAGGACTTCGTGCCCGACTTTTTCGTGCGTTACGTGGTGTACCACGAGATGCTGCATGCCCACCTTGGCATAGGGGAACTCCCCTCGGGCCGACGAAGCATCCATGGCAAGACCTTTCGCGACCAGGAAAAAAACTACCCCGACTTTCAGCGCGCCACGGAATGGGGCGCGGATGCGAAAAATCTGAAACGTCTCCTGCAACGCTACAAAAAGGGGCGGTGAAAATGGGCGGGGCCGGCCGTTTTTCGCGGTTTCTCCGTACCACGCTGATCGGCCTCTGCCTGGCCATGGCGGCTTCTTGGGCCGGGTACCATGGCATGCTCTATTACCTTTCCCGTGACACGGCGCCGGTTGGACCGCCCCCGCCGCGGGTCCGGGACGACGCCACGCGAATCCAATACCTCACCAACGAGACCGTGCGGCTGATGAATGACTATCTGCATTATTTTCCCCTGGCCGAAGGTTTTGGCGCCAAGGGAGCGGCGCAGTGGGCCCAACAGGTCTTTCTTCCCCGCCTGGAGGCACTGCGCGACCAACTGCCACGCGGCGGAACGGGCCGTGCCGCGCCCTATCCGGAACTTCGGGGGCTGTTCAACCGTATGTTTACCATGGCCTCCCACCCCTCGGATCAGAGGTTGCGTCGTGCCACGGTGGAAGAACTTCAGGCGCTCCACGCAACGGTTCGACACTACATGTTGGGGTTGAATCTTGTGCCTGATCTAAATAAGCCGCCGCCATCATCTTGAGGTGCCGGTCTTTCGTGAGTCTTCCCGCGGCGACACCCCGCGGCGACACCTTCCAAGAGAGGGCCGAATTCCTTTACAATCCCGAGAAAACCATTATCCATGAGTGCCCAATCAACCCATGGCATGTGATGTTTGCGGATTTCGTTTGTATCCTGATCACAGGGCATAAATCGAGAGAAGGACAGGCGACTTGCCGAGTTGCGCAACATCCCATGCGGAGTCACGCATGCCCATCGCGGATTCACTGGCGGATGCCAATGATGAGCACTTGATGCATTTGCTTTGCCGCGGCACGGATGAGGCCCTGGCGGAGCTGGTCAGGCGCTATCAAAACGACGTCTTTCGCTTCAGCCTGTATTACGTGAAGAACGTGGAAGTAGCGAAGGAGATGGCGCAGGAAACCTTTCTGCGCATCTATTCGGCGCGCGACCGTTTTGACACGGAACGCAGTTTCAAGCCCTGGATGCTCTGCATCACCCGTAACCTCTGCCTGAACGAATTGAAGCGCAAGAAGACGGTGTTGATGGAGACCCTTGAAGAATACGCCAGCGAAGCACGGGAGGATTCGGGTGAGATCCTCCGGTGGGACGCGACAGACGCCTCGGAAGCCCTCATGGCGGACGAACGCCGCGGGGCCTTGCTGGAGGCATTGAACAAGCTTTCACGGGACGCCCGTGAAATGGTGATGCTGCGCTATTTCGAGTTGCTTTCCGCGCGGGAAATCGCCGAGATCATGGACAGTACGGAAGGGGCCGTGAGAACGCGGATCCACCGGACGTTGCGCCAGTTGCGCAAACATTGCGCGCATATTTGGGAGACGATGTGAGCACGCCGTGTGAGACATACCAGGCCGCCATCATGGCTCACCTGGACGGAGGCCTGGGCAAGGGCGAAGTAGCGGCGCTGGAGGCGCACATGGCTCGTTGCGCGTTCTGCCGGGAACATCACGCGGCACTGGCCGCCCTGACCGAGGGCCTGGTGGCCATCGGTGCGGCGACTGCCCCCAAAAACGAGGTGGATATCGTCGATTCGGTCATGACCGGCGTGCAGGAAATCAGGGAAGGCACGCGCCTTATCGATGAAGCCTCCCTGCCCGAACACCCGCTGGTGATGCCCTACGTGGACCATGCCCTCGACGAGGTGACGCGGGCACGCTTCGAGCGGACCTTGCGAACCCATCCCGATTTACGCCGGGAGGTGGACGAGATGCGGCGCTTGGACAGCGCGTTGCGCGTGCTGGCGGATGAGTGCCGGGCGGTTCCCCCGAACCTTTCCGTCGAACAGGCGGTCATGGACGCGGTTGCGTGCGCCCGCGAATTGGCTGAAGACCCCCAAACGCACCGGGTTGAAGAGGCGCTCTGGGGGCTGGGTGAAACCATCCGGGATCACACCCAGGCCGTTGATATTGAAGACGAGGTATGGGCCACCGTGGCGGCCCGCGAGGACATGGAGCTTGAGGAAACCCTGACGGCGCTGGGCCGGGATTTGGCGCAAGGGACGCCACGGGTGGATATGGTTGACGAGGTCATGCACGTGGTCAAGACGAGCCGCCGGGCGAGACAGGTGACCGCCAGACCCGCCACGTGGCGCGCTTCCACCCGCACCTTCTCCTATTGGTTGCGGGGGCTTGGCTTGACGGCGGCGGCGACCGTGGCGATCCTCGCCGGGTTGCTGGCGGCACGCTGGACGGATCAACCGGTCGAGCAGCCACGAGTCGCCCGCGGCGGCACCCACCTCCCGGCGGGGAATGGGCCGCCCCATGCCGGCAACGCTACCGAGCCCGGTAAGGGCAACGGCAACGAACTGGTGTTGCCCGACTGGCCCCCCATCAGCGCCTTGCCCCAGGCGATTCTGAAACGTCCCGAGCCCGACGCGGAGAAAAAGGCAACGGAGAAGACCGCGCAGGAACGAAAGGTAACGCTTGCAGAGGCCATAGAACAGCACCGGCTGGGTCAGGCCAATGACAAGGACGCCCTCGCGCGTCTGGCCGAATGGGCGCAGTTAACGCCCCAGGAAGCCCGGGACCTGCTCGAAGAAGGCGGTCTCACCGTCGAGCAGATGGTGGGTGCCACCCAGTATCTCCCGCCGGATGAGGCGGTCCAGGTACTGGAAGGCCTGGTGGCCGATCATCCGGAGGACCCTTACTTGCAGTTGTCCCTTGCCCGCGCCATGGGCGACAACGGCGCCTCCCTGGAAGAACAGCTCGCCCAAGTCGCCCTTTGGGGCGCTTTGGACACCAACAACGGCCTGCCCTCTTACGCGGAAGCGGCCCTCTACTATGAAACGGGTGACTATGACGCGGCGCTTCAGGCGCTCGCCCAGGGAAATACCTACGAGGAAGCCCAAAACTACAGCCTGGAAAGTGCCAATGCCCGCGCGGACGTGCTGGAAGCGGCCGGTTTGGACCGTGAAACCGCGAAATACCTGTCGGCCCTGCTCGGCGGCGCGGATGAATATGCCGATATTTCCTCCATGACCGCGAAGTTGGCGGAACTGGGTGCTTACTATGAGTCGGTGGGTGATTTTGACAGCGCCACGCAGGTCTACCAGGCCTTGCTGCGGCTCGGAGAGCAGGTAGGTAATTCCGCGGCCCTGCCCAGCGACACCCTGGCTTCCGCCGACACCATCATGCTGGCCACCCAGGCGCTTCAAGAATTGCTCAGTGATCCCGACACCCTCGCGCTGCTCTCACAAACGGTGAATCAACTGTTCCAGTTGCTGGGAAACTTCACCACGGCGCTGGGGGAGTACAACGCACTGCTCAGCGGAGACCCGGAGGCCGTTTCGTCCTTTGTCGAGTCCATCCTGATGGGCGCCTGGGACCAGATGATTGGACAGGCCTTCCCGTAACGCCGGAATGTTTACCCGCCGGTCCATGTCTCCACGAGGCGCCGCAACGCGCGCTGTCCGGCCGCTTCACGCTTGAAGCTGAACCCACAGTTCCAGTTAAAAATGGAAATGAAGCGGCAGTCCCCATGGGTCAGGGTGTCGCGAAAGTGACGGTACCAGCCCGCTTCCCCGGGCGCCCCCCACCACCATTCGACCGCCGCCCACCGTTCGTTCCCCTGTCGCGCAAAGGCATCCTCCATCCCCTTCGCGGCGCGGGGGTCGAGTCCGTAGAAGCTCCAGCCGGGCGTGGCATGGGGATTACATGCCGCGGTAAAGGGCAGGTGTTTCCCCCAGGGCGCATAGGTGCCGCCCTGGTGGGTGTAGACCAGCGAAGGGGGCAGTCCGTTCTCAACGCACGCGCGGGACAGGAAGGCAAGGTAACGTCGGGTCACCTCGCCAATTTGTTCCCGGGTGATGGCCCCGTGGTCGGCGATGCCCGCGGTTTTCACGGCGGCGTAACCCAATTGCGCCAAGCCGCCGCCCAGGCCCCGATCAAGATCCAGGCCGTATTGCGGGTCCGCCTCCACCGGTTGTTCCAGGTAGCGGTTTCCATCAGGGTAGTGGTAGGCGTTATAGCCAATGCCCGCTTCATGGCCCACCTTCACCCCGCCAAGCAGGTACTTCCGGTCTGTCGGAAGCTGTTGCCACCACGCCGTGATCACCGGCACGAGCTTGTCGAGGGCTTCCCGATGGGCTTTCAAAACGGCCGGACTTGCCAGGTTCGGCGCGGGTAACACGCGAACCTGGCGGCCCCAATTCCGCCAGCAGATTTTTACCGCGCACTCAGCTTCCCACCCGGTCCATTCCACGTTCAAGACGTTGGCCGGGTTGTAGCCCGGCGCCCTGGGATCCCACCAGTTCCAAAGGTCGGAACGGTATCCCCACCAGTTCTGCCCATCCAACTGCACCAGTACGGGGATGCCGGTCTCCTCGCTCAGGGCCAGGAAGCGCTCGAGACTTTCGCGAAGGGCTTTCGGATCGTAGCGAAAAAAATCAAAAACAAAGGTTACGCCAATCCGGAGCAAAGGGTTTTCCGGACAGGCCAGGGTATTGGGGATTTCCTCGAAACGCTCCGCGGTAAAGGATTGGGGATGTCCGGCGGACCAGGCAACGCCGGGCGCACGGTTGACGAACACGTACCGGGGCATTTGCCCGGAAGGCGCGTCGGCCATGGATACTCGGGCACCCAACAACATGACGATGAGGATATTGCGCAACATGCCCATTGTGCCGCTCCGCGGGGTGCCTACACCAAGTAAAACAACATCCATGGCCATTGGTCCGTTTACCGAAGCTTGAGCCCGTGCTTCTTGAGCGTGGCGTAAACATGGGGCCGCGACAGACCGGAAATCCGGCAGGCGGCCTCAATGTCGCCCTCCGCCCGGCGTACCAGTTCAGTCATGTAAACCTTTTCAAACTGGTCGCGCATCTCCCTGAAAGGACCGAGCGTTTCGGAAAGGCCGACCTTATCCTTCGAATCCGTTTCGACGGGCCCGGGAGCGGGGCTTTGAACAACATGGGCTCTTGCCAGGGGTACGCGAACGCTGATGGGGAGGTGATTGGCAAAGAGAATAGGATCGATGCCCGCGTTCACCACGGCCGCGGCAATGGCATGGGACAACTCCCGGACATTTCCGGGCCAGTGGTGGGCCTGAAGCGCCTCCGTGAAGTCTTCGCTCACGCCGGGAATATCGCGGCCCCGAAGATTGCATTCGCGCCGTATGAAATGGGCGGTCAGCAGGGGCAGATCTTCAAGCCGCTCGCGCAAGGGAGGCAGTGGGATGGTCACCGAACGCAACCTGAAAAGAAGATCCTGCCGAAAAAGGCCCCGGGCCACCATCCGGTCAAGATCCTGGTGGGTGGCCGCAATGACCCGGAAGTTGCTTTGTTGCTCGGTCTGGGCGCCAACAGGGCGGAAGCGGTGTTCCTGCAACACGCGAAGAAAGGCGCGCTGAATCGCGGGGGGCATCTCACCCACTTCGTCCAGAAAGAGTGTTCCCCCGTTGGCCTGTGAAATGAGCCCCTGGTGGCTTTGGTCCGCACCGGTAAAAGCACCCTTCTCATGCCCGAAAAGCATGCTGCCAATAAGCGTTTCGGGCAGTGCGGCGCAATCCACGACGACAAAAGGTTCCAAGCCGCGGGCGCTGTTTTCGTGGACGGCCCTCGCGAGGAGTTCCTTACCCGTTCCGGTCTCACCCACGATAAGCACATCCACATCGCCGTTGGCGGCCCGGGCCGCCATGTCCAACGCAATCCGCAAGGCGGGCGCGTGCCCCACGATGTCGGGGGTGTGGAAAACGACGTGTTCCACCGCGGCCAACCGGCTCTCCCGGTACTGCATGGCCCGGGATAGAGATAAAAGGATTACTTTCGAGGAAAAGGGCTTTTGGACAAAATCCCATGCACCGCACCGCATGGCCAGTTCGGCGCTTTCCGTGTCGCCCGCGCCGGTGATGATAATCACCTCGGGCGGCCACACGCCGGACTTCAGCCGGGGAAGCACATCCAGTCCCGAGCCGTCGGGGAAACGCAAATCAAGGAAGATGATGTCGAAGGCCGTGCGCGCCGCGGCGTCGAGCCCATCCCGGAGCGAATGGGCCAGCGAGACATGATGGCCCGCCCGCGCAACATGTTTTGCCAAGACGTTACTGACATCCTTGTCGTCATCAAGAATCAGAATCTGGCCCATAAGGAATGTACCTCGCCAAGCACCATGGTGTTCAGCATGGGGGAAACAACCCTGGCAAACCGGTGTTTCCCCGTGGTTTCATAAATCCTCCCAGGAAGCGGCATCCCATGTTTCGGTTTACCGCTACCTTATCACTCTTCCCCGTAGGCATGACAAGTTCGGCGTCAAAGGCGTTGTCCGGGGTACGTGGAAGCCTGTCCCGCCTTTCCCCTCCAAGCCATGTCGGGGGCAATTGTTCTGCCGGGCGGATGGCTTGATATACTTCCGTTTTGTGGCGGAAGCAAATGCCGAACATCCATGGGAGCACAACGCATGCAAGTCTTGGTCACGGGGGGCGGCGGCTACCTGGGCTCCTGTCTCGTGTCGAGGTTGCTCCACGCGGGACACCGCGTCAGGGTTTTCGACCGGTTCTGTTTCGGGCGGGAAGCCCTTGAAACACTGGCGGCAAACAACGGGTGCGAAGTGGTGGAAGGCGATGTTCGCCGCCTGCAGGAGCACCCGGAGCTGCTGGACGGTGTGGAAGCCATCATGCACCTCGCCAGCCTGTCGAACGATCCCTCCTGTGATCTCGATGCCGACACCGCCATGGATGTCAACGTGGAGAGTACCATCGAACTGGCCCAGCGGGCGGTGCGCGCCGGTGTGGGCCGCTTCGTGTTGGCTTCTTCATGCAGTGTCTACGGGCTGGGGGTTTTTGAACTCCTCGACGAGGAAAGCCCCGCCAATCCCGTTTCCACGTTCGGGAAGAGCAAGCTGGCCGCCGAAACGGCCCTGCGGGCCATGGCATCCCCTCATTTCACGCCCGTCGTGGGACGCACCGCCACCCTCTTCGGGTTGGCGCCCCGCATGCGTTTCGACCTTGCCGTCAACCAGATGGTGGCCACCGCCGCGCGCCAGGGGCGCATCGAGGTGCGCGGCGGTGGCAATCAATGGCGGCCTTTCATCCACGTGCGGGATGCCGCGCGGGCCTTTCAGCTCTTTCTCGAAGCCGACGCTGCGGTCGTGGGGGGCGAAGTCTTCAACGTGGGGGCGGACGAGTTCAACCTCCGCATCGCCGATTTGGCGGCACTGGTGGCCGCCCACTTTGAAGGGATCCGGGTGGATCGGGCCACGGATGACGATGACCTGCGCAACTTCCGCGTCCTTTTCGGCAAATTGAAGGAGCGGCTCCATTTTCTCCCGAAGCACACCCTGGAAGAAGGCATCATCGAGGTGCGCGGCTTCCTGGATGACCCGACCGTCGATCCCTTCGACGAAGCCTTTTTCAACGTGTACCGCATGAAAACCCTGCGCGCCACGCCCGTGGATGAAGGCGGCGAGCCGGTGGCCGCCCGCTTTGTTCCCCTGGCCCGGCCCAACCTCGGCCCCGAGGAGGAAGAGGCCATTCTCACCGCCCTTCGAGGCGGGTGGATCACGTCGGGGGACCGAATCGCCGCCTTTGAGCGGGCCTTTGCCGACACGGTGAACGCGCCCCACACCGTGGCCGTGAACTCCTGCACCGCCGCCCTGCACCTGTGCCTGGCCGAGGCCGGTGTGAAGGCGGGCGACGAGGTCATCAGCCCGCCCATCACCTGGAGCAGCACGGGCAACACCCTGCTGAACATGGGCGTCACGCCCGTTTTCGTGGACGTGGAGGCCGATACGCTCAACGTCAATCCCGACCTGGTCGAGGCGGCCATCACGCCCCGCACCCGGGCCATCATCCCCGTTCACATGGCCGGCCAGCCCTGCGACATGGCACGGCTCCAGGAAATCGCCACCCGCCACGGCCTGCCCCTCATCGAGGATGCCGCCCATGCCCTCGGCGCCGCCCGCGACGGTGTGCCCGTGGGTGCCACGGGCAACCCCACCTGCTTCAGTTTCTACGCCATCAAGAACATTACCACCATGGAGGGCGGCATGATCGCCCTCAAGGATCCCGAGACCGCCGCGCGGCTCCGTCTCCTTGCCGCCAACGGCATGGAGGCCACCGCCTGGGACCGCTATGGCCGCAGCGCCGTGGCCGCGCCACGGGAGGTCGTGGCGCCCGGCTTCAAGTTCCTCATGGGCAACGTGAGCGCCACCATGGGCATCGAGCAACTCAAGAAGTTTCCCCAATTCATGGCCGCGCGCCGTCGCCTGGCGCAAATGTACCGTGCCGTACTCGCTGAGATCGACGAGATCGAGCTGTTGCGCGTGTGTCCCGGAGTGGAACACGCCTGGCACCTCATGGTGATCCGTTTGAAGCTGGATCGCCTCGACCGAAGCCGCGACGAGATCGCCTATTTGCTGCGCCAGGAGAATATCGGGACGGGCGTCCACTTCTACGGACTCCATTTGCACCGGTACTACCGGGAACATCTGGGCATGAAGCCTGAAGACCTGCCCGAGGCCACGCGCGTATCCCATGAGATCCTCTCCCTGCCCCTGCACCCGCAAATGACCGACAAAAACGTGCATGAGGTGGTGACGGCGCTCAAGAAGGTCATTCATCACGTCCGGCACACCTCCTGATACGTGGAATAATGGTATAATCTCTTGGAATTGAGGAGAATATACCATTGCCG
Source organism: Candidatus Hydrogenedentota bacterium (assembly GCA_024278275.1). Classification (GTDB taxonomy): domain Bacteria; phylum Hydrogenedentota; class Hydrogenedentia; order Hydrogenedentales; family JAJRTN01; genus JAJRTN01. Next base: position 54,064 of record JAJRTN010000159.1, read on the forward strand.
ACCTTAGCTAAATGCGCTCGTTGTAAAGAATTATTCCTCCAGGAGGATCAACCGGTCTGTCCAAGCTGCTGGCCCCAGGAGGAGGCGGAATACGCCCGAGTGCGAGAGGCCCTGGATTTCCGCGAAGGATTGACGGCCCCGGAGGTGGCCTCCGTGGCCCAGGTAACGCTGGATGTGGTGACGCGCATGCTGGATGGGGGGCGCATCGGGGGTAACGGAACGGAGGAACCACCCCGTTGCGGTTGCTGTGGTGCCCCCGCCATCAGCCACAGCAAGCGCCTCTGTCAGGCCTGCCTCATCAAGCTGGACCAGGAATGCGCGGAAGCCATGCGCGACCTTCGTAAGCGCATGAGCGGTTTTGCCACGGCGGGCATTCACCAGGTCCATGCCGCCCTGTCCGCCAAACGCAAGGGCCGGGCCGGAGATCGGATTGAAAGGGCTTTTTCCGAAGCAAACGCGGCCTCTACCGCACCGGGTACGGGGGGCATGCGCATGGGCGTGGTGGTCCCCCGAAACCGTGCCGGGCGCGCCGAACGGGGCAGCCGCCAGCCCGCGCATTGAGAAAAGCGGGCGTTCACGACCCCAACCCGGCATAGCCGGAACCAGGAATCGCCGCCGCCGTCCGTGCCACAACCGACCGTCATTCCCGCGCACGCGGGAATCCATGAATAAGGGCAACGTCATCGCCAACACATGGCTCTTCGCGTTCGCGAGGACGATGGTTTGGGGTAGTGCCAACGGCTGAGTTTTTTATGCACCATGGGGGATTACCCTCGGGAGATTGTCCTGTACGACGGAAAAGTTTGCCTTTCATGGTCGCATTCCGGGGAATGAGGTTGCGGCTGGTTTCGTTAAGGAACATATGGATCAACCCCCGTTAATCGTGGTTTACGATGCCCAGTGTCCCCTTTGCCAAAGGGCACGGCGCTGGTTCGAGCGGCGTTCCCCCGAGAATGCGCTGCAATTCGTGGATTGCCGTTCCGCGGCACGCATCGCAAAGGCCCCCATGGTCTCGGAGGACGCCTGTCGGACCGCAATACAGGTTGTCGCGCAGAATGGAGACGTGCGCGCCGGTGTGGAGGCATTGCCCCTGCTGCTTTCCGTGATTCCCCGGTGGCGTTGGCTGGGCCGCATGCTTGGCTGGCCCCTTATGGGGCATTTCGCACGTCCCGCGTATCGCGCCATCGCCCGGCGGCGTCTGCGCCTGTCATCCTTCCTCCCATACCAAAAGCAAGGCGATGCCTGCGATGGGAAGGGCTGCCGGGAGAAATAGATTCCGGCGAAGCCCCGCCCCGCATGCGTTTTCAAGCCGAGGGGGTGTTTTGTTATGATCGACGCTTCACCCCCACCTGTTAGAGGAGTCTGTGTTGAGCGAAAACGGCCGAAAGATGCTGCCCAATTCCACGTCGTGCTTTGTTTGTGGAGAAGACAACCCCGCCGGTTTGCGGGGACGATTCTACGTGGAAGACGGAAAGGTGAAAATGCGTCTCACCGCGGTGGAGCACCATTGCGGCTACCCGAACACGGTCCATGGCGGGGTGGTGGCGGCCGTGTTGGACGAGTGCATGGGCTGGGCCGCGGCGCGGGCGGTGAAACGCATGTGCGTCACGGGGGAACTCAAGATACGCTATGTGCGGTCCGTTCCGGCCGGCCGGGACTTGACCGTGTGCTGCGACGTGAAGGAAGTGCGGCGGCGTTATGTTCAGGCACGGGGCGAAATAGTCGATGGGGAAGGCGTGGTTCACGCGCGGGGTGAAGGAAAGTTCTTTCCTCTCACCAGGGAAGAGACCCTGGCCGTGGACGACATGCTGCTCTACCGGGGCGACGAGGAGGAGATTTTCAGCGGGCTTCGGGAAGAAACCGTCTAGCTGAAAGACGTCTCTTGATGGGGGGTGTCCCACCGTTTTTCCCGCTTCGCGGGCGTAATCACCGCTATCTTTGCGTGCCGTTGGCCGCTTGTCTGCCCGCGTCAACGGCGGACACACCACCCTCGAGGGAAGGTTGTGGCGGGCCAAGGCCCACCCTGTACGAAACCCTTTTGCTCGTTCCCATGCCTCCATGGGAATACATTTGCCTACCGCACCGCCGCGGCCATGGCTTGAGCGGCCTCCGCGGCCACGTCCGCCACGGCCCGTGCGAGGGCGCGGGCGGCGCCGGAAGCACTTTCATCCTCCATGGGCGCCGTTGCCCGAAGGGTGGCGGCCCACACCAGCTTCACGCCGCGGGCTTCGCGCAGTTCCAACCGCACTTCGATCTCTCCCTGCCAGGGCGTCGTGGTGCGGTTCTCGCGGAACTCGCGCACCTCCCCCGTGAGGAGATAGTCCGGACGGGCCATGTGGGCGGCATTGCCCGCGTCGGCGAAGCATCCCGTGGCGGCCAGGGCATCGGTAATGGCGCGGGTCAACACCTCCTCGGGCCGTTCGGCCCATTCTTCCCGGATTCTTCGGCCTAATTCCCGGCCTTGGTCCAGGTACACCATGGCTTCCCGGTAGGGACGGGCCGCTTCCAATGGACGGATGCCCAGGGTTCTGTCGGTGGCCTCCGAACGGGTCACCTCGATGACGGGCTCGATGGTGTAGCGCCGCGTGGGCGTTACTTCCCCGCTGGTGAGACATCCGGCCAATCCCGCCACCATCAGCGCGGCCAAGAGGGTTCGTTTCATTCCCCATTCTCCTTGATAACCGCCGGCCCGCGAAGAAATGCCGCGGGATCTTCCTTCGCCTGGTCCACGAGCTGGCGCACGGCGTCCAGCGTATCGCTGATCTCCCGCACGGCATCGCGCAGGCTGTACGCGACATTGTCCGTCTTGTGCTGTAAGTTCGCGCTGAGCGCGTCGAACTGTCCCATGGCGTCATTGAGTTTACTCGAAAGGTCGCCCAGATTGGTCAACACGCGATTCAGCTCGGCCTGGGTCTGGGTAACGTCAAGCGCTTCCACCTTGGCGGTGGCCACGACGATAAGGGCGTCCACGTCCCTGGCGGTGTTGCGGAGCTCCGAAGCCAACTCCCGCACTTCGTCGATGACGCCCCCAGTTTGGCCCCGCACCTGCCGGACGGTTTCAGTGGTTTCTTTCACGAGTGCCTGGCTTTCTGCGAGGAAACCCTCGCCGTCTTCCAGCAGGGCGTTCACCCGTTCGACAACGAGATTCAGCTCGCCTTCCTCCAGCCCCTGGAGTCCCTCTTTAACTTGCGCCACGACCCGGGCCACGTCGGCCATGAGTTGGTCCACGCTGCTGCTCACCGATTTGAACATGCTCGATTTGGCGGGAATCCGGCTGTTGGGAGGAAGGGGAGCGCCCCCATCGCCGCCGCTGAGGGAGATGGCCATGGTGCCGGCCGCCAGGCTGTACATGACCAGTTGGGCCTGGACCCCCTGCCGCAACTGTACCTTGCCGGGATCGATGAGGATATCCACCCTGACCTGGTTGGCCCGGGTAACCTCGATGTTTTGCACCTTACCCACCGCCACGCCCAGGTACTCCACCAGTCCGCCCTCGTAAACGCCCAGGACCGATTCGTCGAAAACAATTGAGTAGGACAGGCCCTTTTCCTCGTAGAGGCCGGACAGGTAGACCGCGCCCGCGGCCATCAGGCCGAAGCAGAAAACCAGGAAAAGGCCCACTTTGAATTGCTGCTTACGTGTTGCCAATGCGCCTTTCCTTCCGCGCTCATATATTGCGTTGCGTGATGTACTCGTCGGCGCGACGGTCGAAGAACTGCCGCACCCGGTCGCTGCCTTGGGTTTCCACGTCGTCCACGGTGCCGAGAAAGACCGTTTTGCCCCGGTCCAGCATGAGCATACGGTCGGCAATCTTTCGGATCGAATCCAACTCATGGGTCACGATGATGAAGGTCGTGCCCAGCATGCGCCGCAGGTCGAGGATGAGATCGTCCAGGCCCGCCGCCATGATGGGATCCAGGCCCGCCGAGGGTTCGTCGAAGTACACCACGGGCGGATCCAGTGCGATGGCCCGGGCCAGGCCCGCGCGTTTGCGCATGCCGCCGGACAGCTCGCTGGGCATGAGGTGCTGCGCTGTCGCCATGCCCACCAGGCTGAGTTTCATCCGTACCACGGCGTCGATCAACGCCGGGTCAACGTTGCCGTACTCCCGCAGGGGCATGGCCACATTATCGCCGATGGTCATAGAATTGAACAAGCCGCTGGACTGGAGGGCAATGCCGATGGCGCGCTGGATCGTCACCAGTTCTTCCTCGTCCATGACCGTAATATCCCGGTCGCCATAGTAGATGCTCCCCGAAGTGGGGCGCAGGAGGCCGCACATGTGTTTGAGGAGGGTGCTCTTCCCGCAGCCGCTACCGCCGATAATGACGAAGATCTCGCCCTTTTCCACGTCGAAGGAAACGCCGTCGAGCACCTTGGTCTCCCCGTAGTGGGTCACCAGGTTTTCCACGCGCAGGATGGTTTCGCTCATGGTGCCTTATCGTCCCAGAACGTAGTAGAAAATGGCGGCGAAAACAATGTCGATACAGATCATCACGAAGATGTCCATCACCACCGCGCGCGTGGTCATGAGGCCCACGCCGCGTGATCCGCCGGTGACGCGGAAGCCATTGTGACAGCCAATCAGCGCGATGGCAATGGCAAAGAAGAGGGTCTTGAGGTAGCCCTGCATCAGGTCGCTCAGATGGGCCGCGCCCAGGGTCTCGTCGAGCCAGACCGAGGGCGGAAATCCGAGCACGAAAACGCCCCACACGCAACCGCCCAGGATGCCCGCCACGAGTCCGATGGTCATCAGGCAGGGCAGCGAAACAGACAGGGCCAGCACCTTCGGGGCCACCAGGAATTGGGAGGTGCTGAGGCCCATGCCGCGCATGGCGTCGATCTCTTCCTGCACCTTCATAGTGGCGATCTCGGCGGCAATGGCCGCGCCCGTGCGGGCCGACACCACCACGGCGGTCATGATGGCCGCCAGCTCGCGGGCGAAGCCGATCATGACGAGGTCGGCCACGTAGATGGTGATGCCGAATCCCCGGGCCTGTGCCGCGGAGAGCATGGCGATGATCAGCCCGAGAAGGAAGTTCATGAGGAAGACAATGCGCACGGCGCGCACGCCCATTTCAAGCACTTCATCCACGAAGATGCCCCATCGGAAGCCGCGGCCCTCAAAGGGGGCGATGATCGTCCAGTAGAAGGCGTCGAAACACAGGGCGAGAAACTCACCCACCTCGCCGACGTAGCGCAGTGCCTTGCCCCCTATCTCGACGAAGGTGCTGTCCTCCGGCTTGGGCCGGGGCGGGGGCGGGTGCAATGCCGGTTCGATCATTTCGATGAACTCGGCCACGGGACCGCGGGCGTTCTCGATCCGGAACGCACCGTTCCTCCGCTTTACAATCAAGGCGGTGTCCACGAGACAGGCCCCGCCCAGGGAGTCCATCTCCTGCGTGTTGCCCAGGTCGATAACCACATCACCGCCCTTGCCGGCCCGTGCCTTGACCTCGGTGATGAGCTGCCGCCCTTCTTCCTGGCCCAAGCGGGGCGGGGCGGTGACGCGGGCTTCGGTCATTCGAGATCCTCTATCATTGCGAAAAAGGCCTCCTCCGTCAACACCGTTACGCCGAGTTCTTCCGCCTTGGCGAGCTTGGAACCGGCGTTCTCCCCGGCCACCAGGTAATCCGTCTTCCTGCTGATGCTGGATGTCGCTTTCCCGCCCAGGGCCTTGATGCGCGCGTGAATATCATCCCGTGACCCCCGCTGGAGTTTCCCCGTCACCACGAAGGTCTTGCCCGCCAGGGGACGGGCGCCGCCGTTCGCTTCGGGCCTCGCGGCGTCCATGCGCAGGCCGTGAGCGGCCAGCCGCGCCACCAGGCCCCGGTTGGCCGGGGTGGCGAAGAAATCATGGATACTTTCCGCGACCACCTCGCCCACGTCCGGCACCTCCATCAACTGCCCGGTGGTGGCCGCCATGAGGGCCTCCATGGTGCCGAAGGCCGCTGCCAGGGCCTCGGCGGTGGAGCGGCCCACGTGGCGGATATTCAATCCGAACAGCAGCCGGTCCAGGGGCCGCGCCTTGCTGGCCTCCAGGGCCGCCACCAGGTTCGCCGCCGACTTTTCGCCCATCCGCTCCAACGCCGCCAATTGGGCCGCTTCCAATTCATAGAGGTCTACCGGGTCCTTCACCAGGCCCTTCGAGAACAACTGATCCACCACCGCCGGCCCCAGCCCCTCGATGTCCATGGCCTTACGGCTGGCGAAATGCTCCAGCCGCTCTTTCACCTGGGCCGGACACGCCAGGTTCAGGCAACGGAGGAATGCGCCGTCCGGGTCCTTATGCACCTCGGCGCCGCAGGCCGGACAGACCGCCGGGATCTCGAAGGGGAGCGACGCCGGGTCGCGCAGTTCCGGCACGTGACGCAGCACCTGGGGGATGATCTCGCCCGCTTTCTGCACCTCCACCGTGTCGCCCACGCGGATATCCCGCTTCTCCAGGTCCTCGAAGTTGTAGAGGGAAGCGCGGCGCACCACCGTGCCCGCCAGTTTCACCGGTTCCATCTCGGCCACGGGGGTAATGGCGCCCGATTTGCCCACCTGCACCTGGATGGCCTTCAGCCTGGTCCGCGCCACCTCCGCCGGGAACTTGTAGGCGATGACCCAGCGGGGCGATTTCGCCGTGACGCCCAGGCGCGCGCGGTGTTCGGGCGAATCCACCTTCACCACCATGCCGTCGATTTCGTAGTCCAGGTCGTGCCGCTTCGTGCGCCATTGGTGGCAGATGTAGATCACTTCGTCGATGGAAGTACAACGCTCGTAATGGGGATTCACCGGAAAACCGAAGGCCTGCAAGCGTTCCAGTGCCTGGTGATGAAACATTGGAGGAACCCCCGCGTCGGGGACCAGGTCATAGAGGCAGATCGCCAGGCGGCGTTGGGCCACCTGGCGGGGATCCTTCAGTTTCAGCGTGCCCGCGGTGGTGTTGCGTGGATTGCGGTAGGGCGCCTCACCCTGGTCCTCGCGGATCCGGTTCAGCCGCTCCAACTCGCGCACCGTCATGTACACCTCGCCGCGCACCTCCAGCCGGGGGGGCGCTTCGCCCCGGAGCCGAAGCGGCACCGAACGAATGGTACGCACGTTTTGCGTCACGTCGTCCCCCTGCACGCCGTCGCCCCGCGTCACCGCCCGGTCGAGCACGCCCTCCACGTAGCGCAGTGACATGGCCACCCCGTCCAGCTTCAACTCGACCACATAGGCCGGCGCGTCGCCCTCCAGGCCCCGCCGGACCCGCGCGTCAAACTCCCGGAGTTCATCGGCGTTGTACGTGTTGTCGATGGAGAGCATGGGCACACGATGGCGGACGGTCTCGAAACCTTCGATGGGCGCGCCCCCCACCCGTTGCGTGGGGGAGTCCGGCGTGCGCAACGCGGGAAAACGTTCCTCCAGCTCTTCCAGTTCACGCAGTAACGCGTCGAACTCCAGGTCACTGATGACCGGCTCCGCCTTCACATAGTAAAGGCGGCTGTGCTCTTCGATCACTTCGCGCAACACCGCATGGCGCGCGCGGGCCTTCTCGACGGCTTCGCTCAAGCGTTTCGTTCCCCTGGGTGGCAGGCTTCAACACAAAGGACAGCCGCGCCTCCCGTGGTGGCGGGCTTTCGCCAAAGTATAGAGAACTGGAACGGGGCGTGACAAAGAAGGGGAACCGCCTTTGTCGCGCCCGGATTTTCGCCGAGCCTGGCGATATCCCCAATCCCGGGGGACGATAATGGTGTATTCCCACGGCGGACCGTTAGTACGAAAGAGACAACATTGGACCATGAATAACACCGCCACGATTGGCGGGTGGAATATCGGGCCGTGGGTGCGCCCCACAGGGCCCTGGCCCACCAAGGCTGAACGCCATTTTCGAAAAGGCGGTTTCACCGATAATCGTTTTTTGTAAATGACATATATACGTATTAACCTAAAAAGAATAAAATAACCCTTCCTCAAAAGTGGTAATGCGAAAAATGATGTCCTTTTTGTGGTAGGGAATTGCGCATAGTTATAATGCTGCGCAAAACTATTGACATTATCGGGTTTCCGCGCAATAATTGCACAAGTGGATCTTGCTTCGGTCAAGGCATGTCGTGGTTATGGGAAAAACGAGGGCGTGGTAGTTCGGCCGGGCAAGAGAAAAAACTTGTCGTTTCATGGAAGGGAGGTGATAACAACGCCGATGAGTTCATTGGGGTCGTTTTTTTTAGAAAATGTGATTCATAAAAACCTGGAAATCCATCAGCAAAGGAGGATTATTGTCATGCAACGGAAAGGCTTTACGCTTATTGAGCTGTTGGTGGTTATCGCCATCATCGGTATTCTGGCGGCGATCCTGCTGCCGGCGTTGGCCCGTGCCCGCGAGGCGGCCCGTCGCGCGTCCTGCGCCAACAACCTCAAGCAATGGGGACTTGTTTTCAAGATGTACAGCAGCGAGAACAAGGGCAAGTTCCCGAATTGTTCACCCACCACGTGGTGGCTTTACATGGACGCCGCCCAGATTTATCCCGACTACTGGACGGATTACGCCATCACATTGTGTCCTTCTGATTCCCATGCCATTGATTCATTGGCGGCGTTGCGCATGCCTCCCGGTGATGCGATGGATGTGTGGAACCAGGCGGTTCAGGCGGCCCAAGGCGGCGATGCCGCAGACAAGGCATGCCTGCGTTACCTGGCTTCCATCCCGCGTTCCTATATGTACCCCGGCTATGTCTGCCAGGACTGGCACTGCATGGGCGGCGTGGAATATGGGATTACGTCATTCTGGGGTTCAAGCATGGGCGGCTCCAGCCAGCAGTGGAATTCAACCGCCGGAACTGTGTGTGAAGGTCATCCGGGGAACTTGCAGGATACGACGGCACCAAACGTTGACATTCCATGCTGTGGCGATTTCGTCGGACCCAAGTTCGGTGGTCCGCCTTCCATGCATGGTAGCGACGGCCAGCCTCAAACGACCATCAAGCTGTTGAAGGAGGGCATCGAGCGCTTCTTCATCACGGACATCAATAATCCCGCCGCCGGTGCCAAGGCACAGAGCACCATCGCGGTGATGTGGGACGTTCTCTCCGGCCAGCCGCCCGCGCCCGGTTACGCCGGTGGCCACCCGGCGCTCGAACCCTCGTCGATGAATTTTAACCACGTGCCGGGCGGTGGCAACGTGCTGTGGATGGACGGTCACGTCGAGTTCCTCAAGTATCCCAAGAAGGCAACCGGCTGGAACGACCCCCCGGAGGGTACGTTCCCCTACAGCACCGAGATCATCAATGCCTGGCAGGCCAACTCCCACGGTGCCGGCTGACGGGCGTGGCGGATCGACTGCGTATTGTTCTGAGTAAACACATGGGAAGCCCGGTCCCCGGGGACCGGGCTTTCCATCGGTGAATGCGGCGAAGGACAAAGTGCTTCAGCGACGGGCAGCCATGCGCATGGTGCCGACACAATGAACTGTTTTTCCTAGAAAGCAGGTGATAGCAAGGATGAAGACTTGCGGATTTGCGTTTTTCCGACCGGGGCCCAACAAGAGGAAATACATGATGTACAGAAAAGGCTTTACACTTATTGAGCTGTTGGTGGTTATCGCCATCATCGGTATTCTGGCGGCGATTCTGCTGCCGGCGCTGGCCCGGGCACGCGAGGCGGCCCGCCGCGCGTCCTGCGCCAACAACCTCAAGCAATGGGGGCTCATTTTCAAAATGTACAGCAGTGAAAACCGGGGCAAGTTCCCCCGCCAGTCCAACACGAGCTGGTGGATGTTCGTTGAATCCCGCGATGTCTATCCGGACTACTGGACCGACTATGCTATTGCACTGTGTCCCTCGGATTCTCATGCCATTGACGGCCTCGGACTCGTGCGCCTGCCGTCCGGCGATGCGATGGACGTGTTCGAGCAAGCCACGCAAGAGGCCTCCCGGGGGGTTCCGAATGCCAAGGAGTGCTTGCATTTCCTCGCGTCCGCGCCCCGCTCCTACATCTATCCCGGTTACGTCTGTTCGACTTGGCCCGGCGTTGGCGGAATCGAATGGATCGGCATCGCCTGGTCCATCAAGATGCAAAACGACGGGGTGAGCCCCATGGCCGCAAGCACGGCGGGCACGGTTTGCGAGGGGCATCCGGGCGCGGTCGCGGTCTGGCCCGCGCCGGAGGGTGACATGCCGGGCGTGGATAACCCGCGGGATCCGAATGGGCAGCTTGGCTACAACATACACGTCGCGCATGGCAGTGATGGAACGGCGGGCAGCACCCTTTTCCGGTTAAAGGAAGGTGTTGAGCGTTTCTTCATCACGGATATCAACAACCCCGCCGCCGGTTCAAAAGCACAGAGCGATATAGCCGTCATGTGGGACGTGATTTCCGCGCAGACCCCGGACAACAACTACCAGGGCGGTCACCCCAATCTCATGCGCACGGCCATGAATTTCAACCACGTTCCCGGAGGCAGCAATGTGCTCTATGCCGATGGGCATGTGGAATTCCTGAAGTATCCGGGCAAGGATTCCAGTGGCGCGATTCGGGGTGAGTTTCCCGTGAGTACGGATCTCGAGTACGTCTGGCAGAACATGTCGAGTGGCGCCGGCTGACGTTCCCGGCGGGAACGGCCACGGAAGCTCCAAGGCACTTTGGGGGCCATCGTCCTGTATCACGCAGGACGGTGGCCACGTTTTTTTCGGACCGTGTATCCCGTTGCTTGCCGGGGTGAATCGCACCCTAATACTGCATAAAGGTAAGGGCCGGCCGTTGGTGCCCCCCAAAACTCATCCCCGCGCAAAGGGGAATCCATGATCATGGAACGAAAGTGACGTGGCTAGGCATGAATCCCCGCCTTCGGGAATACCGAGAACGGCCCCTTGGGCGGTATGCACAAGGGGCCGCGTAGACAGGTCCGCTTCGCGTTGGCGATTCTCGCTTACTTGTTCAGCACCTTCGCCACCTTCGGGGCGTGGACGCGTGCCATCATGGGCAGGTCGCCCACGAGGGGGCGGACGTAGCTTCGGTAAGCTTCGGTCACGTTATTGCCGTCACGGTTGATGAACTTGGCCGGCATTTCGCGACTGTGCCGGGCCACCGTGCTCAGGGGCGTAAGGAAATACTCGACCGCGTAATCACCCAGGCGGCGGATGGCCACCGAACCGTCGCGGTTGTGCCAGATGGCGTATTGCGCGGCCTTCTCGCCGACCTCGCGCGCCTCGAACTGGTCCACCTCGCTCACGCAGCCCAGGAAGCTGCGCTGCAAGTAACCGAGGGTGTCGGCGCGCACGCGCTTGATATCGGTGCCTGCCTTCACCCAACCGCTCAGCAGGTCGCCCATGGCGCCCGTGCCGGAGAGCTGCACGTTGCCGTGGGCGTCTTTCTCGCCCTTGCTGAACTGTTCGGCAATAGGCCGGCCCTTGCCGTCGCAGACCCCTTCCGAAACAGCGACAATACAGCGCCCATGTTTCTGGTACATCTTGGACACATCGTCCACGAACTTCTTCTTGGAGAGGGGCCGCTCGGGCATGTAGATGAGATGAGGCCCGTCATCGGGGTATTTCTTGGCCAGCGTCGCCGCGCCGGTCAGAAAGCCCGCGTGACGTCCCATGACCACGCCGATGTAAACCCCCGGAAGGGCCCGGTTGTCCAGGTTCACCCCCGCGAAGGCCTGGGCCACGAACTTCGCCGCGGAACCGAAGCCCGGGCAGTGGTCCGTTACCAGGAGATCATTGTCGATGGTCTTGGGCACGTGGATGACCCGCAGTTCGTACCGGGCCTTGGCCGCCTCTTCGTTCACGATGCGGCACGTGTCGGCGCTGTCGTTGCCCCCACAGTAGAAAAAGTAGCGAATACCATGGGCCTGACAAACCTTGAAGACTTCCTGGCAATAAGCCACATCCGGTTTATCGCGGGTCGAGAGCAGGCCCGACGAAGGGGTGTCCGCCATGGCTTCCAGGTTGTGCGTGGTGGCTTCCGTGAGGTCGATGAAGTCCTCGTCAATGATGCCGCGCACGCCGTGCAGCGCGCCATAGACATTGGTCACCTGGGGATACTTCCGTGATTCGAGCACGGCGCCCACCACGCTCTGGTTGATGACCGCCGTCGGTCCGCCGCCTTGCGCGACCAGTACTTTTCCTTCCAGTTTAGACATGGCTTTACCTCTCTTTCACGGTCGGACCGGGTGCAAAAAGGGTTGCGATGGAATGGATACGAAGGCCTTTATTTTCTCACGACCACGCGAAAGGATTCAAATCCTTCCTGGATTCGGGAAAGATGAACCGTGCTTCCCGGTCTGCTAGAATGCGTGGATCCGGCCGTATTGGCGGGAGAATAACGTGTCAACATTCGCCCCATGAGGGGCACGAGGAGGTACCATGACCATTCGGATTCCCGCGGTGATTATCATGATCGCTCTAACGCTGTGCTGGACGGCATTGCCGGCGGTTGCGGCGGACGAGGTGGAACTGAAATTCAAGCTTCCGGAGCCGTTCTTTGGCGGCACGCCGCTGGACTATTGGGAGGAAAACCTCGAGCCGCCGACGTTCAAGGATCGTGACCCCTTCATGGCCCCGCAGGGTACCAAGATCATCTCCCTGGGGAAACCGGTCACCAGTTCCTTCAAGGAACCCCTGCACGGCGAGTTGAAGCAGATCACCGATGGCGATAAGGATTATTCGCGCTCGAGTCTGGTCGAGTTGGGCGACGGCGTCCAGTGGGTACAGATCGATCTGGAGAAGGAATACAAGATCTACGCCATCCTGGTGTGGCATTTCCACGAAGGCAAACGGGTTTACTTCGATATCGTGGGCAAGGTCAGTAATGACCCCGAGTTCAAGAAAGACGTGACCGTGGTCTACAACAACGACCACGACAATTCGGCGGGCCTGGGCGTGGGTAAGGACAAGGAGTACATCGAGGACGAGAAAGGCCGCCTGATCGACTGCAAGGGAGTCCAAGGGCGTTATGTCCGCTTTTACAGCAACCAGAACACCGCCAACGACCTCAACCATTACGTGGAGATCGAAGTCTGGGGCATGCCCGTGAAATAACCCGAAAGAACCGCGCACAACGCCCCCCGCGCCCAGTGGGGGGCGTTTTCCTTCGGGTACGGGGGGCGGTCACGGGAGAGACTACCCCGTCTCCGTGGCCCAGCCGGCTTCGCCTACCAGGGGCACGAAGATACAGCGAATGGATTCCGTCTTGTCCAGGCCATCGGGGGTGCGCACCGCTTTGAACATACGCTGCATGCCCCGCGAACCGGTGGGACAGACCAACCGTCCGCCTGGCGCGAGCTGCGCCACCAGGGGATCCGGTATGGCGGGGGCGCCGGCGGTCACCAGGATCGCGTCGTAGGGCGCGGCCTCCGGCCAGCCCAGGCTGCCGTCACCTATGTGAAGCGTAACGTTGCCGTAGCCCAGTTCCGCGAGCACCGCGCCCGCCCGTGTACTGAGTTCTTCGTGCCGCTCGACGCTGACGACCTCTTTCGCCAGTTCCGCGAGAATGGCGGTCTGGTAGCCCGACCCCGTACCGATTTCGAGAACGCGGTCGCCCGGTTGCGCATCGAGCAGCTCGGTCATGAGGGCCACAATGTAGGGCTGCGAAATGGTCTGTCCGCAACCGATGGGCGCGGGGTGGTCTTCGTACACCATGGCGACTCGGCAGGCCGGCACGAATTCATGACGGGGAACACGGCGCATCGCGTCCAGCACGCGGGGGTCGTCTACCCCACGGCGGATGATTTGTTCCTCGACCATGGCCTCGCGCAGGTCCCTGTAATCATCATGCACTGGAGCGTTTCCCCGCTTCGCCCGTCCCTTTTTCCCCTTCACCATACCACAAGGGAAGGGAGACAGTCCTCAACCTCGTCGAGCCTTTGCAGAGATTCGTGGTGCCTGGGGACAGGCACCCTCCCATGGGAACACGCGCTGGGCGGGTCTCACCCGGCAAGGATGCCCACCACCAGCTCACGGCAAACCCACACCCCCAGAATGGCGGCCATGGGCGCCCAGTCCACGGGCCCCGATGGCGGAAGAAGGCGGCGCATAAGGTGAATGAGCGGATCGGTGATGCGCGTCAGCCAGCGCAGGCGCGGGGCGTAGGGATCCATCTCAAGCCAGGGGGCGACCCAACGAAAGAGCAGCGCCATCATGTACAGGGTGAAGGCGGAAAAAAAGAGCCGTGCCACGAAGGCCGATGTGGACGAGGTATCCAGGATTGCGTTCATTTCCTTAACCCAGACCGTAGGTTGCCATTACTTGATGCACCGCGCCACCGGAAGAAAGCCTGCTGGAGAATAGTGACACATTCGAAACGTCGATTGCACCTGCGTGGAAGGTCCCGGCGTCGTCCAGCGCGTGGTAAAGCCGGGCCAGGGCTTCGGCATTCAGCCGATCCCGACGAAGGCGGGCGAGGGTGACGTGGGGGTGGAAGGCCTTGTTGTCGGGGGGAAGCCCCGCCTGGACCGCCGCCAGGTCCGCCACGGCGCGAAGCGGCGCGAGGTTCCCCGCCGGGACCGTGACCTCCGCGAAGACAACCTTGGGTCGCCGCCGGTTGGGAAACACACCCGCCCCATTCAGCGCCAGCCGCACGGGTTCGCACGTGGCGTAGCCGGTCTCCAGGGCCTTCTTCAGCGTGTCCAGCTTCACCGGCGCCACGTCGCCCAGGAAACGGAGGGTAAGGTGCATGGTTTCGGGACGCGGCCAGGAAGCGCGGAGGCCGGTCTTACGCAAATGATCCTGCAGGGCGATGAGCCGCGTGATCATGGTCCTGGGCAGGGAGATCGCCACAAAGGTACGGACCGGCTTTTCCAGTGGCAACCCTTCACGCACCGCGCCGTGCCCACGCTTCGTCATCGGCACAGATCGCCGGGATGCCGATGTCGGCCACCACCAACCGCCCCAGCCAGGGTGCGGCTTCCGGCGCGAGGAAGCCCTGCTTGGCGTATTGGAAGGTGACCGTCACCTCGGCGCGCACGCAACAGCCGCAGGGCGTGCCACGGTCCGCGTCGAGCCCTGAAGGCAAATCCACCGCCACGGTACGCACCTCGGGCCAGGCCTCGATGGCGGCGCGGATGGGGCCGCGCACCTCACCCTTCACACCCGTGCCGAGCACGGCGTCCACCAGCACATGGCAATCCGACAGGGCCGCGACGGCGGCGGCGGCTTCCGCCTCCGTTCGCGCCACCGTCACCGCCCCACCCAGGTTCCGGTAGGCCCGCAGGAAGATCCCCGCGTCGCCCACGATGGTTTCGGGGTCGGCGAGCAGCACCAGGCGGGTTTCGTAACCCGCCAGCAAGGCCAGGCGGCCCACCACGTACCCGTCGCCGCCATTGTTGCCCTTGCCGCAGACAATCCCCACGGGCCCGCCGTCCACCTCGTGGAACACGGCGGTTCCCGCGTTATTCATCAGCACGGCGCCGGGGATGCCGATTTCCTCGATACAACGCCGGTCCGCCTCGCGCATTCGGGCGGCCGTGAGGGTTTTCAAATGACGATCTCCTCGTGCCTTGTCGGTGCGAAAAAGCGCACCCTGCGAAGCGATTCCTTCTACTCAGTGCCGGATCCGCACGCGGTATTTCAACGTGGCCTCGCCATCGGCCTTCACGTCGATGGGGAAGAGGATCGTGAAGGCGTCTTTTTTCTGATGCCTGTACGTCGAGGAAAGCAATTCCCAATCGCCGCCCACGTGCTCCACCACCTCGACGGTCACATCCGTCTTCTTGTGGTTGCGGATCTTGATCTCGTACTCGTTCTCCACCCTCCGGTCGGAAATGCGGCGAAAATCGGTCTGCCTGCGTTCCGCCACCACGTCGAAGGCCGTACCCAGGCGCAGCCGCACCTCTTCGTCCCTGGGGGTGTGCTTGATGCGGTCTTCACCCGAGAACTGAAGCATGCCGTCCTTATCTTCCTGGTAGACCCGGACGATACCCCCGGGCAGGGGCATGCCCAAATGGTTTTCTTTCTCATTCTGGAAAACCAGGTAGACATCCACACTCTTTTCCGGCATTCCCCGGAAGGGGTTGAAGAACATGTTCGGCCGACCGGTGAACTCGTACTTCTTCTCCACCGTCGCCCCCGTGGCCGTCAGCAGACTGACCTGCTTCGTCTGGTTCTGCTTGATGGTGGTCCGCCGCGCCAGGGTGTAAAGGTGGTACTCCGCGAAAGCCTCCTCCCGCATGGGGGGCGCGGCCATGGCCTTCATTCCCCCCATCCCCCCCATGGCCCGGTCGTTCATCATAACCTCGGGCCGCACCTTGTTTACATCGCCCGCCACGAGTTTGAGTTGCGCATTCCGGTAGGTGGCGCCCGACTGGTTGGTCAGCGTCACCCAGCCTTCCAGGTCCATCCGGTTTTCCGCCTTGTTCAGGGTCAGCACGTAGTCGGCGCGCCAGTTGAGGCCGCCCGTGAGGTAGGTCACCTCCACCTCGTGATCCGTGCCGTCGTTGTCCAGCAGCCACACCAGCGAGGGCTTGGCGATCAACTCCGACGGGATCCTGGGCAGCACCACCGTGCCCGGATGCCCCAGGTAAATGTCGTCGCCCACTTTGTAGACCGGCCCGCCGTTCATGCTCAGCAGTTCGGCATCGACGGTGGTGAAATCCAACTCCTGATCCTTGTTTACGAGCCGCACCTTCTTTCCCACGTACTTCTCCATGAGTTTCTGGGGACTCATGAGATCGTACTCGAAGTTCTGCTCCAGGATGCGGAGCCGGCCCGGCACGCTAAGGGATTTGAGGCTCACCGTTTCCGGCTGAATCTGGGCGGATACATCCATAAAGGTGAGAGACAACTCCCCCGGGAGCAGGCTCAATTGCCGCCGGTCCCGAACCAGAGCCCGGTTGTTGTTGTACACGGTGACGGCCAGGTCCGTTTGGTCCTCCTCCGTGGTCTGGTGCCGGCGCACGCCGCCGGAGAGGGTGTCCACGACCTTCATGCCCACTTTCAGGTCGTTCGTGTCGATGGCTACCTGGGCCGGCGCGGGCAGGCCCGCCATCAGAATCGTCAAGGCAAGCAGGAAAACTCGCATGGTACAGTGCCTCCGGGTTGTGGGGTGTCGGCGGGGCTCGGGAACCCCGCATACCGTTGTTATACTGCGTTCACCCTAATAACGCAAACGGGGGCGTTTTGTTCAAAGAGCGGTGACCGCTGGAGCAAAATCCGGGGCCCTTGACTCCACGACGCAAACCCGTTAGCGTAAATACCTTGCGGGCAACCCGCCGGGGAGACGATCAACCATGATGACATCACGCGAACGGGTGCGGCGAATACTGAACCACCGGGAGGCCGACCGTCCCGCCATCGACCTGGGCGGCACCAGCGTTACCGGCACGTCGGGCTGGAGCTATCGCCGACTCAAGCAAATCCTCGGTATTCCGGGCGACCGTGTACGTATCTATGACCTGTTCCAGATGCTGGCCGAGGTGGAGCCGGAGGTGAAGGAGGCCCTCGGCTGCGATTTCGACCTGCTTCCGAAGCAGAAGCTCATGATGGGGCTGGATTATGGCGCGTGGAAGCCCTACACCTTTTGGGACGGCCAGACTTTCGAGGTACCGGAAGGGTTCAATCCCGAGGTTGCCGACGACGGCACCATGACCCTGCCGTGGGAGCCGGGCAGCCCGCACAAGATGCGCATGCCACCCAAAGGCCGTTTTTTTGATTCCGTGCCCGATCCCAAGGCGAGCGCCATTGAGGTGCCCCACCTTCCCGAAGCGGATTGGCAGTTTCAGCCGCCCCTCATCGATGAATGGCTGGAGCGGGAGCGGGCCACGGCCAAGGCGCTGTATGAATCCACGCCACGGGCCATCTTCGCGGAACCGCCCCTGGGCGCGCCCTGCGGTTACGGCGGGCTCTATGGATTCGCCCTCAAGATGATGACCGACCCCGAGCATTGCCGCGACTACATGATGCGCGCCGGCGAGGCGGCGGCCCATGCCTATGCCCAGTACCTGGATGCCGTGGGTGAGTATATCGAGGTGATCGCCATCTGCCTCGCCGATTTCGGCATGCAGGACCGCGAGGTCTTCGCCCCGGAGCTGTTCGGCGAGTTCTACACGCCCGCCTGGAAGCTGGTTTCCGATGTGGTCCATCGTTACCCCGACGTGAAGGTGTGGATCCACTGCTGCGGCTCCGTGCCGGGCATCATTCCCCACTTTATCGATGCCGGGGTGGACTGCCTCAACCCGGTCCAGTGGACGGCGGCAGGGATGGACCTCAAGGACTTGAAGGCCCAATACGGCAACGACCTGGTGTTCTGGGGTGGCGCCGTATCCACCCAGAAAACCCTTCCTTTCGGAACCCCCGAGGAGGTCGAGGCCGAGGTCAACGAAGTGCTCGACATCATGGCCCCCGGCGGTGGCTACGTGGTGAACGCCATCCACAACATTTTGCCCGAGGTACCGGTCGAAAACACGGCTGCTTTGTTCAAGGCCGCCCGGGAATACCGCTACTAACCGATACAAAAAGTGAGAAATAAATGAAAATATCCACCACCACCCTGGGCTGTCCCACATGGGACTTGGACACGGTACTCGGCAGGTGCGCCGCCTATGGCTTTGATGCCATCGACTTCCGGGGCCTGCGGGACGACCTCGACATCACGGTCAGTGCTGCTTTCACCACGGGATTGGCCGAGACGAAGCGGAAGATCGTCGATGCCGGCTTGTCGGTCAGCGGCATTTCCACGTCGCTTTGGATCTGTAAGGCGGAGCAGCGCGAGGCCAACCTGGAGGAAGCGAGGCGAACCCTCCCCATCGCCCGGGAACTGAGCGTGCCCAACCTGCGCATCTTTGCCGGGGGCGATCTCGAACAGCAGCCCCGGGAAGATCTGGCTGCGCGGGGGGCGGATTTCCTTGGCGAGCTTCTCACGCTGGACGGGGGGCGTGAGGTGCGCTGGTGCCTGGAGACCCACGATATCTGGTCGAGAAGCGCCGAACTGATGCAGATCCTCGACCCCGTGGAAGACCCCCATGTGGGGGTCCTGTGGGACGTGTTCCACACGATCCGTCACGGCGAATCACCGGCCGAGTCCCTGGCGGGCTTCAAGGGCCGGGTGTGCTACACCCATTTCAAGGATGGTCTTCCCGGCGAGGCGTGGCGCATGGTTGACCTGGGCGAAGGCGACCTTCCTCTCGCCGAGGCCGTGCAGGCGTTGGAAGCCGAGGGCTACGACGGCTATCTCACCCTGGAGCACGAGAAACGCTGGCATGAGGAGCTTACCCCGCCCGAGGTGGCCTTTCCGAAGGCGGCGAAGTGGTTCCGCGCGCAGTTGGGTGGGTAGAAGCACAGGGATCAGGAGGCACACCGCGCCTCCGTGCGGCGACTAACAACGCCGCGAACAATAGCAACGTGACCCAGAGATCGTCGGGTTCATCCCGCTTTGGACCGAGGCTCCCGGAGCAGGCACCCGGCGACGGCTCCTCGCCCAACGCCAAAGGCATGACAAAGGTGGCCAAGCCGCCATCGGGGAGAATCACCGCCCGTGTGGCCATGACGTAGCCCGGCGCGTTAACCTCCATGGTGTAGGCACCGGGGGCCACAGCAGGAAAGGCGTAGACGCCTTTCGCATTCTCAGTCACTTCCCGAAGGTTGCCGGGGGTCAGGCGGACAGCAGCATCAAGCAGCCGCGCCTGTGTATCGGCATCCCACACGGTGCAAAGCAGCGAAGCCACGGCTGCGGCCGCGCCTTTTTCCAGGAAGGGGATGAAATCAACGGTTCCCGTGCCGCCGATGAGGGCGGCCACCTCGGCTTCGGTGTCCACGCCCCAATCCGTATTCTCCATCACCAATTCTTCAGAGCGGTTGTTCTCCACCGCCAGTGCGCCACCGGTCAGGTCAAAGCTGTTCCAGCCCCGACTGGCATCCTCGGCACGGCTGAGGGTGTTGCCACCGGTCTTCGCCGCGGTGTCGAGCAATTGAATGCCCACCTGCGCCATATCGGTAAAATGGGTCCGCCGGATAAAGGGAATGGCACCCTCGATCATGATACCCCGCGCGAGGGATAAGAAGGTGCAGTTCTCAATCACGGTGCCCGCTGTCGCAGCACCCCGCGCCACCAGCCCCGTGGCCTGGCGTGCAATAGTGCCTTGGAAAGTGACACCCGAAAGGCGCATGGCCACATTGTCCACCGTAAGAAGAACGGTTCCCCCGTTGACCACGCGGGGCGCGAGGGTAACATTCTCGACGGCACAATGGTCGGCGCCGATAATCTCGCCCTGGAAAGTGACCAAGGCATCCCCCATGGCGGCAATGGTCACGTAGGGTTCAAGGGTTACATCTTCCGTATAGGTGCCTTCAATGAGGATGATTCGTACCGGATTCGTACCGCTCGGGGAAAGCTTTTCCTATGCAAAGCCGATAGTTGCCCAAGGGTTCTGAAAGGTGCCGTTCGTGGGATTATCGGCGCCCGTGGTGGAAACGTAGTATACGGCGCTGGGATCACCGAAGCTGGTAGGGTCACTGTCCCGCAGAAACTCCTCCAAGTCGGTCATCCCATCGCCGTCCGTGTCCTCATCGGCGCTGAAACGCAAGGGGTCGAGTTCGTGTTCCACCTCGTAGCCATCTGGTATGCCGTCACCATCAGTATCGGCTGAATCCGGGTCTGTTCCCAGGAGGCCGCACTCCTGGCAATCGGTAAGTCCGTCACCATCGGAATCGGCCGTGGTGTCGGCGCACCAGGTATCACAGTCCTCTTCTCCTTCTCCCTCTCCCTCTCCCTCACCTTCTGCGGCGATGAGGTTGCCAATCCAGGCATGGAAATTGACCTTCTCACCATCCCACTCGGTGCCGGCAACGGCAATCTGTCCATTCCGGATGTCAATATCATATATAGATTCCATCTCGGGAAATACCTGCTCGGCCAAGGCGACGCTACTCAACGGGTCGTACTTAAGGATCCATCCTTCCGTCCTGCCGTCGGGGCCGGTCCTGAAGCCCGCCATGTAGACATACCCGTTCGCGTCGCATTCCACATCATAAAAAGCTTCATTCGTGCCCTCCTTGCGGAGAATCCAGTTCAACTCCGGCACTCCATCGAGGGAAAAACGGTATACCCGTGCATCCAGGTCGCGGCCGTCCGCGTTGTCCGTGCCTGAATTCACGTGGCCCACGACATAAACCATGCTGTCCTGGACAATGCACACGCCTCTCGCGACATCCCTCAGACCGGCACTGTGGCCGTGTGTAAAGGATCTATTCAACTGCCCATCGGCATCATGAAAACGCACATGCCAGTCGTAGTCGCGCATGGGGGTCGTACCCGACACACCAATGGTCCCCACCGTGACAAAGCCGCCACCGGGAAGAATGGCGACATCGTATGAGTGATCCTGCAAATCAAGGGAGGAAGAAGCGTTGTGCTGAATTGGCCCCAGTGTTATATCGCCCCGCCTATCATAGGCTAACGTGGTCCAACGATACTCCACGTCTCCCCAACGCCCCATGGAAGGGCCGGTGACATAGACACCGCCATCCGGGGCTACATCGAGGCCATTGAACCACTGCCAGGCACTCCCCGTGGTGTCCTGGTAACGGCGATCCCAGTCCAACGTGCCACCTGGTGTGAACCTGCGCAGCCACATGGCATCGATCCACGAACCCTCTACCTCGCCCGCCCAAACGCCCGAAACTCGCCCGCCAGTGTAGATGTTGTCATCTCCATCCACTCCGACGCAGAAGTAATCATCCGAGCTGCTCCACTTGCCATGCTCATTGGGTGCCAAGTCCGGATCAATAGAGCCCTCCTCCCATTCCGACCACCAGAGGATGTTGCCCGTCTGGTCATACTTGCTGATGATGGCCGACGTTTGCTGGCCGGAAATAGAGCTCGTCCTGTGCCCGACGACGACCAGGTTTCCCGCGCTGTCCAGCGCGACACCATAGGCGGAGCTGTTGCCCGCGGCCGTCGCCCAAGTGTAGCCGTAGACATGTTCAGCAAAAGACGGTAGATCCTGCGCCTCCACCAAGAGGCATGGCCCGATTGTGACCAGCGACAGCATAGTCAAAAGACGTAGGGTTCCAACGTGCTTCATCATCGTCCCATCCCCTCTTGTTCAACCGCATATAATCCATCACTCTTGTCCAAGATAGCTTTCTGAAACTTTGAGCTTGACTACGCCCTCCGTCGGTGTTGAAAAATGGTCGCACTCTAACTAACGGCCACCAACACCAACAGGAGGGCAATCTCATGGTACGGACCGC
>JAJRTN010000160.1 GCA_024278275.1 Candidatus Hydrogenedentota bacterium
CCGCCACCTGCAAACAGCACGACCGCAACGTCACGGAATACATCACACGGGCCTGCGTCGCGCGTCTTCACGGTCGTCCTGCTTCATCGCTACTGCCCGTGTCCACCGAAATCCTGGCTCAAGTGGCCTGAACGGTTACAAATCGCTTTTTCGCGGGGAACGGCACATGGCGGGAATTCCCTCGATTGCAGTCTGCCGGGTCGTGTGCTATCGTAACCGGCGCCCACGTCTTCGCCCGGCGCACGGAGCGCCGTGCCCATAAAGAACCCTACCACCGGGAGAATCGGATTATGTGGAAATACACGCTTCTTACCTTAACCCTTTTATTCACGGCCACTTCGGGCGTTGCCGCCTCGCTCGACGGGGCGAAACTGGCGGTCCAGGGCGGAATCGACGGGCGCCAGGTACCGGTCACCATTGCCTGCGAAGGCACGGCGGGAACGGCCCGGTTGACCGTGGAAAACACCACCAATGGCGCGGTTTATCCGGCAACACTGCGTAATGGCGAATTGTGTTTCCTGGCGGAAGGGATCAGCGCGCCGGAGGGGGCGCTCTGCGTGCTTCGCCTGGGCGATCCCGCCGGCCCCTCCGATGTCAGTATCAGTAAGCAGGACGGCGCCCAGGCCCTTGACGTGCGCATCCACGGCAAGCTCTTCACCACCTACCATTACACCAACGATAACAAGAAGCCTTTTCTCTGGCCCGTCAACGGCGAGGGAGGGGTGGGCCTTACGCGGGATTATCCCATGGCGGACATTCCCCAGGAGCGCGCCCGGGATCATCCGCACCATAAATCGCTCTGGACGGCGTACGGCAACGTGAACGGCGTGGACCTCTGGGGCGAGGGGGCGGGCAGCGGTTTCCAGCACAGTGGTGAGGTCACCTGGGGTTCGGGGGATGCCTATGGCTGGATTCACGCCAGGAACAGTTGGCAGGACAAGGATCACAAGCCCGTTATCAGCGAAGAACGGGAGTACCGTTTTTACGCCACCGAGGAAAAGGGCCGCTTTATTGACGTGACCGTGACCCTCCGTGCCGACCATGGCGATGTTGTGTTGGGCGACACCAAGGAAGGTGGCCTCGTGGCGTTACGGATGCGGCCCGAACTATGCTATGGGAACGGCCACATCACCAACGCCCTGGGCGACCGGGGCGAGCGCGAATGCTGGGGCAAACCGTCGCCGTGGTGCGACTATGCCGGGGAACTCGACGGCGTCGGCTGGCGTGGCATCGCGGTCTTCGATCACCCCGGAAACCTGCGTTACCCCACTTCGTGGCACGTGCGAGGCTATGGCCTCATGGGCGCGAATTGCTTCGGCTATTCCTATTTCAGCAAAAAGGATTATAACAAGGACCTTATTCCCGACAACGGCGACTTCTCCATCAAGGCCGGCGGCGAATTGGTTTTTCACTACCGCGTTTACGTGCACAGTGGCGACGTGCAACAGGCCGCCGTGGCGGAGCACTACGCCGATTACGCCAAGCCCCCGAAGGCTCGCTGGCTCAAATAGTCTCTATACCCGGGAATGACGGTCGGTAGGGGCATGCTCCTGCATGCCCATTGGCGGCACGTGTCCTGCGCCAACAGGGCGCTCCATGGTGAAGTTCCGTAGGGTGGGCCTTGGCCCACCATGGCCGTTCTTCCAAGGGAGACTGTTTCGTCGTCAAGGTTTCAGTCTTGGTGGGCCAAGGCCCACCCTGCACCCTGCGGATACATTATCCTGGAGCCCCGCCTTCGCGGGGATGACCTCCCTTCTCTCTTCTCCCCATGGAACACTTCTGCGCTTGTGGCGGCTTGGAGGTAATGCGGGACCTTTGACTGACGCTCCAGGTCGTCGGTCTCTCCCCTTTCGATTCGGTCGTTTGCACGGTTCGGAGCGCGTATGCTAGGCTTTCCCCTTACCGACGTGGGCCATCGGGCGTTCCCTGTTGAGTCCGAAGTGGATGTTTCCCCCTTTAATCCCCCGTATTGTGGAGTTTTGTCGTTATGCAGATATTCAGAAAACACAGTAAGGGTATTCTCTGGGCCCTGGTCATTTTCATTGGTGCGCCCATGCTTTTTTTTGGCCTTCCCACCTGCCGTACACCGCGCAATGGCGGTCCCGACCCCATCGTGGCGTCGGTGGGCGACGTGCCCGTCCCCGCCTCGCAATACCGCCGCCTGCTGGATCTCGCGGCCCGGCGCGCCGCCCGGAATAACGAACGGCCCACGTACAAGGAGATGGTGGACTCGGGTCTTGCCGAGAATGTTCTGGATGAAGCGCTCGATTCCGCCCGGCTCTCCATTATTGAACAGCAACGCGGTCTTGCCGTCAATGAGCCGTATTTGTGGGAGCGTATGAAGCGCTGGAAGATTTTCCTGGACGATAATGACAACTTTAATCCGAAGGCCTGGAACGACTGGCTCCAGGCGCAGAAAGAGCGGGACGCTGATTTCAACGCCATCTACGCCGATGTCATGGCGGAGGTGTCCCGGGGGGTCTTGCTCAAGGTTGTCATGGCGCCGGGTAACCGGGTTTTCGACGAGGATATCGACCGGGACCTGGAAGAGAACTACACGAAGCTCAAGGTGAAGTTCGCCAAGGTCGATGTCAAGGTCGAGCCGACGGAAGAAGAAATACGCAAGCAGTACGACGAGAATCCCGACCGCTACAAATACCACGACAAGCATATTGCGGAATTCGTGCGCATCGACCTCACCGCGCCGCACACGCAGGAGACCCTGGATCTCGTGAAGCAACTGCGTGAGGGCGGCGATTTTGCCGCGCTGGCGGACGAGCATTCCGACCTTTCAGTTAAGAACGGCGGCGATATGGGCTGGCAGTTTCCTCGTGAGAACGAAGCCGAGTACCGCAAGCCCCTCTTCGACCTCGCTGTGGGTGCGATCTCCGATCCTGTGCCCGGACCCTCGGGATACTATATTTACAAGGTGGAAGAGGAGCGCATGAATGAAGACACGGGTGACCGTGAAGTGAAAGCGCGCCAAATCTACATCAAGACCGATCTTGCGCCCGAGGAGAAACAGGCCAAGCAGGAATTGGCCGACGCGATGGTCAGCACGGCCAACGACAAGAAAAGCCTGGCCGAGGGCGTGGAAGAGAAGTTCGACATTTTGCGCACCGACTGGTTTGATATCGAAAGCGAGGCCATCGACAACGTTCTTCCGGGCGATGTGCGCGCCTTTCGCGGCGCTTTCCGAACGGTCCAGGAGGATGCCCCCTACCAGAAGATTGTCACCAGCGGAAGCATTTACGTAGCGGGCGTGGTGGAAACGGAAAAAGGCAAGGTGAAGCCCTACGAAGAGGTCAAGGAAGCGGCCCGCGAGGACGCCATTGCGGCATTCAAGCGCACCGATGAATACCGCGAACAGGTGGAGGCCCTTGCGAATAAAATCAAGGACAGCGGGAAAAAACTGGACGAAATCGCCGGGGCCTTTCCCGAATTTGATGGCGAGGTGAAGGAAACACAAGATTTCACGAAGAAGGACTACCTTTACCAGCAGGGCCTTTTCGTTGCCACGCCCGATATTTTCGAGGCCTTCCGGGGCAAGGAACCGGGCCACGTGGCGGGGCCGCTGAGCGGCTTTATCGGGGATTCCTACTTTATCGAGCTGGAGCAACGCACGCCGCCCACCGACGAGGACAAGCAGCGTTGGCCGGAGGAACGCGAGCAAATGCGTCTCCGCGCCATGCAGATGGCCCAGATGGAACTGATGCAGGATTACCTGGTCGATCTGCGGACCAATAACGAGTTCCCCGCCAACTACAACAACAAAGTCATCAGCGAGATTCTCGGGACCGGGAAAGACGAGGAGGAGGGTGCGCCCGCCGGGAAAACCGAAGCGGACAGCGCCCCCGAGGTACCCGCCAAGAGCTGAGCGTCTCCGCGTATAACGAGGCGGCGCGGATGGTGGGCTGAAATGCGCTCCCGGTGAGGACCTCTATGGCGGGTCCGCGACGGGAAAAGGGGGCCGCAGTATCTCTTCCGTCATTTCCGCGAACGCGGGAATCCCTGAAAAAGGGCAAAGCTGTGCCACAACCCCCGCGTTCGGGGGGATCGTGGTTTGGGGAACATCAAGGACAGGCGGGTACCTTTATGTAACATTGGGGTTGCCCCCCTGTGAACCCCAAACACGCGCTTGACGCGCATGCGGACGCCGGCCCCCACCCACCGGGGGACCGGCGCTGTGTTCATGCCACGTGTATCAGGTGCCGGGAACCGGGATTGGGCCTACGGGATAGGCCTTCGTGAAATCCAACTCCGCCGGAACCAGGGCCAGGTCTTCGTTGAGCGCTTCATCGTAGGTGTACTGTTTGCCCGTATAAGCGGACATGCGGCCCATGATGGCGGTCATGGTGCTTTGCGCCACGCGGACACCTTCGTTGAGGTAGGGACCCGTACCCCGGATGCTGGCGGTCAAGTCGATATGTTCCTGCTCGTAGGGGTTCCGGTCATCCTTGGCCATGTCGCGGCAACTGCTTTGCCCCTTCGTTCCCACCACGGCTTCACTCACGTTGTTATGGCTGTTGTTCCAATGGCGGGACATGCTCAGCAGGTGAACCCCGTTCGGGTATTCATAATCGCAACTGAAGTGGTCGTAAATGTCGCCATACTTTTCCGTGCGGGGTTTCCACGCGCGGCCGCCGGAGGCCATCACCTTCGCCGGCGGTCCCCCCATCACCCAATTGATGATGTCGAGGTTATGAACATGCTGCTCGACGATGTTGTCCCCGCAGACCCAGCAGTAGCTGTACCAGTTGCGCAGCCGGTACTCGAGATCGCTCATGCCCTCTTTCCGGTCATAGGCAAAGGGCAAGGTGCCGCACCAATAGGCCCGCGCCGAAAGGATTTCGCCGATCTTACCGTCCAGGATCTGCTTTATCGTTTCCACGTAGGACTTCTCATGGCGGCGTTGCGTGCCCGCCACCAGCGTCAGCCCCTTCTTCTCGGCCTTCTTCGCCGCCTCGATGAAAAGGCGGATACCCTTCGGGTCCGTCGCGGAAGGCTTCTCGGTGAAGATATGCTTGCCCGCCTCCACCGCCGCGGCCACATGCACCGGGCGGATGTAGGGCGTGGTGGCGTGGATCATGATGTCGATGTCCGTGGCCAGGAGTTTCCGGTAGGCATCAAAGCCGACGAAACAACGGTCCTCCTCGATGGCCAGCTTTGACGCGATCTCCGGGACCTTGCCGAAACGCGCCTTGGCTCCGTCGATCCGATCCTGAAACACGTCGGCCATGCCCACGAGCACCACGTTGTCATTACCGCGCAGGTGGTCGATGAGCGCGCCCGTTCCCCGGCCGCCACAGCCGACGAGGCCGATCTTCAACGTCTCGGTGTTGACCTCGGCCCGCGCCGGACGTGCCGTCCACGCCGCGAAGCTTACCGCAGCCGCCGCTTTGCCGAAATCGCGCCGGGTCACGCCTTGTTTCTCATCACTCATGACTGCATTCCTCCCAGTAAGGATGGTCCATGGATTGAAACCTTGCATCATACGCCTTGCCATCCGGACGCACAAGGCGGTGAATTCAAAGAATAGCACAAAGCCTGACGGATGCGGCAACGCCTCCAATCTCGCGCCCAAGGTCCGGTACCTGGATTCATTCGGGCAGCGCCAGGCGCCTCGGTTCTCCGCCATGGGTGTCCATGAGCCAGAGTTCCCACCGCCGGTCATAGGTGCCCGGCGCGGGGTTAAGCAGAAAGGCGATGCGTTTACCGTCCGGGGAATAGTTCGGAGCGCGGATCGTATACTTTTCAAGACCTGTCTGATGTCGTAAATTGGTGATGCGGACCGGTTCCCGGGTGGACACGGCCGCCGTGTTGAGTTCGCGGAATGGCTTCTCATCCTCATCGTACTCAAGCAGGGAAAAGAGCACCTGTTCGCCTTGAGGATGAAACACGGGATCTTCAACCGCCGCCCCCTCATCATCCACGTCGGGAATCCCCAAGGTGTATTGCTCCCCCCGGGGGGCAAACTCGACCAGACGGTCGCTATGATCCAGGAACACGAGCTTCGTGCAACCATGGGAGTTGCGTATGCTTTGATAGAGTGCCATATCCCCCTTGGGCGACAGGCGAAAACGTGAGATGCGGTACAGGCACTTCTTCCGGAGCACGGTGACCTCGCCACCGTCCAGGGACACCTCGCATATCCGCCATCCGTGCCACTCCGAGCCGCATATGGGGGAGCTGTGGCCGTACCAGTGTGCCCGCGCGAAGACGATGCGGTCGCCATCGGGATGAAATTGCGGAAAACTGTCGTGCGTGTCCGGATCGCGCGTCAATGTTCTTGCGGGACCTCCCGCCGTGGGGATCACGCGAAGGTCCGCCTGTTTTCCACCCGTGTAGGCCTTGTAGACAATCCACTGGCTGTCCGGCGAGAAACTGGGACGCCGATGCCCAACCCGCCCTTGCGTCAGCGCGGTCACTTGACCGGAGTGAACGTCCAACCGACACAGGTGTGTGATCCCCAAACGCTTGGAACGGGCATCGGGGGCGGATGAGAACGCGACGTAGCGACCGTTCGGCGAGGCCGCGAGGTCAAAGTCGTGGCGGTCACCCGTCGTGAGGGGCACCGCGTCGGAACCATCGAGCGGGATCTTGAAGAGCAACTGCCTCCGCCCCACCGCGCACGCGGCGATAATGCACTCGTTGCCCACGAAGACATACTCACGCACCCCGTTTATCTTATCCGAATCCGGGGGAATAAAGAGGAGCATGGGGGCACCTACAATGCCACCCACCACGCCAATCGGCGCAAGGGTACCCACGATCATGGCCTCACCCGCAACCACGCGCAACGACCGGCATCCACTGCTTGTAAGCATCACCACCGTAAGTGCAAGGACTGTAACGGCATGGACCCGCTTGTGTCGCATGGGGCTACCCTCCTTTGTTTCATTTTCGAGACTTCGCGTCTCTGCACAAAGTCTTTCCAGCCTCTCACGGCGCGCCAAACAACTCATTCATGGGCAGTTTCGGACGGAATCCGCCGGGATGCAACCGTCCGGCTTTCCGGGCATATTCCTCCGCCTGCTCTGTGTCGCCGCGTTCTTCTGCGACGCGGGCCAAGACTTCGAAACCCCAAGCACGGGCCTGTGCGGCCAGCGGGTGACAGTCGAGGTACAGGCGCGCGGCCTGTTCCGCCTTATCGAGGTTGCCTGTTCGGTGGTAACCCCGCGCGAGTACAAGGAAGGGGTATGTTTCCCTCGGATCCAAGGCATAGGCACGGTGCGCATGCTCGGCGGCGCGGGTCAGCCCTTCCATGTCCGCCGTTGTTCGAGCGAGCAACATGGCCAACCGGGCGTGGGCATCGGCACGCCTGGGATTTGCCCTGATGCAGGTTTCCCAAATAGCTACCTTTGTTTCATTGGTCTTACGCGGGCGCTTCTGGCATTTGGCTTCCGCGCCATAGACCGGGTCTCGCTCCAGAATCGCTGCCAGTTCCGCCTTTGCCTTTTTCCTGCTACCCCCCAAGGCCCAAGGCAGGCGGTCGTAGCATCCGAAGAGCGCCAACCGTGCTTCATGGTAATCCGGGTTGATCGCAAGGGCTTTCCCGTAATGTCGGATAGCTCGTTTCATTTGTCCGGACAGCCCCAGTATGGCCGTGGCTTTGTGTGCCTTCGCGATCCCTTGATACAACGCGATTGTACCTGCCCAGAAGTGATATTGCGCATTGTCCGGGTCGATCTTGAGCGCCGCCTCGATGGCCTCTTGGGATGCTTTCATGCCTGGCGGTCGGGGCTCCGAGGCCGTTAGAAATTCGATGCGCGCCAGTTCGAATCGTGACGGCCCATCTTCAGGGTGTTTCGCTACATGTCTCACCAACAGGGTCTTGGCTTCGTCGATCCTTCCGTTCATGCGAAGCTGCCACGCTTCCCGCGCGACATCCTCCCCGGCCCATGCCACGGTACAAAGGCAGGTACACGTGATGAAACGCACGGTCTTGTTCATGGTCTGTCCTCCTGACAAGTCATTTTTGTTCATGCCACCCACCGCAGGGTGTTTTTCGACTGCTCCTGTTCCGCTTTCTCCGCCATGTCCACGGCCCAGAGCAGGCGGTGATTGCGCCACGTCAGGGCGGCGAGTCCCCCCGTGAACAGGGCAGCCGCCACGGGCACGGTCCACGTAAAGTGCGCGGTGCCGGTGAGGCATACTGTCGTGTTGACCGCGACGAGGATCACGCGAAACTCGGTGGGGCCGAAACCGTGGAAGTAGATCTCGAATTCGTTCGTGGCGGCGAAGGTGAGGAAACTGTTGACCATCAGCCCGCCGGACAGCAGCATGATGCCCATGAACCAAAGGTGCATCCCCGTCGGGGCGATGATGGCGTAGGCCATGACGAGGGTGTTGAGGAAGAGGAAGTCCAGGAGGTGGTCCATGAAGAAGCCCCATTTCACCAGCCCGGTTTTACGCGCGCGACCCACGGCGCCGTCGAGCAGGTCGGTGAGGTACTGGGCCGTGATCATGGCCGACACGCCGGTGAACCACCAGAGGTTCGCCCGGGCCAGCCACGCGAAAAGAATCACGCCCATGCCCCAGAGCACCGTCAGCAGGGTGAGGTGGTAGGTCTCGAAGCCCTTGGGCACCCGCGGCACGAGGGTCCGCACCAGCCATTGCTCGGGCGCCAGAAGCACCGAGCCGCCCACTTTCTTGTCGCCCGCGAAGTTCTGCTTGCCGTCCATGGGGTGATCCTTTCTTGCGTGGTCGCGCGTTTGCTGCATCCAGGAAAGCAAGCGGTGTGCCAAGGCGGGAAAATGGGGTTATGCACCGCCCCGCCATTCCCGCGAAAAAGGGCAAGGCCTTGTCGCCAACACGTGGATCCCCGCGCGCGCGGGGATGACAGTTTCGACGATGTTGGACATAATACTACTGTCGGCGTGCGGTGTTTCCGGGCACGTGACGATGCGGGCACCCGTCCAGGCCGGAGACACGCGGCCCACGGGACGCTCGCGCCAGGCATTCCCACGGAGGACCGTGGGAACGAGCGTCGTGGGGAGGAGAGGCGCGGGAGCCCCCACGGACCGCTGTTGAATCCGGTCTATCCGCGTCCACCCCCTGTACATCTTTCGCTTACTACTGTACGCTATATGTATATACGAGGAGAAGCCCATGCTCTTTCACGAAAACGAGGTCCCCCGCGTCGAGGCGCTGGCGCGGCTGAGTTACGGGAACCCCTTTCTGCCGGATCGTATCGCGTGCGAGCGGGAGGTGTTGGGGGACAGGTTTCAGAAAACGGGATTGGCGTGGCACCGGACGGCGGATGAAGAGGCGGACCGGCCGAACATTGCCTTGCTCACGGCGTGGAGCAGGGAGAGGCTGGAGGCGGCACAGGCCCGGCTCGCGGAGGGGGCGGTACCGGGGGATGTGGAATGGCCCCTGTACGAGAACCTGGTACATTACTTTTTATACAACAAGTACGAGCCGGAACTTCGGAGGTACATGGCGGCGTGCCATGAGGACCGCACCCCGGCCAAGGTGGCCTTTTACGAGCCTTTCGCGCGTGACCTGAAGCGCTATCTCGCGCCTTGCACGTCCGCTCCGCCCGGCAAGAAGGAAACGGCCCACATCTTCGCCTGCTTCTTCCAGATCCGCCGGGCCTTCCGTCATATCTTCGACCATATCATCGGCGGGTCCATGGCCTCGGCGCGGCTTCGGGCCGATGTATGGCAGTCCATCTTCACCTGCGACATGGCCCGGTACCGGCGCGGGTTGTTCGCGCGCATGGGCGATATCACCACCCTTATCACCGGGCCGTCGGGCACGGGCAAGGAGCTGGTGGCGCGGGCGATTGGCCTGTCGCGGTACGTGCCTTTCGATCCGAAGGCGCTGCGTTTCACGGAGGATTTCAGCCGGGGCTTCCATCCCATCAACCTGACGGCCATCGCGCCTACCCTCATCGAGGCGGAATTGTTCGGCCATGTGAAGGGCGCCTTCACGGGGGCCATTGAGGAGCGGGCCGGACTCTTTGAAGCCTGCCCGGCCCATGGCACGGTGTTCCTGGACGAGTTGGGCGAACTTGAGCCTTCCCTGCAGGTGAAACTCCTGCGCGTGTTGCAGAACCGCACCTTCCAGCGGGTGGGCGAGACCCGGGCCCGATGCTTTGAAGGCAAGATCGTTGCCGCTACGAACCGCGACATGGCCCTCCAGATGCGGGAGCGCCGATTCCGCGAGGATCTCTACTACCGGCTTTGCGCGGATGTCATCGTTACGCCCTCTTTGCGGGAACAACTCGCCGGCGCGCCGGAGCAACTGCACAACCTGGTGCTCTTCACGGCGCGACGCGTGGCGGGTGCCGAAGAGGCTGCGGCGCTGACCGAGGAGGTGGAGACCTACATCCACGATCATCTCGGTGATGACTACCCGTGGCCCGGCAATGTGCGTGAGCTTGAACAATGTGTAAGGAGCATACTGGTACACCGAAGCTATCACCCCGCATGGCGGGACCAAAATGCGGGCGTGGCGGCGTGGCTCGACGCGATGCGCACGGGAAGTCTCGGCGCCGACGAAGCGCTCGACGCCTACATCACCCATGTGTACGCGCAAACGGGAAGCTACCTGGCCGCGGCAGGACGGCTGGGGCTGGACCGGCGCACCGTGAAGGCACGCATCAATAAGACACTTCTCCGGCAATACGGTAAAGGTTCCGCCCATGATGCCGATAAGGAATAGCGTGAAGCCGAGACAAGGAAGTCGAGGCATTCAGGACACGGAAGTCCGACCATTGAAGGGGTCCGGAACAGAAGCCACCGGACGGACGTCCCACCATCCGGCACCAGGGCTTGGGGCCCTTCCAATCCTCTGTGAGTGGCGCCATGACACGTCCCATGTCGTGGCGTTTACTTTGTTTGCGCGCCTGGTGCTGCTCCTCCTGTTGCCCTCGCTCACTTGCGGTTGCCTGACCTTTGGGCGGCGGCCCGAGCCCGCTTCCCCTTCCCGTCGCGTGCCGGGCATGTGGCCGGTTACGCACGAAAGACTCCGCGTTTCCTCCCCTTTCGGTTACCGAAACGGCCGGTTGCACAAGGGCATCGACCTGGCCGTTCCCGTGGGTACCCCGGCCCATGCCACCGCCGACGGGCGGGTTCGTTTTTCGGGACGGCAGCGGGGTTACGGCGAGATGGTGATCATCGATCACGCCGGTGGTTTCACCACCGTTTACGCCCATTTGCGGAAACGACTGGTGAACGCCGGTGATGCCGTCGCGCGGGGGCAAACCATCGGTTTGACGGGACGAAGCGGAAACGCGACAGGCCCCCACCTGCACTACGAAATTCGGCGGGACGGCCGTTCTGAAGATCCCGCGCCCTACCTACCGTAAGTTAGCCGCAGCCATGGTTTCATTTCGAATTGTGGCGGGCGCTTCTGCTATGCTCTTGTCCATCTCATCCGCCCGTGGCGGATACGACGTCCCCTGAATGCGGATTGGACACGCCCCTGGTGAGGAAACCGACAGGGGCAGCCTGGCACGCCCGTGTCAGGCCGACATTCCCCCCGGGGCCTCCTTTACCCGAACAGGCGCGAATAATGCCGTGAGCACAGCGGGGATGTTGTCGCGCTGATTTGAAAGGAAACATTATGATTCGCGCACGTATCATTGGAACGGGCCATTACCTGCCTGAGAAAATCCTTACGAACAAACAACTCGAGGCTTTCGTTGACACCAGTGACGAGTGGATTCGCCAACGCACGGGAATCTGTCAGCGCCATATGGCGGCTCCAAACGAAAAGGTCTCCGACATGGGCGCCGCCGCCGCGAAGATGGCCCTGGAAAACGCGGGCGTGTCGCCGGAAGAAATTGATTATGTTCTTCTCGCCACATTGACCCCCGACTCGTGCATGCCGTCGGCGGCCTGTCGTTTGCAGTACAAGACAGGCGCGACCCGTGCGGCCGCGGTGGATATCAACGCGGCGTGCAGCGGCTTTGTCTATGCGCTGCAAATGGCCGACAGTTTCATTCGGACGGGGGTCCACAAGACGGTCCTGGTGGTGGGGGCGGAGAACCTGACAGCGCTCATCAATTGGGATCAGCGCGACACGGCGGTGCTTTTTGGCGACGGCGCGGGCGCGGTGGTGCTGCGCGCGGAGGAGGGCAAGCGGGGTATCCTCACCACCTATACCGGCGCCGACGGCAGTGCCTGTGACATTCTGCACGTGCCCGGCGGCCAGGTGATGATTCCCCTGACCCAGGAGCACATGGACGAATTGAACCTGGGTATTGTCATGGACGGACGCGAGTTGTACAAACGCGCCGTGCGCGCCTTTGGCGAGGCCATCGAAGTGGTGCTTAAGCAGGCGGGCCTCACGGCGGAAGATCTCGACATTTTCATTCCCCACCAGGCCAACGTGCGTATCATCGATTCCGCGGCACAACGCCTCGGGCTTCCGAATGAAAAGGTCTTTCTCAACCTGGACAAGGTGGGCAACACCAGCGCGGCATCGATCCCCATCGCCCTGTCGGAGGCGGTCGCGGAAGGCCGTGTAAAAGAGGGGGACATCGTTCTCTTCGCCGGTTTCGGCGCGGGCCTGACCTGGGGCTCCACCGTGGTGCGCTGGTAAAGAATCCGCCCCATGCCATTTCCGGTTTGCGTGCGTGGCCGGTGCGTGATAGGCTTTCCCCATGGAGGAAATCACAACCAGGAGGCATGGGCGATGGCCGAGATGGATCGCTATTTCAAGCTGATGGTGGAGCATGGCACGTCGGATCTTCATTTCTGCACGGGCTGTAAACCCATGTTCCGGAAGGACGGGAGTATTCTTCCCCTGAAGAATGACGACGAGATCTCCCCGGAACATGCCGAAGCCATGCTCTTCGAGATCACGCCGCCGGATAATCTCGAAGAGTTCAAGCAGTGCAACGACACGGACTTTGCCTATGAATTGCCCGGTATCGGACGGTACCGCGCCAATCTTTTCCGTGACCATAAAGGCATTGGCGGCGTATTCCGTCTGATCCCTTCCGAGGTGCTTACCTTCGAGCAGTTGAACCTGCCGGAATCACTCAAGAAGTTCTGCGCCCTTGGCAAGGGGTTGGTCCTGGTGACGGGACCGACGGGCAGCGGTAAGAGCACGACCCTCGCCGCCATGATTGACCTTATCAACAAGAGCCGCGCCGATCACATTATCACCATCGAGGACCCCATCGAGTTCGTCCACAAGAATCACCGGTGCCTCATCAACCAGCGCGAAGTACACCGCCACACCGCGAGTTTCAGCGCCGCCCTCCGCGCTGCCCTCCGCGAGGACCCGGACATCGTGCTCGTGGGGGAAATGCGCGACCTCGAAACCACGCATATCGCCATTGAAACCGCGGAAACGGGCCACCTGGTTTTCGGCACGCTCCACACCACCACCGCCGTGTCCACGGTGGACCGCCTCATCGACCAGTTCCCCAGCTCGCAGCAGGCCCAGATCCGCACCATGCTGTCGGCGGCCTTGAAGGGCGTGGTGGCCCAGAATCTGCTCAAGAAGAAGGGCGGCGGCCGGGTGGCGGCCCTGGAAGTTCTTGTCGTGAACCACGCCGTGGCCTCCCTCATCCGCGAGGCGAAGACCTCGCAGATCATGAGCATCATGCAGACCGCCAAGAAGGAGGGGATGACGCTCCTCAACGAGGAACTGACGCGACTGGTGAAGGAAGACCTGGTGGAACCCGGCGAGGCCTACGGCAAGGCCGTGGACAAGGAGACCCTGCTCAAACTCTTCGAGGGCGCCAACATCAAGTTCGAGGCGCCCGAGGAGTAGGGACGCGCGTGCCGTGGCCCATTACCACGTTTCGTTCACGCGTTTGAGCAGGGCCAGGGATTCGCGGTGGATCGTGGGCCCCACGTCCGGTCCGCCCGAGTTCTCTTCCCCGTACTGGTCTTTTCCGTCGTAGATGAAGGGCGCTTCAACATCCCATTGGCTCTTGGGGATGACATAACCGATCTCGTCGTTGGCGAGACCGATGACCAGTGCCATGCGGGCCTTTTCCTCCATGCTTTCACGCAACGGCGGCACCTCCACGGGGTCGATGGGGAAGTCGCGTCCTTCCAGGGCGACAATGCCGCCCTCCACGATCTCGGGGTAGATTTCGCAGGGCAGGGACAGCATGAGCACGTCGCCCACGCGAAGCACATTGATCTCCGTCTTCACGCGGCCGCCCCAGTAGTAGCCCGCGTGGATGAGACCAAGCATCATGGGGATCTTGAACTGGCCCTGAACCTTGGCCTTGATGGTTTTCGCGGCGAGGGCCAGGCGGGGATGGTCGCACTTCCACGTCCCTTTACCGCGAAGCGCCTTGCAGGCCACAATGGCGAGATTCTCTCCAAGGGCCTGGGCCTTCTCGAAGCTGCCTTCCTTGTACAGGGTCTTCCCGTCGCGGCCGGGCACGGCCAGGTGGAGCTGCGTCATGAGTCCGCCCACCTGGCCCTGGAAATAGAGGCACATGCCCCCCAACCCCTCGACGCCGTTGGGGGCCGGCACGCCCTGCTCGACCCCCTCGCGCAGGTAGTGGGGGAAATCGGAGGTGATGAGCGGGTTGTCGCTGTCAAGGGTTTCGGCGTGATTTCCCCAGTTCACGAAGGTGGCGATGGTGTCGTCCGTGCCGGGGCGGACAAAGCGCAGCAGTGACATGCGCGGGTCCATGACCACCGGCTTGCGGCTGTCGCGGACGAAGCCCCGGGGATCGATTTCGACTTGGGCGCAGTACATCTCGGCCGGTTCCAGGGCGGCGGCGGCCTCCTCGATGGCCTCCTTCGCCAAGCGCTGAATGCGTTTCATGTATTGCGGCTGGTAGCCCCAGATGGGAATGGGACCGCTCCAGATTTTCATCGTGTCCGGCACCTCGTGATTGTGGGTGGCGGAGAAAAGGACATGGTCGATACCAAAGGCCGGGTCGAGGGACTTTCGGATGGTGATGTAGTCGTTGTGGAAAATACCGATGCTGTCAATCGTGACCAGCACCACGGTGATGCCATTGTTGCGGAGGGCCATGGCGCGGACCCACGGCGCGTCGTGAACGCCCTTCGCCGCCCGCGTGTTGCCGAAGCCCGCCAGCCAGATGCCATCGAAGCGACCGTTGCCGTTGCGATCCTCGAAAGTATCCACATCGGCATCGTACCTGTTATTGCCGTCCACGTCGGTCCATGCGTCATAGGCGTTGAAATCGGGCGTAATATCCCGCTTCGCCACGCCCACTTCGATGAGTCCCGGCGCCGCGTCGGCCGGTCCGGTGATCAGCAGATCCAGTTCATAATCATGGTACGGCCCGCGTCGCAGTGCATACAGCACGCACACCACCACCACGCACATGCCGCCTGACAACACGAGCAGCGCGGTGAAGAACTTGTGGCGGCGAAAGAAGGAACGGCGCTTGCTGATCATGGGGATCTCCATTTGGAGTGCGGCAGCTTGCTGCCGCTTTCACTATAGGCGGCTTGCCGCCTGTTTTCTTTCGATTCTGAACGGTTATCCATGACATTCGACTGTGCACGATGCAGTTTTCATGGATCCTCGAATACCATAGATGATTTTAAGAGGCGGCAAGCCGCCGGTAAGGAAAGCGGCAGCAAGCTGCCGCACTCCATATTGGGGTTGCCGCTGCGTGCTAGAAGTCATCCATTACGTTTACATCATCATACTTTATGGAACATACCGTTCGGCGGAAAGACTCCTTGGCATTCTGCAAGAACCAGGTCTTGGAACACCAGGGGTAGTCCCCGGCATCCTTGACCAGGCCATGCTTCGCGGGATTATTGTGCGTGTAGGCCAGGCGTGCCAAGTAGCTTGCCTGATATGACAAACCAGTCTCCCAGTACCGATACCATACTTTTCGACCCGGACTTCCATCACCCTTATTGAGCCAGATGGCGGTCTTCGAATGGACAGCCCGCAGGAAACGGGTTAGTGTGCGCGGGTCGCCCGCCGTGCGCGCGACGAAGTGATAGTGGTTCGCCATGACAGCCCAAGCTTCCATTACCCAGTCGTTGCGGGATGCCTCGCCCAGGAGGGTGTCGCGCAAGAACGTAAGTTTCTCGGGCGTGGTGAAGAGAATTTTCTTGTAGAGCGTGCCCGATGTCACGAAGTATATTTGATTGGGTTCGAAGCGGTGTGGCGGACCATGAATTTCAGCCGTGTATTTCGACTCCATTATGTTCTCCCGGGTCGTCTGTAGAGCCGCGCAGCGGTAGGTTTTGGAGTGCGGCAGCTTGCTGCCGCTTTCACTATTGGCGGCTTGCTGCCCGTTTTCTTTCGATTCTGAACGGTTATCCATGACATTCGACTGTGCACGATGCAGTTTTCATGGATCCTCGAATACCATAGAGCCTGTCCCAAAAAGGTGAATTTCTATGTCTCCTTGCTTCCGCGGTTGCCTCGCGGTTAGTCTTCCTTCGTCCGGCAGCGGGTTTTGTTGGTTTTTCGCGGTATTTGATTTGGCGAGGCACAGTTTTTCTGGGAG
>JAJRTN010000018.1 GCA_024278275.1 Candidatus Hydrogenedentota bacterium
GCTCGGCAGATACCGAAGGCTCTCAAAGGACTATGAGCAATTGACCGAGAACAGCGAAGCCATGGTGCTCATCGCCATGATAAACCTCATGAGCAAAAGGTTACCCCTCCCAAAGGCATAGGGCCTTTGCAAACACCCTCTCAGGTAATGCACGGATTTTCGCAATCCATTTTGTGTCTTTTTCTTCGGTTTCGGAGACCATCGTGGTGTCCAGGTGGACGCGCTGATGCTGTACTTTCGGTGGCACTTTTCGCTGCCCTGGCTGACGAAGAGAGCTTGCTCAATATCGTACTGTAGGGCTGCTTTTTCCTCCTTCCCTTTGGATGAGGAGTGGCATGAGAGTCGTATCCATTCATGCATTGGAGCATCCAATGTTTTTCATTGACTAATCCAGCCGACGTCAGGGAGTGGAACCATGAAGAACACGGCTACATGTTTGGGTTTGGTGCTTTTGGGGTTGTTGTGCCCGCGGGCGAACGCGGCGCCCGAGGGGGCACCGCAGTTGGTGGAAGCCCTTATGGAACGGCATGGCTACCTTTTCAAGGGGGCCGACCGGGCGGCCCTGGATAAGGCCCACCGCCTTTTCCGCCAGGCTGATGCCATAGATCACCCCCAGTGGCGCCAGCCGGCGCCGCCTCTCCCGGACGGGAAGACGACCGATGATCTTCGCCAGGAGGCGTGGGCGATGGCCGGGGACGTGCTGGCGAGGGCGGATTCGGCCATTGAGGTGGACCTGCGGGGCGATGTACCAAAGGTGACGCCCGGGGGCCCCGTGTCGCTGCCGGGGAGTGAAGGGGCGCTCCTTTACCGGGTGGTCCGGGGGGACGCGGGGGTGCGCTGTGTTCACGTGGAACTCAGCATGATCATGCGCGAGATGGCCCAACCCATCTCGATAGCGACCCTTCCCGGAGGCATCACCTACGCTTTGGTCAGCCTGCGGGACCTTCCCATGGGACGGACCCACCACAGGGTGACCTTCGGTGGCGAGGGAAGTACGCCCGTAACGCTTCCGGTGGCCTGGCAAACACCCCGGCCGGGCCGTCTCGCCCTCACGGTGCTGTCGGATGACACGGGGGAGCCCGCGCCCGCCATGGTCCAACTCCGCTGGGAAACCGATGGCCGTGTGTATCCACCGAGTAACGCGGTCGATCTGGCCACGCGCTTCGAGGGGCAGGGCAATGCCTCCAGCCGTCGCTCCGCCCTGTTGCCCGGGGAACTGCGCGGGGATTACTACTGCGTGCCCGGTCCTTTCGACATGATGCTTCAGCCGGGGGAATGGCGCATTACGGTGCGGCGGGGATTGGAACATGTGCCGGTGGTTGAAACGGTGATGGTCCCGGAAGGTGGCCTGGTGACCCGCACCTGCCGGCCCAGGCGTTGGGTGAACATGGTGGCGCGGGGATGGTATTCGGGCGACGATCATGTGCATTTCCGCATGATGAACGACCTGGACGCCGAGATCCTGATGGCCTGGGTACGGGCCGAGGATATCCACGTGGCAAACGTGGTGCGCATGGGAGATATCAGCCGTACCTACTTTGAACAGCGCGGATGGGGCCCGGCGTACCGGGTGCTCCGAGGGGCATACGCCCTTTCTCCCGGTCAGGAATGCCCGCGCACGCACAACGAGTTGGGGCACACCCTCGCCATGAATACCACGGGCATGGTGCGCGACACGGAACGTTACTATCTCTATGACGAGCATTTTGACCAAGTCCATGCCCAGGGGGGACTGGCGGGCTACGCCCATGTCAACGCGAACCTCTTCCATGTCGAGCGCGACATGACCATGAATATCCCCCGTGGCAAGGTGGACTTCGTCGAGATTTTCCAGTTTGGCAGCCTGGGGCTCCAGTGGTACTACGACTTTCTGAACATGGGTTTCAAGGTAACCGCCTGTTGTGGCAGCGATGTGCCGTGGGCCGGTACCGTGGGCGAGGAACGGGTCTATGCCTATGTCGGCACCGGCCCTTTCAAGGTGGACGACTGGTTCGCCGCGCTGCGCAGGGGGAATACATTTGTCACCAATGGGCCCATGATTGAGTTCACCGTGGACGGGGCGCTGCCGGGGGAAGAGATCCTCGTGGACGGACCACGCACGCTGCATGTGAAAGCGCGTGCTTTCGGGAATGTCAACCGGGCGCGGCCGGTTCGGTTGGATATCATCGTTCACGGCGAGGTGGTGCATTCGGTCACGCCCGGGGACGACACGGAGGAATCCCTGGAAGCGATCCTCGAACTGGATCCCGGTCAAGGGTACTGGATTGCCGCGCGGGCGGAAGGCGGCGACGGATCCCGGGCCCATACCACGCCGGTCTACGTGATTCGGAAGGGCCTGCGCTTTTGGAAATACGATGCGCTGGAGCCCCTGTTTGAAAAGCGCCGGGCCAGCCTCGCTGAAATCCGGCGGATCGTGGCCGATGCCCAAGGCGCGGATAGCCGTGGCGAACTGGAAGCCAACCGTGCTCTGAAACAGTTGTCACGGCAGGGGAAAGATCTGTTGAAACGCGTAACCC
This sequence comes from Candidatus Hydrogenedentota bacterium, assembly GCA_024278275.1. GTDB lineage: Bacteria > Hydrogenedentota > Hydrogenedentia > Hydrogenedentales > JAJRTN01 > JAJRTN01. The sequence goes on from JAJRTN010000018.1 coordinate 2,517, forward strand.
AGGCGGAAGCCTACTACGTTCGGCTCGAAGAGACTGCACGACAGGAGCGGGCCATTCGAGGGGAGGCGGTCGGCAGGCCCGGTTGAGGTGGGAAAAGCACGTTCATGCTTTCAGGGCACCGCTGGTGATGCCTTTCATGAAGAGGCGGGTGCAGAAGATGAACAGGATTCCCAGGGGAATGGCGGAGATGGTGTAGCCGGCGAACATCTTGCCGTAGAGCGTTCCGACCCGGGAGGTGTAACGGAGCATGCCCACGGTGAGAACCATCACGTCCTCACTGGAGGTGGTGACGAGGGGCCAGAGGAATTCGTTCCACGTGCCGAGGGCGCTGAGAATGGCGACCACGCCGAGGACAGGCCGGGCCAGGGGAAGGGCCACGTGCCAAAGCTGGCGGAACAGGCCCGCGCCATCGACCTGGGCCGCCTCGAAGAGCTCGTTGTCAATCTCGCCGAAGAAGCCGCGCAGGAGGTAACAGCCGATGACCTGTCCCCCTGCGATATAGGGAAGGATCATCACCCAGTAGGTATCGAGCAGGTGCAGCCTGTCCACCCACATAAAGGAGGGTACGAGCATGAGCGCGCCGGGAACCATCATCATGGCGAGCATGCCGTAATAGAGGACCTCGCGGCCGGGGAAATCATAGCGCGCGAAGAGGAATCCGGTAATGACGGAAAAGGTGAGGATGCCGCTGATGCTGACCGCCGTGACGAGCAGACTGTTCCAGATGTACGCGCCCATCTGCCCCAGAGAATAGGTGTAGTTCTCGAAGTGGAGCGGCCAGCGGGGCATCCAGAAGGAATGGTAGAACTGGTGCGTATCCTTGAGGGAGGTCATGACCATGAAGAGGAAGGGGAAGAACATGAGGAAGAGCAGCACGCACAGCGCCACGCGCCAGAGGATGTCCGCGGCGTGGCCGGGCCGTATGGTCTTCTTGGTGGTGTTCATGTCTTATCTCGCCGCGGGGTCGTAGCCATCGGACCGCACAAGGCGGTTCAGGCCCATGGTGAACGCCAGTAGAAACAGCAGCATAAGCAGACCGATGGCGCAGGCGTAGCCCATGCGCTGGTAGCTGAATCCGTTGAGATACATGTAGAGCCCCGGCACCATGGTTTCATTGTAGGGGCCGCCGTCCAGCGTGAGGATGTACACCGACTCGAAACCGTTCACGATGCCGATCATGGTGATGACCACGAGGAGTTTCGCCTGTTGAAGGATGAGCGGAATGTGTACGCGGAGGATACGGCCCATCGCGCCGAGGCCATCGAGTTCGGCCGCTTCCAGCACGCTGGGAGGAATGTTTGCAAGGCCGGCGTAGTAAATGAGGGTGTGGACCCCGTAGGCGAAGGGAAAACCAACAAAGGCGATGGCGAGGAGGGCGGTTTTGGGATCGCTGAGCCAGCCGTGAACCCAATCATCCAATCCCAGGTTCGTGAGCAACTCGGTCAGGGGGCCGGCGTCGGAATAGATGTATTTCCACAGCATGAAAACCACCACGCCGGGCACCATCATGGGCAGCACCACGGCCACGCGGCACAGGAAGCCCCACCGCTCCGACTTGAGGTGGAAGATCATTTCGGCAAGGATAAAAGGCACGGTCAGGCTCACGGTGAAGCTGAAGAAGCCCAGTTTCGCCAGGTTACCCAAGCTCTGTAAGAACACGGGATCACGGTAGAGTTCGATGAAATTACGCAAGCCGACGAAGGTGTTCGCGCCGCCCACGTCCCAGGCGGTGAAGGCGTGAAAGAGGGCGGACGCCGCGGGCACGTACCGGAAAACGAGCAGACTTCCGATGGGCACCACGAGCAGGGCGTAGATCAGCCAGAGCGGCGGCGCGCCGGCGGCGCGTTTGCGCTTATTGGATCGGCGTGAGTTCACGGAGCAGCCGCGCCTCCCTCGTTTTCCAGGCGTCTTCCATGGGCGGGAAATGCCAGGCCGCGTCGTCGCGGTGGCTCTCGACCCACCTGGCGAAGTTCACTTCGAGGCGTTTCAGGAATGCCTCCAAGCCCGCCTCGCCCTCGCCGAAGCCGTCCTCCAGGAAGTAGTCCATCATGCTGCGCCAGTTTTTCTTGTACTGCCCGTCGAAGGATTCGAGCCACTTGATGGCGCAATAACGGCGTTTGAAGATCTCGCTGAAAGGGGCGAGGCGTTCGTCCATTTTCGCGCCCCGGATGTTGGGAATAAAGACGAGGGCCTCCGAGGTGAGACGTTCGATGTTCTTGGGCGCCGTCAGGTACATGAGGAAATCGACGCAGTCTTCGAGATTGTCATTCTTGATGGCGCTGTTGGTGACGTGCAACTGGACCGCCGCGCCGCCGATCACCGTGGCCGGGCTGCCGCCGGCGAAGGGCGAGGTCTTCCGCGTAATGGTGGGGATGTAGGCCACCCCCCAGTCGAAATCAATATAGGGATCCGTGGCCATACGGCGGATGAACCAGGAGCCGCTCCAGTACATGGCGAGGCGTTTCGTCAGGAACATGCGGATGGGATCGCTGTTCTTCAGTTCCTTGGCCATGTAGCCGCGCCACTGGCGGAGCAGGCGGTACATCTCGACCCAGCGCGGGTCGCGCCGGGTGAAAAAGCCCTTGGTGAAGAGAAAGCCCGCTTCCGGCGGATCAAGGTAATGGCCCAGGTAGCCCTCGGCATCGGGCGGCGACGGCAGGATATCCAGGTCGGGCAGCAGGTCGTGGTAGAGCATCTCGAAAATGATGTCCTGCCCCCAGTTCGTCGCCAGGTTGCCGTCCGCCGTCAGGGGGGTGACACCGCCTCGATCCAGCGTGTCGAGCATTTCGATCATCCCCGCCCAGGTCGTGGGCATTTCGTCGATACCCTGTTCCCGGAGGAGGTCCTTGTTGTAGAAAATGCCCGTCTCCACGATATCCATGGAAATGCAGTAGAGTTTGCCGTCCGGCGCCCGCTTGGCGTTCACCAGCGCCTGGTTTACAAAGGTGTCAATCCAGTGTTTGTTGCCGGGCACGTAGGGATTGGGCCGTTGAAGAAACCCGTCAAGAGGAACGTACCACCCCTTGTCCGTGTCCTGCCAGGCCACCTCCGCGTTCTGGGAGATGATCTCCGGAGCGATCTCGCCCATGAGCTGGGTCTTGAGCCACTCCCCTTCACTGCTGCCCGTGTTGACCGTGGGCTGAAAGAGGATCCGCCTGCCCGGATGCTCTTTTTCCCACGCATCGGCGAGATGGCGGGCCACTTTCACCGGCTCGCCGATCCCCTGGGGAATGGTGCCCGGGGTATAGAGGTTGAGATCCACGCGGATGACGTTGCCGCCCGGCGGCACGGGGACGGCGGGGCTCTCTTCTCCTTCCTCTTTCGTCCCGCACCCCGGCAGGGAAAGCAAGGCGGCCACCAGGAAGCACGATGACAAGGCCGCTCCCCGGATCACCGCCCGGGGTAGCCGAAACGGATGTGGAGAAACACGCTTCACGCCGCCATTTCCCACGCCGTTTCAAACATGGCCTTCGCGTTTTCCAGGGGGACGTCCCAGTGGAGCTCCGTGGAGGATCCCATGAAGTAACCGCGCCCCTCCGCGTCGGCGATGGTCTGGCGGCAGACCTCGCGCACCTCCTCCGGCGTGCCGAAGGGAAGCAACTGGCTCACATCGATCCCCCCGGTGAGGAAGAGGCGGGGATAACGCTCCCGCACCTTCTTCACCGTCATGTCCGCCAGCACTTCGAGGGGATTCAATCCGTCCACCCCCGCCTCGACCAGGTCGGGCAGGATATCCCAGAGCCGCCCGTCCGAGTGGAAAATACACTTCGTGTCGCGCGTGTGCCAGGCGTTGACCAGCTTCTTCAGGCATCCGGTCCACTGTTGGCGCAGCCAATCCGGCGAGAAGAGAAGCCCCGTCTTGTGCGCGATGTCGTCGTAGGTGAGCACGATGGGCAGTATTTCCGGGTCGGCGATGGCTCCCACCCGGCGGATTTCCCGGCGATTGTGGGCGTCGAGCCATTCTTCGGTTAATTCAGGGTGCAGCATCATGAGCATGGAGAAGTGATCCCAGCCCACGGCGGAATACATTTCCGTGAGTCCCACCCCCGATTCCAGTACGAAAACCGTCGGATCCCCATCGGTGCTGCCCTTGATGAAGTTCGCCTGGTTGGCCTCGATCCGTTGCCGGTTGGCCTCGGCGTCCTTCGGACCGAAGGTGGCGGCATTGGCCCGTGCGATATCTTCCCTGACCCATTCCAGCGCGCCATCCAGATCCTTGAAAGGCCGCTGGATGAACCACGAGGTATACCGTTCGACTTGGCTCACAAAGCCGTTTCCATGATCCACAATGCGCGGTTCGGAAGGCCCGCCCACCATGCGTGTCATGTCGAGGGTGCGCCCGATGGCCATGCCCACGGTCTCGAAGCCGTTTTCCACGGTCAACGCGCGCCCGGAGTAGAATTCGGAGATGGCGTCATTCTGGATGATGTCATACAGGGGCACCCGGTCGGTCTCCTCGAAGTTGACCGTCCGCATTACCCGTTCCCGCTTCGTCATGGTGGCCATGGATTGTTTCTCCCCTGGTCCCGGCAACAACCTGATCTCCCGCATGGCAGGATAGCACGTATCACGATATCACACCAGTCGGCCCGAACAGGCCGCCTCTCAAAAGAGATCGCCCTGGCCGGGGCCGGGGCGGCAGGCTTTGGCCCACGCGGCGCTCAAGGCGGCGCGGTCCAGTCCACGGGACGGATGAACCAGGGGGAAGGTTTCGGTGGCCGCCTCCAGCAAATGCCCGGCACAGTCCGCGAAGGCATAGCCCACGGGTTTTCCCGCGGAAAGACTCCAGCGGGCCGTGGTCACGCTGCCGCCTTGCCGTCGCGGGGCAATCAGGCAGAGCATGGCGCCGAGGGCACTGATGGTGGCGTTCCGGGTTACGGCGGCGGGGGTGCTCCACGAGGCGGCGGGCGCCAATTCGCTCACCAGCAGCACGCGGCCCGCGGAAAGGCCTTCCTCCAGCGCGGACGTGGGGTGATAGGAGAGCAGACCCTGGGGCAAGACCACGATGGTACGGCCTCCCGCGGTCAGCGCCCCTTCGTGGGCGCGCGTATCAATGCCCCGCGCGCCGCCACTGACCACCACCGCGCCCAGCCGGACGAATTCGGACGCGCAGGCCCGTGCCAGGTCCATGGCTTCTTCTTCGGGCCGACGTCCGCCCACGATGCCCGCGCACGGTCGCGCCAGCAGGGATGTCGCACCGCGCAAGCAAAGCAGCGGGGGCGCCTCGTTGCCCAAGAGCGTGCGAAGCGTGACGGGATAGGGGCTTGCACCGCAAACCGCCGTCTCGCCGCCGGACCGTCCGAGATCGGCCAAGGCAATCCGAGCCGCGTCGATATGTTCCCGTGCGGCACGCAAATGGCGTGCGTCGTCGTTCGACGCGCCCAAATGGAGAAGGGTATCCACCGGTGTTCCCATGAGAACCCCGAGGGATTGACCGATCCGTCCGGACAAGGCCAGGATACGCCAGGCCGCCGCGCGGCCCACGCCCGGCGTTTCCTGCAACGCCAACAGGGCCATGGCGTCGGAGATCCCCTGTTCGTTCCCCGCACTCATCTCAAGCACTCCCGTCGTTTCCCGTCGGAGCGCGAGGGATGGTTCGGGCTTTCAGCCCTTTTTTGATTCTGGAGGATCCGAACCCGGGGCTTCGCCCCGGGCTGGTATGGTATTGCGCCTTCGGCGCGCCGAACACGGGCGGTGACACCACCTTCTCGCGTCAAGGGCAAGCAAGCGCCCATGACGGTCGCGCGGGAGCGCGACCCTACCCTGGGACGCAATGGAACTTTGCGCTGAAAGCGCTCCCCATACCAGCCCGGGGCGATGTCCCGGGTATGAGATCGCCCAGGCTCCGAAAGGGCTGAAAACCCGGCCCATGCTTTCGTCAGACGCACCTCTCCGTCACGACGCAACATGCTATGATACCCTCGACTGCTACGGGGTTCATCGTTCCTGTTCATTGGAGTCCACATCCTTGCCGGCGAGTATACCCGAATTGCCCAACACCTTCCGCTACGGTGCATCCCTTTGCGCCCACGCGGTTGAAGGGGAGGACTTCGCTTCCGACTGGTGGCATTGGGAACAGCGACCGGGACGTATCGCGGAGGACGCCACGTCGGAACAAGGGGCGGGCCATTGGACACGCTACCGGGAAGACGCGAAACTCGCGGGCAAACTCGGGCTGAACGCAATCCTCATTTCGCTCTCCTGGGCACGAATCGTGCCGGAACCGGGTGCGATTGACCCGGCGGTCCTCACGCATTACGGGAAATGCCTGGAAGCGTTTCGGAAGAATGGCGTGAAACCCTTCGTCGTACTCTGGGATACGGCGGTGCCCCGGTGGTTTGCCGAACGGGGCTATTGGCAGGCGACGGGCGCCTGTGAGGACTTTTGCGCCTATGCCCGCGCAACCATCGAGGCCCTCAAAGGGCAATGCCGTTGTTGGGCGCCCCTGGCCCACCCCGAGACCTGGTTGACGCGGGCCTACGAAGGCAGATGGCCCGGGGGCAAGGGGGGATGGACGGGCGTGCGCCGCGCTCGACGCCATCTCGCGCAGGCCTGTCTGGAGACCATACGCCTCCTCCGGGAGTGCCATCCCACGCTTCGCGCCGGTCACTGGCTGAGCGTGGCACGGCAGGTTCCGGAAGATCCGAACAGTCCCTGGGATCTTCGCGCCGCGCGGGGTATGGGCGGTACTTCGACCATCCGTTTCCAAGAGGAAATGGGCCGTTTGGGCGGGGATGAAATGATGCCCGACTTCGTCATCGCCTCGGACCTGGAAACACGAACGATTCGCTTTTCACCGTTCCGCCCCTCCACGGGCTTCGCCCGGCAGATTGCTCCGCCCGAGCCCATTCCACCCACGCGCTTTGCCGACCTGTTCAAGAACCTTTTGCCGCCGGACTGTCCGGTGTACTTCCATTTCCAGGGGAGTGCGGCCAGGGAAGATGCCGACCGTGCGGCGTTCCTGCTCGACAACCTCCATGGCGCGGCACAAGCGCGGGCGGATGGCGTACACCTTCGCGGTTGTTTTTGTGGCCCTCTCCTTGATGGTTTCGAATGGACCGACGGCTACACGAAGCGCCGGGGGTTGGTCCACGTTTCCCGGGAAACCCTGTCGAGAACGCCAAACCCGAGTGCCTTTCTCTTGCGCGACATCGCCGCGGCGCAGGGTATCACGGAAGGGGTCGTGGCGCGTCACGCCCCCGATTGGAAACCCAGGCATAAGGAATCGTAGCAAATGGTCGAGCCTGCCGGAAGTCTTCCTCCCACCGAGCGCCATGCGGACAGGGCAACACCCATCGACGCTCTGGATGTTCTGGGCATGGTGCAAGCCATGCACGCTGCCGACCTGGAGGCGGCCGTCGCCGTAGGCGCGCGGGCGGAGCGGATCGCCGCCGTGGTCGAGGCCGCCGCCCAGGCCCTGCTTCATGGGGGGCGGCTCATCTACTGCGGGGCGGGCACCAGCGGCCGGCTGGGAGTGCTCGACGCCTCCGAATGTCCTCCCACCTTCGGTGTATCGGAAGACACCGTGGTGGGCCTTATCGCGGGCGGTGAGCAGGCCCTTCGCCACAGCATCGAGGGCGCGGAGGATGATGAAGCGCTTGGGGCCGCCGACATGGCCCGGCTCACGCCCAGTGCGCACGACCTCGTGGTCGGCATCGCGGCTTCCGGCACCACGCCCTACGTACTGGCGGCATTGAAGGAAGCCCGGCGGCACGGCGCGGCAACCGCCCTGGTCTGCTGCAACCCCGACGCGCCCCTGGTGGCCGACACCATGATCGCCCTGGACACGGGGCCCGAGGTGCTGGCGGGCTCCACCCGCCTGAAGGCCGGCACCGCCACGAAAATGGTCCTCAACATGATATCCACCGCCGCCATGGCCCGCGCGGGGCTTGTCTTCGAGGGCTGCATGGTGGGCATGCGCCCCGCGAACGCCAAACTCAAGCGCCGTGCCGCACGCATCATCGCGGCCCTGTGTGAAAGCGGCGAAAGCGAAGGGGCCGGCCTCCTGGCGAAAGCCGGGAATGACATCCGTGTTGCCGTCCTCATGGGCCGCTTGGGCCTGGACGCCGAGAGGGCGAAAGCGGCCCTGGAGGAGGCCGGAGGGGTGTTGCGCGACGCCCTCGAGGCCGAGCCCCGGGGACGAACACGGACCAATACGGACGAACACGGACCGGCAAGGTAAGCGCCTGTCCGTGTTCGTCGTCTTCCCCGTGATGAAGCGTTTCCGTTGAAACCGGGAACCCGCCGGAGCGGACTCCGGCGAGGACGGTTACCGCCGCCTGAACCGGCGCGCGGCCAAACCACATAAACCAAGACCCAGCAGGGTCATGCTGGCCGGCTCCGGAACGGGAGGATCCTGGATGGGATTGAAGTTGTCGCGATACTCCCAGTTGAGAATGTCGTGATTGCCCCAATCGGCGCCCGTGCCCGCAGTGAAGCCCACATAGGCATTGCTCTGCCCGAGAATGGCGCTAATGTCCAACGTGCGGCTCAGCAGCACCGCCGCCGGTCGGACACCCGTCTGGTTGGCCCGCACTTCCAGCGTGGTGCCGTCGTAGTCAACCCAGACCGACCAGATGTTGCCATCATCAAAACGCGGCGTTACGCCCAGCGTGTAGGGCGAACCCGAGCCATGATTCACGTTTCCGTTCACGTCGATGCCGACGTGATTGGAATCCGGATCATAGTTGGCCGAATTATGCCAGGTGTCGAATTCCACGCCCACACTGGGGCTGATGCCCGAGTAGCCGATACCTTGGCCCAAACCGCCGATGTCCGCGGACACCGACTGAACGACAAAGACAATGCCGTCGGCGCCCGTTTCCGTGTTGCCATCGAAAAGGATGCCACCGGGGTCGGTGATTCGGAACTGAAAAAAGGTACTGAAGGCGGCGGCATTGATGGTGGTTGAGCTGAAAGCGCTGCCACTCTGGTTGCCCAGCGCGGGGGTGAGCCTCAACACGTCTCCATCCGAGGTGTTTGCCCCGGCGGCGTTTCCACTGAGGGTTAATCCCGAAAGATCGGAAAAATCATTGAAAGTGACCGTCGTCGCGGCGGCTAAACCCGACGCCACCATGACGGCCACCGCCAAAAAGGTGCATACCATGGTTCGGTTCATGACTGGTTTTCCTCCTGCCTTGGCCGCTTGAGCAGCCGTTCGATCCACCACTAAACCGCGAAGAAGCAAATCATATGCCAATAACCGTAAGTGCTGTAAATACAAGATCCGGCTATTGCGCCACCCGCCTTGGCCGGTTAAGATAAACATAAAATAGTCAATTGTGATAAATGTTTGTTTGTGATGAACTTTTGTGCGTGGACGCGGCGGGAAGCATGGCGGCCAGCCAGCGCGTTTGTACGCCACATGTCTCATCCAAGTGCCATTTGTGATAAGTCGATTTTCAGCGAGACCGCCCCATGATCCTGTATGTCGCGGCTATCTCAGTCGCGACATACAGGATGGCACCTGTAAAGATCCTCAATTTCGCGAATGCCTCATCCAAGGGATTGCGTTGAAACGCCGGGACGGTTATGCTGGTGATTACGAGCCTGCGGTCCGTGGACCAGGGAAGGAATGCAAATCATGGAACTTCACAAATTACGGAACAAACCCATGCGTTTCGCCATCGGGCTCATGTCGGGCACGTCGTGCGACGGGGTGGATGCCGTGCTGGTTCGGCTCAAGGGAGCCGGGGCGGCGACGGCCATGAAACTGATCGAACACCGGAGCTTCCCCTATCCGGACAGTCTGCGCGCCCGGCTTTTGCGGGAGTACCTGGACGCGAAGGAAATCTGTCTGCTCAACTTCGAACTGGGCGAGCGTTTCGCGGAGGCGGCGCGGGCGCTCATCGTCAAGGCCGAGGAGCAGGGCGATACGGTGGACTTCATTGCTTCCCACGGCCACACGGTGGCGCACTTCCCGCCGCCGACCGATGACACGGTGGGCACGCTGCAGATTGGCGAGTCCGCCGTTATCACGGAACGGGCCGGGGTTCCCGTGGTGTCGGATTTTCGCCAGCGTGACATGGCCGCGGGCGGACAGGGAGCGCCCCTGGTCACCTATGCCGACTGGGTTCTCTTCCAAAAGCCGGGGCGAACGGTCGCCTGTCTCAACATCGGGGGCATCGCCAACTTCACCGTCGTCACGGAAGCTTTCGAGGAAATCGTGGCCTTCGACACGGGCCCGGGCAACATGATTATCGACGGCACGGTGCGGCTCCTCAGCAAAGGGGTAAAACACATGGACGAAGACGGCCAATCCGCCGCGCGGGGCACGGTAATCGACGAGTACCTGGAGTACCTCATGAGTCACCCCTACTTCGACCGTGTCCCGCCCAAAAGCACGGGGCGCGAAGCCTTCGGCGTGGCCGCCTACCTGCGGGATGCCGTCGCCAACCGGCGCGACCAATCCTTCGACGACCTCGTCGCGACCGCCACCGCGGCCGTGGCCAAGACCATTGCGGACGCCTACCGCCGCTTTATCGCCCCCCGCTTTACCATCGACCATGTCATTGTCGGTGGCGGTGGCGCCAAGAACAAAACGCTCATGAAGCTTCTTGCCCGGGAGTTGGGGCAGGTGCGGCTTTTCACCATGGACCAATACGGCATTCCCATCGCCGCGCGGGAAGCCATCGCCTTCGCCATTCTGGGCAACGAAACGATCATGGGCCGGCCCGCCAATGTGCCCCAGGCTACCGGCGCGGAACACCCCGTCATCCTGGGCAAAATCACGCCGGTGTAGTTTGTGGACCGGGGGCATCCGTCTCCCCCTCCCACTGGATTTAAACGTCTGTGTACAATACAATAATCACATGAAGTTCACACAGTATTTTTTGCACACACGGACACGCTCCGACCGTCAATTCATAAGGCAGGAATGGATTGAAAGCGTGATCTACCAACCTGACTCTGAACAGGTTCAGCGTGATGGACGAATCCGTAGATGGAAGAGGATTAGTGAAGCTGGTGGACGTTTTCTGCGCGTGGTCCTGTTGCCAGATGGCGTAACGGTTAACAACGCATTCTTTGACCGACGGTTTCGAGGATGAAAAAGATGCAAACCAAGTATTTCCAAGAAACTGATACGTTGTTGCTGATCTTTAGCAACCATGACATCGTCGAAACATTCGATCTCAACGAGGATGTCCTTGTCGAGGTAGATAAGGACGGTCATGTCGTTAGCATGACGGTTGAAAACGCGAAGGAGCAGACGGATGTCAATGAGTTTTCGTATCAACTGGCAACAAAATGAATAGATGATCCCCCGAATGGATCACGCCGGTGTAGCGCGCGGATGGCGGGTATGTATACCGCGTGTTTGTGGCTAAAGGGGCCGTATGCTACTATGCTTCGCACCATCCTGTGGCACGGGAGTACCCGCGACTTACCGGGAATGAACAGAAGGCCGCGGCGTTGTGGACCCCTGTCCGCGCACCGGTGAAAAGTGGCACATCCTTGAAGGCACATGACGTGAAACGCAGCGCAGAGGTTCTTGAATATCCGGCGAGCCTGGACGAAACCATTGCCCGCATGAAATCGAAACTCGAAGGGGTGATGCCCGAGTTCGAGATCAAACTGAAGGCGGAGTACGCCCATAAGATCAACGTGCTGAAACGCGAGATGAACGCCGTTATCCTGGGCCATAACTACATGGAACCGGCCCTCTATCATTCCGTTCCGGATTACGTGGGCGATTCGCTGCAGCTCTCCGCCCTGTCCGCCGAGACCGACGCCGACATTATCGTCTTTTGCGGCGTCATGTTCATGGGCGAAACGGCCAAGATACTCAGCCCCCGCAAGACCGTCCTGGTCCCGTCGGAAGAGGCGGGCTGTTCCCTGGCCGCCGGGATCAGCGCCGCCGACGTGCGCACCCTCCGCAACCGCTTTCCCGGCGCGGTGGTGGTCAGCTATGTCAACACCTACGCGGACGTAAAGGCGGAATCGGACTACTGCTGCACTTCGGGCAATGCCGACAAGGTGATCCGTCATCTCATGGACGAGGGACACAAACGCATCATCTTTCTGCCGGATGAATACCTGGCGAGAAACACGGCCGCCGAAATGGGGCTGCCCTTTTTCCCGGCCAACGCGGGCGAGGACACGCTGCCGCCGGATAAACCGGCGGTCATCGGCTGGCACGTGCGGTGCGAAGTGCATGAACTTTTCACGGTGGAGGACGTGCGCAACATACGCCGTCAATGGCCCGATGCCGTCATCCTGGCCCACCCCGAGTGCAGCCCCGAGGTCATTGCGGAGGTGGACGTGGCGGGCAGCACCAAGGCCATGTCGGACTATGTGCAAAACGTGGACGCCCCGCGCTACGCCTTGTTCACGGAATGCAGCATGGGCGACAACCTGGCCGCCCAATTCCCGCACCGGGAGATGATTCGTTCTTGCAGCCTTCGGTGCCAGTACATGAACCAGATCACCCTGGAAGACACGCTTGACGCCCTGGAGAAGTGCCAATACCGGGTCGAGTTAAGCGACGAACTCATCGAGCGGGCCAGGCCGCCCATTGACCGCATGTTGTCCCTGCGGTAGTATCCGCAAAGCACCTTGGGGAGACACATCATGATCTATTACAAATCGGCGCAGCCCGTACCGGGCAAGGGTGACGCCTGGACCTACTACGAGTGCGATGACGAAGAAACCGTGCAGCGCCAACTCACCAGCATCCCCCTGAGCGGGGAGATCACCCGCGTACCCGACCCGGTCGTAAAGAAACTCTACCGCAAGGACCTGTTGCAGCCCGCCACGGCGGAGGAGTTCCTCGAACTCTGGGGCTGACAGGCCGTCGCCGGGGTTTCCGTGGGAGACGGTTTCGCGCGTGTGGATGAAAAAAACGGTGTTTTTGCCGCCAATGGACAAGGACACGATCCTGGCGGAAACACACTTTTTTCCATGCTGAGCGTTCCTGACCTCGACGGAAACCCGTTTGGCGCCCCATATACCCCCTGCCGTCATTTCCGCGTTCGCGGGAATGATGGCAGGGCGATGCAAACCCGTTTTCGTGACGATTTGTACAGAACTCCATTGTTCACTGCTGTCCAAGACAGAATCGCCGTAACGCTTCGACCCGCATAGAATAGGGTTCTTTCCTTCTGAAAACACCTTTTTTGGGGATCAGGTCTCCCGTTTTCCTGTTGCCCGGTTAAGGGGCCTGTCCAAGACCGGGCA
>JAJRTN010000161.1 GCA_024278275.1 Candidatus Hydrogenedentota bacterium
ACGACGGTCCCATCCGGGGGGGCGAGGAAGACAACGTCACCGCCGCCGTCAACTGGTACCTCAACCCCAACACCCGGGTCATGTTCAACTACATTCACGGACGAATCGAGTACCCGAACGGCCGTGTTTTCATCGACCCCAAAACAACCGGCGATGTCGATATCCTGCAAACCCGGTTCCAGGTCGATTTCTAGCAACGTTTTCCGGCCCCGCGCCGGCGAAACCATCCATGTGACAGAACAACAGGAGTTATGATCATGAAAAACGCAGTGGCAAGTATGAGCCTCGCCCTTACCGTCGCCTTGTGCGCCGGGAGCGCCCTCGCGTCCAAGGTGGACCCCAATATCCCCGTCTACCAGAAAGTGGACGGGATCTCGGGAAACCTGAACAGCGTCGGTTCCGACACCCTGAACAACCTGATGACCTTCTGGGGGGAGGCCTTTCGGAACAAGTATCCCAACGTGAACATTCAGATCGAAGGCAAGGGTTCCAGCACGGCGCCCCCCGCCCTTATCGGCGGAACCGCCCAGCTCGGCCCCATGTCCCGCGAAATGAAGTCCGACGAAGTGGACAAGTTCGAGGCCAAGTATGGCTTCAAGCCCACCAGGATTGGCGTGGCCCTCGACTCCCTGGCGGTTTACGTCAATAAGGACAACCCCATCGACACGTTGAGCTTCCCGCAGCTTGACGCCATTTTCTCCAAGACGCGTAAAGGCGGCCACGCCGAGAACATCGAGACCTGGGGACAGGTCGGCCTTACCGGGCCGATGGCCAACAGGCCCATCAGTATCTACGGCCGTAACAGCGCTTCCGGAACCTATGCCTACTTCAGGAAGAAGGCCCTTTTCAAGGGTGACTACAAGGACACGGTCAAGGAGCAGCCCGGTTCCGCTTCGGTCGTCATGGGCGTGGCGGAGGACCCCAACAGTATTGGCTATTCCGGCATCGGCTACCGCACCTCCGGTGTCAAGGTGCTCGCCCTGTCCAAAAAAGAAGGTGGAACGGCCTATAAAGCGACCTATGAAAATGTACTTTCCGGAAAGTACCCCCTTGGGCGAATGCTCTATATTTATGTCCTGAAGCAACCGGGAAAACCTATGGACAAGCTTACCAGGGAGTTCCTGAAACTCGTGCTCTCGAAGGAAGGACAGGAAATCGTCGTCAAGGACGGTTACCTGCCGTTGCCCGCGGCGGTCGTTGAAAAACAGCGCGCCATCCTGGAGTAGATAAATCCTTTAACACGGGGACAGGCGCAAGCGTAGCGAGGTACGAGCGCAGACGGGTCTGTCCCCGTGTTACCCAGACCGTGAACGTTTACCGTGGGGTGAATCCTTTTCCGGTTGAAGCGCCGAGCCCCGGAGTCCTGCATGTCCCGAAATCGCATCAAGACAGCGCGACGGAACGATCTTATCGCCCGCTGGGTCATTACCACGGGCGGTATCGCCATCATTGCCAGCGTCATTCTCATCCTGGTCCTCGTCCTTGAAGTGGCACTGCCCCTTGTTCTGCCTTCCCGCGCCAGGCCCATGGCCCGGCTGGAACTCCCCGAGGAAACCGGCGACGGTGACGTGATGGCCGTGGCATTGGACGATTACCTCGAAACGGCGGCCCTGTTGACCCGTGACGGCAGGTTTGTCTTCCTGGACGTGACGCAAGGTACGTTCATGGAAGAGCGTACATTGCGGCCCGGCGCGATGGAGCGCCCCGAAATTGTTTATGTTGAACAGTACGGCGCCCGGCGCTTCAGCGTTCTCTGGGATGACGGGGTGGCCTCGTTGTACGCGCTTCCCATGGCCGCGAAATTCGATGAGTCGGGGAAACGGCGCATCGATCACACGGTTGTCACGGTCGCGGAAATGAAGCCCGCCGATGAATTGCGTATTCAAACATCGGCGCTCCGCGTGGACGAGGATAAACGCATTACGCGCGTGGACCTTCTCGAAAACGGAAGGCTGCGCGTCGAGCAGAAGTCCGTCGAGGAAGACCTTTTCGGTAATGTCGAGGAAAAGACCCTGGAGGTCTTTCCCCGGGTAGAGAATGACCACATCACGGTCATTGCCCTGGACGGACCGGGACACCAGCTATACGCGGGAACCCGCGGCGGGTATCTGCGCCGCTGGAACCTGGATGAACCCGGAGAGGCCATCGCGGCGGATCGCGTGGCCGCCAGCGAAGACCAAAGCGCTATCACCGCACTCGCCATGGTGTTCGGCGACGTGTCGGTCGCCGTGGGCGATGCCAGGGGGCGGTATTCCACGTGGTTCCCCGTGCGTGTGGCGGAACGGGGCCGTGCCCGCATTCTCACCCGAATCCACGATCTCAAGGCACACGACCGTGCCATCCGCTTCATTCGGGCGTGTGGCCGCAGCAAGTCATTGCTCAGTACCGGCGGTGGCCGGTCAATCCATCTCGACCACATGACCAGCGAGCGCCACCTTTTTGATGTCAGGACCCCGGCCAACGTGGTGGCCGTGGCCATGACAACGCGGGAAAACGGGCTGATTGCGCTGGACGCCAACCGGACGCTTTCCATATGGTCGGTGCGCAATCCCCATCCCGAGGTAAGCCTGAAAACGCTCTTCGGAAAGGTATGGTACGAGGACTACGAAGAACCGGAATATGTATGGCAATCCTCCGCTTCCAGCGATGACTTTGAGCCCAAATTGAGCCTGGTGCCGCTGGTTTTCGGCAGCGTCAAAGGCACCTTCTATGCCATGCTCTTCGCCATTCCCCTGGCCCTTTGCGGCGCGATCTACACCAGCCAGTTCACGCCGTTCAGGATACGGGGGCTCATCAAATCCACCGTGGAGATCATGGCCGCCATTCCCTCGGTCGTCATCGGTTTCCTGGTCGCACTGTGGCTCGCGCCCATCGTCGAACAGTGGGTGGTGAGTTTTCTCCTGATGCTGGGAATCATGCCGGTGGTCTCCATCGTGTTCATCCTGCTGTGGCAACCGCTCCGGAAATACACCTTCGCCAAGCGGGTGGAAAACGGGTACGAGTTCCTCTTCATGATCCCCCTCGTGCTGTTGTCGGCCTGGGCGGCCTATGCCTTGGGCGGCCTGGTGGAGACGGTGTTGTTCAAGGGCGATCTCAAGATGTGGCTCTACGAATCGGCCGGTGAACGCTTCGACCAGCGCAACTCCATCATTATCGCGTTTGGGCTGGGCTTCGCCGTCATCCCCATCATCTTCACCATGGCCGAGGACGCCCTTTCCAACGTGCCCCGAAGCCTGAAAGCGGCCAGCCTGGCCTTGGGCGCCAGTCGCTGGCAGACCGTCTGGCGCATTGTGCTCCCCTCCGCGAGTCCGGGAATCTTCGCCGCCATGATCATCGGCTTCGGCCGTGCCATCGGCGAGACCATGATTGTCCTCATGGCCACGGGAAACACGCCCGTCATGGACTGGAGCCTGTTCAACGGCATGCGGACCCTGTCGGCCAACATCGCCGTGGAGATTCCCGAGGCGCCCGTGGGCGGTTCACTCTACCGCGTGCTCTTCCTGTCCGCCGTGCTTCTCCTGGTGCTGACCTCGGTGCTGAACACCGTGGCCGAAGTCGTGCGCCAACACCTGAGAAAAAAGTATGGACTTCATGGATAGACAGCAAACGAAACGCGGCCCGTTGGCCGAGGGCGAGCCCTTTGTGTGGGCCACCGGCGCCGCCCTGGCCATCACCCTGCTGATGACCGCAGTCCTCCTTATCGTGATCATGGCCAACGGATTAGGCTATTTCTGGCCTGCCTCCCTGGCCACCATCCATCTGAAAGACGGCGAAACCGTGCTCGGCACGATCATGAAGGAAACGGCCGGTCCGGGCGGCAAGGGACGGCGAATTCAGGTGAAGATCGCCAACCGCGACCTTAACGGACTCGATTTTCGATGGCTCGACCTCGCGAAGGTCAAGGAAATTGAATATGACCCCAATGCCGTCATTCTCGAACGCATGGAATACGGAAACTTTTACGGTTTCCTGAAAACCCTCGACGGCTGGAAAGAAAGCAGCCCCGCCTGGGCCGCCTTTGAAACGGCCTGGGCCGAGGTCCAGGCGCAGGCCAACAAGGACAAATCCCTGTCGGCGCGCATCGCGAAACTCAACAATGCCATGGAACGAAAGAACCAGCGGCTACGTAAACTGAAATTCCATGGTGGGACGGACGGTGATCCCGAGGTCCGGGCGATTCAACGCCGCCTGGCCGGACTCAAGGCAAACTTCGACGACGCCGTCGCGGCACAGACCGAAGCGACCGGAAAACTCCGGGCGCGCAAAGCGCTGTTTGCCGATGCCTCCGGCCGGGAAAAAGAAATCGCCCTGATTGACATTGTTCGGTACTACAAGCCGAACGCCATGTCCATGGGCGCGAAATGTAGCTTCTATCTCGCCAAGATCAGGGAACTGCTCCTGGACAACCCACGCGAATCAAACACGGAAGGCGGGCTTTTCCCGTCCATCTTCGGAACCGTCATGCTCACCTTCCTCATGAGCCTCTTCAGCTTTCCCTTCGGGCTGATCGCCGGGGTGTATCTCCGGGAATATGCCCGGGAAGGCCTGATGGTGCGTATCGTGCGCATCGCGGTCAACAACCTCGCCGGCATCCCCTCCATTGTATACGGCATCTTCGGCCTGGCCTTCTTCGTCTACGGCGTGGGCGGAACCATCGACGAAATCTTTTTCCCCGAGCGCCTGCCCACGCCCACCTTCGGTACCGGGGGGCTGCTCTGGGCCAGCCTCACCCTGGGACTGTTGACCGTTCCCGTCGTGATCGTGACCACGGAAGAAGCGCTGGGCGCCATTCCCAAAGGCGTTCACGAAGGCGCGTACGCCCTGGGCGCCACCAAGTTTCAGACCCTGCTTCGCGTGCTTCTGCCCATGGCATCGCCCGGCATCATGACCGGTTTCATCCTCGCCATGGCCCGTGCCGCCGGCGAGGTTGCGCCGCTCATGATTACCGGCGTGGTGAAGCTGGCCCCTGCCCTGCCCATCGACGGCAATCCCCCCTTCCTGCACTTTGACCGCAAGTTCATGCACCTCGGCTTCCACATCTACGACATCGGCTTCCAGTCCCCCAACGTGGAGGCGGCCAAACCCATGGTTTTCGTGACCACCCTCCTCCTCGTGCTCCTCGTGCTGATCATGAGCAGCGCCGCCATCTACCTGCGAAACACCATGCGCCGCAAATACGGCACTGGACGCTTGTAGGACGCCGCGGGAACCTCTCACGACGAAATGGGAACCATGTCCGTGTGCTGAACTGCCGGGGGCCGCAGAGGCTGATGCCCTGATATTGGCGGCCATGTTCCGCGCCGCCTGCATACTCGACCCTGACGCCGGATTGCGGGTAATGGCCGGCTATGTGGAAGCGGCGGCCCAACGTCAGCGCCCTCGAACCCTCATAAGCCCGGTCCGGGCGAAAATCCCGGGGGAATTCCTGGTCACGAGAATGCTTGACGAAATACGAATTCTCTGATAATCTGCTTAAATCACCCTTATTATAAGGGTGAAAAACATGTTTAAGGAGATAATCGTGGATACGCACAATAAGGGGTTCACCCTCATCGAGCTGCTGGTCGTCATCGCAATCATCGGTATTCTGGCGGCCATCCTGCTCCCCGCCCTGGCACGGGCACGGGAAGCGGCGCGGCGGGCATCCTGCGCGAACAATCTCAAACAGTGGGGACTTATTTGCAAGATGTATTCCGGGGAGGATCGGTCGGGAATGCTCCCCCCAAAGAGCAAGTGGGCACGGCGCAACTGGAGCCAGTTGTCCATTGGAAGTCAGGCGATCTATCCCGACTATTGGACGGATTTCAACCTGATGCTTTGCCCCTCCGATGCGCGGGCCAACGACGGTTTCGCGGCCATGTGGAATATCGAGGAGGATTTTCCGGCACAGCTCAACCGTATCGCGGCGCTCATGCCCCAGAACCAGGCGACTTATGGGAGCAATAACGGCGCCTGCTTCAGTTCCATGCTCAACTGTGCCATATCCTATATTTATCTGTCCCATATGGCGCAGGATGCCTCGGAGGCCTCGGCGGTGGTCCAGGCCACGTTCTTCGCTTCCTGGTTCCAGCAAGACCAACTTATCGCGGTGATCCCCAACGCGGATGCCAACGTGATGGGATGTTCCATCTCCCCCGCCGCCTTGGATCCCGCCGGCCTGGACAACACGTACGAGATTTGGAATCACCCGGTCTGGCAGCGTGATTACACGAGCACGGACACGCAGTGGGGCACGGGTTTCCGGGATGACGGCGTAACACCACTACCCACCACCTATCCCCGCCTGAAAGATGGCATTGAGCGCTTTCTCATTACCGATATCAACAACCCGGCCGCGGCGGCCACGGCCCAAAGCAGCCTGGTGGTCATGTTCGATGCGTGGAGTCCCGCCCGCGGCAACGACTACTGGGTCGCCGCCGGGGAAACGGGCGGGGTGCTTCGTTTCAATCATGTTCCCGGTGGCTCGAATGTGCTCTATCTGGACGGCCACGTGGAATTCGTAAAGTTGGGCGAGAAGTTCCCCATGACAAAAATCGAGAATGTGGCGCCGAACTCCTTTGCCCGCGCCGTTTGGTATGCCCAGCTCCAGACCATGGGCGGCTTTGGCTGAGGTGACCGTTCACGGGAATCCGGTGGGGTCGCGCTCTCCGTGAACGGTTACTGGCTGAGAAAGCGAAAAGGCGCGATTTGTGTCAGCCGTTTTGCGCCAAACCCACGAGACGGAGCGCGCCCTGCTTTCCGGAGATTCCCACTTCGAGCATGGGCCCCACGCAGCTCGGGCATCCCTCTTTGCAGGTGCAGTCTGAGAGGAGGTTGCAGACGGCATCCAGCATCCGGTCGTGATGGGCGAAGAGTTTCTCGCTCAACCCAACACCCCCGGGATACGTTTCGTAGAGATACACGGTGGACCGCGCGGAGACGGGAGCCTTGAGCATGGCCTGGGCACGGATGTCCGTCGGGTCGCAGAGCACCTGCACCGGCGCGACCTGGCGGAGGGCGTTGGCGAGGGCATTCAGCGCTTCCCCAAGCTCCTCCTGCTTCATGCCGAAGTGATGGCCCACGTCTTCCGGAAACTCCACCCAATAGCCCCTGGTGTGCATGGTCTGTTCCGGCAGGTGAATCTCGCCCCAGCCCACGTTCTCGTGGCTTCCAAACTTGATCTTCTTGTAGATGGTGGGGAGCCACGTCACGCTCAATTCGCCGAAGCAGCGTTGCGCCCCCCCGGTTTCCCGCTGCTCCAGTTCGTCCAGCACGCGCAGATCCACCTTCATTTCCGCATCGGTATAGTAGTCCACCTCCACGGGCCGCGCGTAGGCCTTCCGGTCTTCCAGGTCCAGTGTCTCAATGGTGTACTGCTTGCTTTCATGCAGATAAATGGCGTTCTGATAGACCTCGACCGGCGCGGCGAAAAAGTCCACCTCGCCGATGACCCGGCCATTGTCCGACGTGTCGAGGATCACCACGTTGCCCGGCGCCGCGGTGCGCAGGCTGATGTCGCCCGCCGGATAGGTGTCCGCGCTCCAGTGCCACTTGCCCCGCGCCTTGCGAAGGACCCGGTTCTCGCAAAGGTAGTCGAGAATCTCGCCCGTCGAATGAGGGTCCAGACCGAAACCTTCGCCCTCCTCGAAGGGCAGCTCAAAGGCCGCGCACTTCATGTGACTCGCCAGGATGATCAGGTTGTTGGGGTCCACCGTGCCGCTCTCCGGCGGCTGGTCGAAGAAGTACTCGGGATGGGCGATGATGTATTGGTCCAACGGGGCACTCGTGGCGATGAGCACCACCAGGGCCACGTTGTTCCGCCGTCCGGCGCGGCCCGCCTGCTGCCACGTGCTGGCCACGCTTCCCGCGTAGCCCGTCATGATGCACACGTCCAGCGCCCCGATGTCGATCCCCAACTCCAACGCGTTCGTGCTGACCACCGTCATCACCTTGCCCTCGCGGAGACCACGCTCGATCTCGCGCCGCTCCGTGGGCAGGTAGCCGCCACGATAGCCGCGCACCAGCCGGTGATCCCGCCCCATTTTGCGCACGGCTTCCTTGAGGTAGGTGGTGAGAATCTCCACGCGCAGACGACTCCGGGCAAAGACAATGGACTGGATGTCACGGGAGAGCAGTTGCCCCGCGATGCGGCTCGCCTCCTTCACCGCCGACTTCCGGATGCCCAGCTCCGTGTTCACCACGGGCGGATTGTAGAAGAGGAAGTGTTTCTCCCCCGTGGGCGCGCCGTTGTCGTTGACGAGATGGACTTTCTCTTCGATGATGCGTTCGGCCATTTCCCTTGGATTGGCAATGGTGGCGCTGCAACAGATGAAGCGGGGTTTTGATCCATAGAACGCGCAAATCCGCCTCAGACGGCGCAACACGTTGGCCAGGTGGCTGCCGAAGACGCCCCGGTAATGATGCACTTCGTCGATGACGATGAACTCAAGGTTCTCGAAGAAACGGATCCAGATGGTATGGTGGGGCAGAATACCCGTGTGCAGCATGTCCGGGTTCGTCACCACGATATGCCCCGCGCTGCGCACCGCCTTCCTCGCCGACGGCGGCGTATCGCCGTCGAAAGTGTACGTGCCGATCTTCACTTTCAGTTCGTCGATGGTGCCTTTAAGCTCCTGCACCTGGTCCTGGGAGAGGGCCTTCGTGGGAAAAAGATAGAGAGCACGCGCCTTGGGGTTGTCCAGCAGACGGTTGAGCACGGGCACGTTGTAGCACAAGGTCTTGCCCGAGGCCGTGGGCGTCACCACGCATACGTTCTCCCCCGCCAGCACCGCGTCCACCGCTTCCCGCTGGTGCGTGTAGAGGTCATGGATGCCCCGTTGCCGCAGTCCCTCCACAAGACGCGGATCCAGGGCTTCCGGGAAGCCCCCATACCGTGCCGGACGCGGCGGAATGGACCGCCACGCCGTAAGGTTCCGCCGAAACCCCGGGTCGGCCTTCAAGCGATCCACCGCATGTGAAACGTTCATGTCAGCTCCCTGTCCGCCATGGAATAGCCTGAATATAACATCAGGTGTATTTAATTGCAACGGGCAACGACGTCGCATCAGGAATTTCCGGTAAGCGTTCCCGGGATCGCGGGCATAAGGCGCGGTGAAGGGCTTCCACCAGTGCCTGGAGGAGTGCGTCGGTGTTCGCGCTTTGTCAAGACTCTTTAGAAATGTCACATGTCTTGACTCATTAGAAATGTCATATACCTTGGTCCATGGGAATGTGCTGAGGGAGTTTTCCAAGGCCTGTGGTCAGGTTGGAAAAAACGCGTTATTAGCGTTTTTTCCAAGCT
>JAJRTN010000162.1 GCA_024278275.1 Candidatus Hydrogenedentota bacterium
CATGAACCTGCCCGAAAAACTGCGCGACGAGGGCATTGAGCCAAGAATACCTTGGCTATACGGACTCGAACTGGATTTCCGATTCAAATAATAATAACTGTAAAATCATTCGACCTGAAAAAATCTCTGCTTTCGCGGGGATGACGGTTGGTCGTGGCATGGACGGCTGTAACGATGCCTGGTTCCGGCTTGGCCGGGTTAGGTTCATATCCTCACGTGGGCCGGGGATGTTAGAATTAGGGGAGAGACGCTTTCCAGCAATTGACGAGGCATTTGCGAAGTGGAGGTTTTATTGTGTGCCATCCGCAGCGGGCCGCGTTCGGTCTCAGGTTTTTGTAAGTTACGGGTAAGAGCGCTGTAACATACAGGATCATGGGCGGTCTCGCTGATAATCATCTTTTTACAAATGGCTCTTAACGGACACCGCCATGAGAAGCAATTTCGCCAAACTGTTGAAACAGCTTCGGAAAAGCTTTCCCGAGTCGGACCTCGACATTGTGCGCGAGGCCTACCGCTTCGCGAACCATGCCCACCAGGGGCAGGTTCGCCTGTCGGGTGAGCCTTACGTCATTCACTCGCTCAAGGTGGCGCAGAACCTGGCCGGCCTGGGCCTGGATCCCGCCACCTGCGCCGCGGGGCTGTTGCACGATGTGCTGGAGGACACCGACGTCACCAGCCAGGCCCTGCGCAAGGAATTTGGCGGGGATATCGCCAACCTGGTGGACGGGGTCACGAAGATCAATTCGCTGAGCTTCCCGGAAGAACATATTACGATGGAGGTGAAGCAGGCCCAGAACATTCGCAAGATGCTGGTGGCCACGGCGCAGGATGTGCGCGTCATCCTCATCAAGCTGGCCGACCGGGTCCACAACATCGCCACCATCGAGTACCTTCCCCGGGAGAAACAGGTCCGCATTTCCCGGGAAACCCTCGATATTTACGCCCCCCTGGCACACCGGCTCGGCATCTCTCAATGGCGGTGGCAACTTGAGGACCACGCCTTCCACTGTCTCAAACCGGACGTTTACCGCGAAATTGCCCGTAAAGTGGCCCTCAAGCGGCGTCAGCGGGAGGCGGAACTGCACGAGATTATCCGGGTACTCGAAGGACAACTGCGGGAGGGTGAAGTGGAGGCGCGGGTGATTGGCCGCCCCAAGCATCTCTACAGCATCTACGACAAGATGACCCGGCAGGGCAAGGATTTCTCCGAGCTGCTGGACTTGCAGGCCGTGCGGATTATCACGCAAAGCGAGAGCGGTTGCTATAACGCCCTGGGCGTGGTTCACCGCTATTGGAAACCGGTGCCCGGACGGCTCAAGGACTATATCGCCGTCCCGAAGCTCAACATGTACCAGGCCATTCACACGTCGGTCATGATGGGCAATGGCCGCCCTCTCGAAGTGCAAATCCGTTCGGAGGAAATGGACCGCACGGCGCGTGAGGGCATCGCGGCCCACTGGACCTACAAGGAAGGGCAACGCCACCAGGATAAGAAACTCGACAAGCAGCTCACGTGGTTGCGCCAGATGTTCGAATGGATCAAGGACGCCCACGCGCCGGAAGAACTCATGGCCAACATGAAGGATGCTTTCCAGGCGCGCTACAGCTACGTTTTCACCCCCAAGGGCGAGGTCAAGGAACTTCGTGCCGGGGCAACGCCCCTGGACTTCGCCTACCTCATCCATTCCGACATCGGCCATCGCTGCATCGGGGCGCGGGTCAATGGCCGCATGGTGCCGCTCCGCTATCATTTGCAGACGGGCGACGTGGTGGAAATCCTTACCTCCAAGAACCAGACGCCCCACCTCGAATGGCAGGATATCGTGGTCACGGCGCGGGCGCGCTCCAAGGTGCGGCAACGGCTGCGCGAAATGGGCGCCCTGGCCCCCGTGGAAAAGAATGAGCCCGGCGATGGCGGCGACCGGTCCCGTACCAAGGCGGAAACCGTGACCCCCGTTCCCGTGCGAACCATCCGGCAGGTGGATGATGCGACGCGGCAAAAGCTTATTCTCATCCAGGGCGAAAAGGGCACGCAGGTGCAATTCGCCAAGTGCTGCAACCCTATGCCGGGGGAGGCCGTGCTTGGCTACATCACGAAAAGTCCGGGCATCTCCGTTCATCGCCTGGACTGCAAGAGCTTCGCCAAGTCCGCCCGCGACACGGCGCGCATCGTCGAGGCCTCGTGGGAAGGGGAGAACATGTTCGAGGCCTCCCTGCGCGTCCTCATCAAGCCCCGTCCCAACGACCTGGCGGATCTTACCAACGCCCTACGGCCCATGAACATGGATATTTTTCACGCCACCTACGCGCCCACCGGAGAGGGCATGAATTGTTTCACCTTCTCCTTCGAGGCGGCCAGCGAAACCCATGTGAAGCGGGCCATCCGGGCGCTGCGGGGGGTGGCCGGCGTGACGGATGTCACCCGGAACGAGAAGCCGGGGACGGCCACCCTGGCGGCGGTCGGATAGGCGGAACATGGATCGTTTCCAACTGCTAACCGATCTCACGCCGGCGGGGGATCAGCCGGAAGCCATCGAGGCCCTGGTGCGGGGACTGAAGGAGGGCCTGCCCGCCCAGGTACTTCTCGGTGTCACGGGGTCGGGCAAGACCTTCACCATCGCCAACGTGGTGGAGCGGGTGAACCGGCCGACCCTCGTGCTCGCCCACAACAAGACCCTGGCGGCCCAACTCTACGGGGAATTCAAGAGCCTGTTCCCCAACAACGCCGTCGAGTATTTCGTCAGCTACTACGACTACTACCAGCCCGAGGCCTACGTCCCCTCCACCGACACCTTTATCGAAAAAGACGCCTCCATCAACGACGAAATCGACAAGATGCGCCACGCCGCGACGCGGTCCCTGCTCACCCGGCGCGATTGCCTTATCGTGGCCAGTGTCTCCTGCATCTACGGCATCGGTTCCCCCGACACCTACGGGGGACTGAAGGTGGACCTGGAACCGGGCGCCACCGTGCCGCGGGACGATCTCATCGCGGGCCTGGTGGCCATGCAGTACAACCGGAACGACTTCGATTTCCACCGCGGCACCTTCCGCATTCGGGGCGACATCGTCGATATCTTCCCCGCCTATGAAGCGGAACGGGCCGTGCGGGTCGAGTTTTTCGGCGACGAGATCGAGCGGGTCTCCGAGATCGATCCCCTGCGCGGAAACACCCTCAACCGGCTCCGCCGCACCGCCATTTATCCCGGTTCCCACTACGCCACCACCCAGGACGGTCTCGAACGCGCCATTGAAGGCATTAAGCAAGAACTCGCCGAACGGCTCGGGGAATTGCGTGCGCAAAACCTGGAACTCTACGCCCAGCGCCTGGAGCAACGAACCAACTACGACCTCGAAATGCTCCGCGAACTGGGCTTCTGTTCCGGCATCGAGAACTACTCGCGCCACCTGGAGGGACGCGCTCCCGGCACGCCCCCTTTCACCCTCATCAACTACTTCCCCGACGACTTCCTTATGGTGGTGGACGAAAGCCACATGTCCATTCCCCAGGTGGGCGCCATGTTCAAGGGCGACCGGTCGCGCAAGGACAAGCTCATCGAGTACGGATTCCGCCTGCCCTGCGCCCGCGACAACCGGCCCCTCACCTTCGAGGAGTTCGAGGCCCGCATCGGTCAGGTTATTTACGTCTCCGCCACCCCCGCCGACTACGAACTGCGCGCCAGCGAGGGATTGATCGTCGAGCAGGTGGTACGCCCCACGGGACTGGTCGATCCCGAGGTCGAGGTTCGCCCCGCCGCCGACCAGGTGGATGACCTGCTGGACGAGGTGCGCCTCCGGGCCGAGCGAAACGAGCGGGTCCTGGTCACCACCCTCACCAAGCGCATGGCCGAGGATCTCACCACCTATTACCGCGATCTCGGCGTGCGGGTCCGCTACATTCACTCCGACGTGGACACCCTCGAACGCATCGAGCTGATCGGCGATTTCCGGCGGGGCGCTTTCGACGTCATGGTGGGGGTGAACCTCCTCCGCGAGGGACTCGATCTGCCGGAGGTCTCCCTGGTCGCCGTGCTCGACGCGGACAAGGAAGGTTTCCTGCGCGACGAGACCAGCCTCGTCCAGACCAGCGGCCGCGCCGCCCGCAACCTCCAGGGCCGGGTCATCTTCTACGCGGACAACGTGACGGGTTCCATGAAACGCGCCCTCGACGAAATGAACCGGCGTCGTGCCAAACAGATCGCCTACAATGCCAGGCACGACATTACCCCCCGGTCCGTGACCAAGGCCCTGCCGGATGTGCTGAACCAACTCTACGGCGCCGGGGTCGGCGCGCCCGGAAAAGACAAGCGCCCCCTGGGCAAGGCCGCCGAGGAAATGGACCTCTACCTCACGAACCGGGAACTCGACAAGGTCCTCCGCAAGCTCAAGAAAGAAATGAAGGCCGCCGCCGACAAGATGGAATTCGAGAAGGCCGCGGAAATCCGCGACCACATCCTTGCCATCGAGCGCAATCAAATCGAGGCCGGGTTGTAGGCGGGGCCGATACGTGGAGCAAAGACAACGCCCGCGACAATGGGACAATAGCCTGTCCCTGCAGGAAGCAGCGTGGCCATCTGGTGTACCCGTGCCATCGTTTCCCGGAGCCCCGCGTTCGCGGGGATGACGGTGGGTCGCGCGGCACGGACGGCGGTTGCAGTTCCCGGTTCCGGCTACAACGGGCTGGTCCTTCCGTTTCAAAAGCATGGGTCGCCGCCATGGGGATTCGACGGGTTGAACCAAGAGCTTCTTCCCATTACGATAAGCCCCAGCTTGGAGGACGAATGGAACCATGGACGGACTGCCGACGGTTCTGCATATAGGCCGTGTATATCCCCAGCGGCACTGGGCCATGAAGCGTCATCTTCACGAGGAGGATTCGGAGTTCATTTTTGTGACGGCCGGCATGCTTGAGGCCCGGATCGGGGGCAACGTGGTGACCGCCCGGCGCGGCGACGCGCTCATCTATCCCCGCGGCACCTGGCATGCGGAGAAAAGTGTCGGTGAGCAACCCCTCGAAACCCTCTTTATCTCGTGGATACCGGCACCGGGATCGGAAGCACCCCCCATTCATGGGCATGATCAGCATGGCCGCATCGAGATGCTGCTGCGGTGGATGGCCGATCTTCCGTCCCATTCCGAAGGTGAATCCGACCGGGTCCGTAACGTTTTATTTCAGGCGGCGCTGTACGAGTTCGCCCAGGTGCAACGCCCCGCGAGCGGTGAACTTGAATACCGGCTGCGCCGCTACCTTCAGAATCACCTCGCGGAACCGCTTTCGCTCGATGACCTGGCCAAGGTCGCCGGCATGACCAAGTATCACTTCGTGAGAACCTTCCGGGAGTTGACCGGTCTTCCTCCCATGGCCTATCTGCGCCGGCTGCGTGTCTCCGCCGCCGCGACGCTCCTGCTCAACACGGCGCTGCCCCTGAAGGCCATCGCGCCCCAGGTGGGCCTTGGCGACGAGTATCACCTGTCGCGTGTGTTTCGCAAGGAAAACGGGTTGGCCCCCAGCCAGTTTCGTCGCGAACGCGCCCTCGCGGCCGAACGCGCCCGAAAGGGTAATGCCAAGACCTGACGGCACCCCCGGGTCGTTGCCCGAAGCAATCCGGACAGCCATTCACGGACATTCGGCAGGGTCGCGCACTCCGCGAACGGTTACGCCTCCGGTATGGCGGAAGCCGTATCGCCCTCCGCGGGAGAAGGCGCCGCCGGGGGGGCTTGCCGGGCGCCGACCACCGGGACGGCATCCCGCGCGGCCACTCGGTCGAGCGCCGCTTCCCAATCCTCACGGGTTTCCTCCAGATGGGAGATCAGACCGGCCGCCACGACTTCGCGCGTGTGTTGCACCTCGGCCGCGAAGGTCTCACGCCAGGAAATGCGGCGTACAATGCCGAAAAAACTCGGCCGCTCGGCCAGGTAGGCAGTCACGCAGCCTTCCGCGTCGTGGGAGCGAAAGGCCAGCATGAAGTCCTCCGGCGATTGCTCCCCCACGTACTGCTGCCAAAACTCGTGTGGTTTCATGGGCCCATTGTAGCAGAAAAGGCGGGGCAAACATGCTACCTTGTCCGCGATTGACCGGTCCTATGGCTGAATGAGTACCTTCAGCGAATCCACTTCCGGATCCGCCTGGGCGGCGAAGGCGGCGTTGAAATCAACCAGGGGGAAGGTGTGGGTGACGAGTTTCCTGCCGGGCACCTTGCCGGACTGGAGCAGATCGCGGGCCTCGATGTAGTCACGCCGGACGGAGCTGTTGGCGCCGTGTACGTTGAGTTCCAGGTAGTGGATCCGGTTGAGGTCCATCGCTTCGACTGGATCCTGCTTGGACATGCCGGCGAAGACGCTGAGGTGGCCGCCGCGGGCGAGTAGCTTCAGCCCCTGCGAAGCGAGCTGTTTCACCGACGCCGCCACCACGACGCCGTCCACGCCGCGTCCGCCGGTGTGATCCTTCACCCATTCCAGCGGATCGGTCACCCGGTTGTTCACGAAGTGGTCGATGCCAAGCTCCATGCGTTCGAGCATGTCGAGGCGCTTTTGCATGGGATCCATGAGGGTAACGCAGCCCGCGCCGCGCGCCTTGGCCACGAGGCCGTTGAGCACGCCGATGATCCCCGCGCCGAGGATGAGTACGTGCTTCATCGTCTCGCAGGGTAAATAACGCATGCCGTTCACGCAGCAGCTCAGCGGCTCGATGAGCGTGCCCAGGTCATCGCTCATGCCATCGGGCAGGGGGATGAGACAGCCCTGGTCCACGCCTGCTTTGGGAATAGTCATGTATTCGGCGAAAGCGCCGTTCCAGGCGTAGCCGATGGCCTTAAAGCCGTTTTCGCAGAGGTTCTGCCGCCCCGCAACGCACATGGAGCAGTCGTTGCAGCCGATGACCGTCTGCACGGCGTAGCGTTCCCCCGCCTTCACCCCGGTGACGCCCTCGCCCACGGAAACCACGGTGCCCGCCAGTTCGTGCCCCACGATGGCCACATCCACGTCTTTTTCGCCCCGAAGTACACGCTGGTCGGTGCCGCACAGGGCGGCCATATCGACCTTCAGAAGCACCTCGCCCGAGGCGGGGGAAGGTGTGGGGACGTCACGGACTTCGATGACGCCGGGTTTAACGATAACAGCGGCTTTCATGGTGTTTATCTCCCGTGTATTCTTTCGAGCTAAGCGTTCACGGCGTAACCTGTCCCGTGTTGAGGCTTTGGACAACAGTTGAAACCGGCTCTTGTTCGTCATGGCGAAAGCGCCTGGGCGGCTGTGAAAAACGCCTGTGAGTCCCATACCCGTGAAGCGCTGTACAAATGGTCACGAAAATGTGCTTGCCCCTCCCTGCCGTCATTCCCGCCCACACGGGAAGCCGGATTATCACGGTTGCCTGAGGCTCCCTCGCCATGACGTCCTTCTGGTTCCGGCCCCGCCGGGTTAGAAAGGCCGTGAATGGTTACTTTTTCAACTATGGCACGCCAGGGGACCGCACCGCTTCCCGCCGTGTCTTATACCTCGGGGCGGCCGATGCTGACGTACTTGAAGCCGTGCTCCCGCATGACACCGGGGGTGTAGAGATTGCGTCCGTCAAAGATGGTCTTCTCACGCATGAGTTGCCCCATGCGTTCATAATCGGGGCGGCGAAACTCGTTCCACTCGGTGGCGATGACCAGGCCGTCGGCGTCTTCGAGTGCCGCGTAGTACTTGGGAACGATATCGATGGTGTCGCCGTAGCGTTCCCTGAGCTTGGGACCGGCAACCGGATCGTAGACCCGAAGCCGCGCGCCGGCTTCCCGGAGGCCGTCCGCGATGCGGAGGCCGGGCGCGCCGCGCAGGTCGTCCGTGCGGGGCTTGAAGCTGGCACCCCACAAAGCGATGCGCTTGGTATTGATGGTATCGCCGTAATGGGCGAGTATACGCGCCAGGAACTGGTCCTGGCGCCGGTCGTTCACGTCCCGGATGGCATCGAGCAGGTCGTGGTCGAGTCCTTTTTCCTCGGCCAGGCGAATGCAGACGGCGAGATCTTTCGGGAGGCCAAGACCGCCGTACCCCAACCCGGGAAAGAGGAACGTGGGGCCAATGCGTTCGTCGGAGGCGATGCCCTCTCGAACTTCCCCGATGTCGGCGCCGTAGGCCTCGCAAAGGTCGGCAAGCTGGTTCATCAGGGATATGCGCACGGCCAGCATGGCGTTGGTGGCGTACTTGGTCATTTCGGCGCTTCGTGCCGACATGTTCAGGAAGGGCCTGCCCGTGCGCAGAAAGGGGCTGTAAAGTTCCTTCATGATTTCCCGCACCCGCACGTCGTCGCATCCAATGACAATCCGGTCGGGCGCCATGAAATCATTAATGGCGGCGCCTTCCTTGAGGAAATCGGGGTTCACCACCACGTCAAAAGCGTGTCGGGTTCCTTCGCCGAGAATGGCCTTGAGTTTTTCAGCGGTGCCGATGGGGCAGGTGCTTTTGTTGACAATGATGCGATACCCCGTCATGGCGGCCGCCACTTCCCGGGCCGCGTCGTATACGGCCCGGACACCGGCTTCGCCTTCCGCGTCGGCGGGGGTTCCCACGCACAGCATGACGAGGAGGCAATCCTCCACCGCGGGACCGAGTTCGGCGGTGAAGTGCAGCCGTTCCTCCTCGATATTACGGACCACCAGTTCTTCCAGGCCGGGCTCGTGAATGGGGGGCAGGCCCTGTCGCAGCAAGTCAATGCGGGCCACGTCACGGTCGACACAGACCACCTGGTGACCGTTTTCGGCCAGGCATGTGCCCACGACCAGTCCCTGGTAGCCGGTGCCCACGATAGTGATTTTCATGCGGTATCCTCTACAAGATGGAAAGCGGGCCCGCGGGCATTGGCATGTCCCCAGGGGAAACGGCGGGCCTCATAGGATGAACAGGCAACGGTGCCGGACGCAGGGATTGCGTTCGAGGCCGTCGCGTTAAGAAGACTTGGGCTCCTCCCAGGCGGCCTCACTGGCGGCAATATCGAGGCTGCGCTCCATGCGCCGCACCCCCGCCTCCCTGCCGTCCTCGTGGAGGATGAACACCCGGTCCAGGTTGGTGATGCTGAAGATTTCACGGATGGTTTTGGATACGGCACAGAGATGGAGCCGTCCCTTGACCTCGTTTATCTTTTTGTTCACCCGCAGCAATTCGGTGAGCACGGAACTGGAGAGATAGTCCACGTTCTCAAAGTTGATGACCAGTGCCAGCCCGGGATGAGCGTCGATATAATCAAGCAGCTCAACACCAAAGTCGGCCACGTTTGAAGCGCTCAACACGCTTGACGCGCGTATGGTGGCCAAGGTGACACGGCCTATCACCTCGAAGTCCAGCAGGGGTTCTTTGCTTCCGCTCATGGGTCTCTTTCTCCCTCTTCCCGGCCAAGCCGGACATCTTGCCTTGAGCCCGATTCCGTGCCGCCGGACGCCCTTGTTCCTATTCAACCGGCATGCAGGGCAACGTCATTTGCAGGCAGTGTTTCTCGGCAAGGTACTCAACATCCGTCATGTAGTGGCGGATGAGGCAGATGCCCCGCCCCCCCAACTGCTCGGGGTCCGGATCCTTCACCTTATCCGGATGAAAACCATTACCTTCGTCGTACACGCGGATACGGCAGCCCTCGTCATCGGACGCCAATTCGACCCGCACTTTACGCACCGGGTCCGCGAGATTCCCGTGTTCCACGGCATTCACCAACGCCTCCTCAAGGCACAGCCGGGCGCAAGGCTCCCGGTCGGCGGGGATGCAACCCTGTTGAATCAGGGCCTGGACGGCTCGATTCAACACCTCGCCCATAGCGTCGATGGTGCTGGAAAATTCTTCCTGGAAGAAGGACTCATACACGCCTTGCGCTGCGCTCCATGGGCTGCCATGCCTGGTGACAGCCTACCACAGCGGTGGCGGCAACGCAAAACCTGCCCCGCCGGATGACGGCGGGAGCGAGCGGGAACAAGTGCATGTCTTCCCCGGACTTATCGATCTGTCGGCGGCGGCTTGAGGCCGATCTCAACCCGGCCGTAAAGCCACTTGCCCACCACGCCTTTGGTCATCCTCATCTCATCAACGACGGCCGTAATCCGTGCGCCTGCATCCCGCAAACCGGGCAACACCACGCCGGAAAGTTCCGCCATGGGTATGACCACGTCGGTGAAAATCGCGTCGTCCACGTAGAAGGCGGAATAATAGGATTTTTCCGCGCTGAAATCACCGCCAATACGGTCGAAGAGTTCGGATTGTTTACCCTCCGCGAGACGGTCCATGACCGCCTTCAAGCCGTCCACATCGTTGGAAACCAACAGCGCGTCGGCGAAAAACGTGTAGAAAACGGGAATCGGCATGTTGCCCGAGGCCTGGCTTATTTCGCTTTCACGGTAGGTTTCAACCCGGGTCGGCGTCACGGCCAACTGTAACAGGAGCTTGACCGGCCCCACATCCTTTAACCCGGCCATGACATAGATGGCGGGAAAATCATATTCCATCCTCGTGATCCCGAGGACCAACTCATCGCCCAGCAGGTCGATGATCTGGTTGAATTGGCTTACGACAA
Organism: Candidatus Hydrogenedentota bacterium; assembly: GCA_024278275.1. Lineage (GTDB taxonomy): Bacteria > Hydrogenedentota > Hydrogenedentia > Hydrogenedentales > JAJRTN01 > JAJRTN01. The sequence goes on from JAJRTN010000162.1 coordinate 10,532, forward strand.
GTCCCGCGCCGGGATTATCCGCGGCGGCCAACGACGCGGTTGGGAGGATGACATCGAGCATCTGTTGCTTGTATTCATCAGTAAGGCGCATGCCCAGGAAGGCGACGGTGTCCTCGGGAAGCTGGGGGAGAATCCGGAAAGGCGTGGGCTTTCCGGCGAAGGCCAGCATGCCGGGGTTCCGTTCAATGTCCATGCGCGCGCGGAGCCGGAGGGCGTCTTCGTCCAACACCAAGCTGATGGCGATGGGGCCGTTTTCACCGGAATCGCCAAACATTCCTTTCATCAAATCCATTTGCGCACGCGCCACCCGGGCCGCCGGTTCATCCGGGGGGATGGCGGCAACGAGCGATTCCATGGCGCCCAGGTAGCGGCCCGGGTAGAACAGCGCCACGATTTCGTCCGGGTCTTCGGCGGGAAAATCCCTGGTACCATAGGCGAGGGGGGCCGGGCGCGTCACCCGGGCCGCGCTTTCTTTCAGCAGGTCCAGGCTATTCCCGAATACGACGAAGTCGCCCGACAGGAAGAAAGCGAGGCGGTCGGGATCGTAAACGGTAATCTCGATATTGCCCACGGTGACCGTGTCAACCGGTTCATCGGGAATGCCGCGGCTGTCCAGGGCGGCCTGTTGGATGGCGGCCCTGGCCAGGCCCGGGTCCGAAGTCCGAACCACGCCGACCCAGCGCGGGTCCGCGTCCGGCACGTCCACGCTCACCGGGGCGGAGACATGCTCCATGGCGTTGTCGGCGTCGCCGTCCTCAAGAGCATCCGCGACGGACGCGTGCTTCGCCGACGCCCTTTCCTCTTTGGCCACCACGGCTTCCAGCGCAGGGCTGAAGTCAAAGAAGGCGGCCATGGGAGCGTCGGGGTCGATCCCCTTTCCCGTGGCGATTTCGCCCAGGGTCGTGGCGTCCGGCATCCCTACTTCGGAACCCAATTCCCGCACCCACTGGTCCACGGCGGCCTGGGGGTTGAACCCCGGGCTTTCGTAGCGGTCGGAGAAGGTCTTGATCTTGCCCAGGATGCTGTTGACGGAGGGGAGCCCCAAGGCCATCTGAACGCCTTCGGGCATGAGTTGCAGGGCCGTGAGCGCGGCGGGGGTTTCCGGCGCGGGTGCGGTCTCCCGGGGGCGTTCGGTGGGACCGGCCCCGTTTTCTTTCCCGCCGCAACCGTTTAAGACCGTCATGCCGGCCACAAGCACGAGAACCATGGGCAGGGTGGCGGCACGTTGAAGATGGAAGGTGGAAAACATGGGTGAAACTCCTTTGGATGCGTTGGATCACGGGGCCCGGTTGAACCGGCGGGCCAGGTCTCCGGGCGCCGGCCGCCCGCTACTTGCCCCCCGTGGGGCGGTAATCGGGACATTTTATCGCGTTGGGGCGCTGACGCTGAAGACACGCGGAATCATAATCATAACGGCAATTGTCGCACAGGAATTCCGTTGGGCACTTCAAGCGAAGCCACCACTGGCGCAGACGCCGCATCATCCCCATGTTACCGGCCATCAGATCTTTCCATGCTGTTTTCGGTATTCGAGAGGAGACAGTCCTTCGAATTTCTTGAACAGTTTACCAAAATTACTCTGGTCGGCGATGCCCACGCGGCGGGCCACCACGGTTGCGCTGAGCCTGGTGCGACGCAACAGTTCCTTGGCCTTTTCGATGCGCAGACGGCCCCGATATTCGGAGAAGCTCATGCCGAACTTATTTCTTAGACGATGGCTGATGGCGGATGGTGTCTCTCCCAATTCACGGGCCACCTCCTCCAGGGTCAACGGAGCGTCAATCCGGCGCGTGAGAATCGCGTTCAGACGGGGCAGGGAAGCGCTCACCCTGCTCACGGCGCTTTGGGAATCCTTCCCCCCGCGTGGTTTTGCGCTGCGGCGCACGGCACCCAGCGCCACCATCGCCGCGTCTAACAGGGCGGTATCGTCCCGGGCCGCCCGAACGGCGGCAATGAAGGGGGTGAATTGCTCCCAGGCGGGTTCGGAAAGGCCGGTGCGCGCCAAGACCTCGAGGGCCGCCGAAACGGCCGCCACCAGGCGGGCACGACGCTCCTCGATGCGTGTCCGCGCGCTTCGGCCGGCCTCGTCAAGCACGCCCCGGAGCAGGTTGCGCGCCTGGGGCTGGTTTCCCCCGGCAAGGGCCGCCGCGATGGCGGCGCCACCATAGGGGGGTTCACGGTGGCGGGATGCAGGCGCGCGCCGGCGGGACGCGGCGGGCGGGGGTTCGGACGGATCGTCCGTCCGCTCTTCCAGGGTTTCCCGGGTCCTTCGCCAGCGTGTGTCCAGCGCCTCGCGGGTCCATTCGGCGATGGTCGTCACCGTTCCCGGCGGTGCGCGGTGCAGGTCGTCCAGGGGGGGGATGACATGTCCGGCGCCCAGGGCGCGCAGTCCGTCCGCGATATCCTCGGCCAGGGCATTCTCCACGCCGGCGGGACAATAGGGGCCGAAGGTAAGCACCCGGTTCCCCTCGGACAAAGCGGGCGCGGCCACGCAGGTGAGTCCCATGTGACAGGTGAAGGCCAAGGCGCGGCGCTGCCGCAAAGCCATCTCCGACGCGGCGAAACGGGACCGGCGGCAAGCCTGCGGACCACCGTTAATCCGGTGCACGAATGTGCAGATCCCGCAAGCGCCCGAACCGCCCTCGAGCGGACCTTCCTCGCCCTCTTCAACCCTGTGGAGGCTCAGGGGCGTGCCCGCGGAACGGGCCGCCCGAACGAGGAGTTTGCGCGGCTCCTCCCCCCGGAAGAAGTCGTGGAGGTTCATGCGACGGGCACCTCGAAAACCGGGCTGGGCTCGTCCTGCGCGGCCACATGCAACGCGGCGCCGTGGCGCCCGAGTACACGGGCCGCGTAACGGTGCGCCAAATCGGGCGTGTTGTTGTGCTCGCTGATGTGTACCAGCACCACCGTTCGCAAACGCTCATGGAGCAGGTCATCCAGCAGGGAAGTCATGTCCTGGTTCGAGAGATGGCCGCTGCGGCTTCGGATCCGCTGCTGCACCCGGGGGGGGTAGTGCCCCCGCCGAAGCATTTCGGGACAATAGTTCGCCTCCAGGATGAGGGCCGTGGAGCCGGCCAGGCGGGTGCGCACGAGGTGGGAAACATGGCCCAGGTCGGTCGCCAGCCCCACCTGTGCCGCCCCGTGGCGCACGGTGTAACTCACGGGGTCCGCGGCATCATGGGAAACACTGAAGCTTTCCACCGTAAGCCCGTCAACCTGCAACGTATCCCCGGCTTCGAAACAAACGGCCCGGGGAATCTCGCCCACGTTCGGGGAGAGTGCGGCGTGAGTGCCCTCGGTGAGGTAGACGGGAACGCCGGTTTTCCGGGCAAGAATGCCCGCGCCCTTCACGTGATCGCCATGTTCGTGGGTTATGAAGAGGGCCTTGAGCCCCGCCAGCGACATGCCCGCCCGGTCGGCACGAAGGCACAACTGCTTATAGCTCAGCCCATTATCGATGAGAATCCTTGTTTCGCCCGAGGAAACAAGGATAGCGTTTCCGCTGCTGCCACTTCCAAGCAGACAAAATTGAAGCACGGTCCCGGCACACTCCCTGGTCGGTACTGTTTGCGAAAAGATGGTTTTCAACGAGCCCGCCCCATGATCCTGCAGGTTGTGGTTCTCCGAACCCGGTTCAGCCGGAACCAGGTTTTCAACGCCACGGAGAAGCGTGGGCCATAGCCAAGCAGACGCGGTATCCTGCCGCCTGCAAAGCGGTTGGAAGCCGCTTCTACACGCCCGTCATCCCCGCGAAGGCGGGGCTCCATGACAGGGGGCAACACCTCGCCCTTTCTCGTGGATTCCCGCTTCCGCGGGAATGACGGCTGGGGGCGGAAAAACGCCAGGCCGGTTTCCGACGCGACAGGGAAGCCTGGACATGCAGTACGGCACGCAAAAAGAACCTCCATTTCACAAACGCCCCATCGTGAAACCCGGTGAATACGGCCGTTAGTATACCACGTGTTGGGGTGCCATTTGCGAAACGGGCATTTTCGTGTGCTATTCAGTATGTTGTGGTTTGAAGGTTTACAACTACTGGATCATGGGGTATTCATGGTGAGAATAACTTTTCTCGCGACAAACAAAACGGCGGGGCCTGCGTCAATTTTGGGGGTTTTCATGCGGCGCGCTGCTCCCAGTATTCCTCGAACCGTCCTGATTGAATGACGCAACGCAGTGCGGTGATTGCGTTTGCACCGCGTACGGTCCACTCCATGCCGGATTGTTTGAG
>JAJRTN010000163.1 GCA_024278275.1 Candidatus Hydrogenedentota bacterium
GTTGTGCTTCCAATTGTTGGAGCCGGGTCATACTCAATCCTCCTGTGGTTGTAATCAACGACCATGTAGTATATATACTACATGCTACTGCCCAAAAACAAAAGAAAAATCGAAAAACTCACTTTGGTGACGCAGGCCCCCTTGTCCTTCCCCGTGGGTTCCTGCTTCGCGGGGCGTGGTATACTCGCGCCCGTTCCGTATTGCCTGCTCCTACCCTGAAATGGTGTCATCCAAATCCATGCGTATTGCCGTCGATGTCAGTTGTCTGAACCCGCAGCCCATGACGGGGGTGGGCTACTATACCCGTGACCTTTTCGACGCCTTTGCCCGGACCCAGCCCGACTTTGCGCTTCGCCTTTTCGCCAGTGGCGCGCGGGGTCCCTCGGCGCCGGTCGAGGCGTTGGGGAAAACGTGCGGCTCCCTGGCGTTCATGCGCCTGCCGACACGGTGGAAAACTTGGCTGTGGACCACCCTGGAGATGCCCCGCATGGATCGTCGCACGGGACCGGTGGACATGGCCCACGGCGCGTTCCACCTCCTTCCGGCCACCCGGGGCATTCCGCGCGTAGTGACTATTTTCGACCTCACCGGGATGCGCCTGGCCGACACGCACACGGCCTCGTCGCAACGAACCCACGCCCGCTACCTCAAACACGCGGCCAAGCGCGCCGACGCCATCATCGCCATTTCCCAAAGCTGTCGCCAGGATGTCATCGAACTGCTGGGGGTTGCCCCGGCCCGCGTCCACGTGGTGCCGGGCGGGGTCCGGCTGGAGGACTTCCAGCATCCGTTGGACGTGGATGCCCTGGCGCGGGCGAAGCATAAGTTCGGCATTGACGGCGACTACCTGATCCACCTGGGCACGATAGAGCCGCGCAAGAACCTGCCCCGCCTGGTGGAGGCCTACGCCAAGGTTTGGAGCGCACGATGCGACCTTCCGAAACTCGTGCTGGCGGGAAAACGGGGCTGGATGTGCGATCCCGTGTTCGAGACCATCGACCGGCTGGGGCTGGGAGACGCCGTCATCGAGACGGGCTACCTCACCCGCGAGGAAGCGGTGAACCTGCTTCGTGGCGCGGCGGCCTGCACCTATCCCTCGCTTTATGAAGGCTTCGGCCTGCCTGTACTGGAAGCCATGGCCGCCGGGGTCCCCGTCCTCACGTCGAACCTATCCTCCCTGCCCGAAGTGGAGGGCGACGCGGCGGTCTATGTCGAACCGGCGTCGGTCTCCTCCATCGCCGAAGGCCTGGAGCGCCTGCTGGACGAGCCCGAGGCCCGGCGGACCCGGGTCATCCGCGGCCTGGAACGGGCAAAACAATTCACCTGGGAACAAAGCGCGGCGGCGCTGGCCGGCGTGTACCGGAGCCTGGCGTGAGTGGCGCGGTCAACACGGGCGGCGGTGCCACGCGGGTGGGCGGCAATATACTTGTCCTTCTCGCGGCACGGCTCTTCTCCATCATGTTCAGCTTTGTCCAGGCATCGCTCATCGTTTCCAGCCTGGGCCGCACGGGCATGGGACACTTCAGCTTCGCCTGGGGCCTGGCCTCGCTCCTGACCGTCTTCGCCACGCTGGGCGTGCGCCGCGTGCTCATCCGGGACATCACCCGCGAGACCCGGGACGCCTGGACCCTCGTGTGGACCGCCGTGGCCATGGTCTTCGTCCTGTCCCTCGTGGTGACGGGCCTGCTCTGCCTGGCCGAATGGGGCTTCGACGGCAACGCGCCGCGCCGGTCGGCGGTGATGATGGCCACCTTGTGGATCGTCGTGCTGTGGGCCTGGCAGCAACCCTTCGAGTCACTTCTCATGGCCCGCGAGAAAATGGCGCTTACCGCCGTGCTCCAGGTGAGCGTCGCGGGACTTAAACTGGCCTCCGTCTGGTGGTTCGTGGCGAGCGGGTCCACCGGGGCCGACGCCCACGGCGCGCTCCTGTTGGCCAATGTGCCGGGGCTGGCCCTTTTCATCGGCGCGGCCATTCGCATCGAGGGGTGGTCCCCGCCTCACGTCGAATGGACAGCCCTCCGGCGCATCCTCCGCGAATGCCGTCCCCTGTTGGCCGCCATGATACTGTCGCTCCTGTACTTCAAGTCGGACATCGTGCTGCTGGGGTGGCTGCGCGGCGACGATGCCGCGGGGATCTACGGCGCGGTGCAGCGCATCTCCGAGCCGGTCATGATGATGGCCGCCGTCCTCGGCACGGCCCTCTTCCCCACCCTCTGCCGCCACTCCGTTGCCTCGGCGGACAACCTGTCCCTCCTGCGCCGGACCTCCGCCCGGTTGGTGTTGCTCGTCTCCATGCCCATGGCCTTCGGTCTCGCGGCGGTGGCCGGTTCCGTGATTGGTCTGCTCGCGCAAGATCGCGCGGGCGAATTCGCTGCGTCGGTTGGGGTGCTGCAACTCACCTGCGCGGTCATTCCCTTCTTCTATTTCAACGGCGTGGCCATCGAATTCCTCTACGCCGCCGACGAGAACTGGTTCGTCGTTCGGGCTTACGCCCTGGCGGCGGCGATCAGCGTGGCGGGCAACATCATCGCCATTCCCCTCGTGGGTGTTATCGCCGTGCCCTGTGTCGCCATTACCGTCAATGCCCTGATCAGCCTGCTCTATTGGATCAAGCTGCACGGCGCGCTGAGGGATGCCCACCTGGGTGGGCTGCTGCTGCGAAGCACGGCGGCGTGCTGCGTCATGGGGGGCCTGTCGTGGTGGTTGGCCGCCCATTCGCTCATCGCCGCCATCGCGGTGGGGACGGTGGTTTATCCCGTCCTCCAAATAGCCTTTGGCACCCTATCGCCGCTGGAGCGACAACTGGCGCTACGGCTAGCGGAGGGCGTCATCCGGCATATGCGCCGAGGGCAGACCCCGTAGGGTGGGCCTCGGCCCACCATAACCTACGACCAAAGGGCCATGTTGCGCCGCGAGCCCTCGACTGATGGCATGATGCTCCCGTCGCCAAAGTTCGGGGTTGGTGGGCCAAGGCCCACCCTACGAAAATCCGTTACCGCGTCGATCCCTGCGCCTGGAGGGCGAGTTCCTCGAAAGGCTGAATCACCACGAAACCATCGCCCTCGAATTGCATCTGGACCGATTCGCCGCTGCCCCGGCCGAAGAAGGTCTTCAGCGAGATATCGGTTCGGAACTCGGGCGTAAGCGAGCCGGACCAGGCGACCGTTGCGTTGGGGTCCGTAATGACCGGCCTCCCCGGCTCGACGCGCAGGGTAAGCGGGTCGTAGTGGGTGGTGATGGCCACCATGCCCGTGCCTTCCAGCTTCACATTGAACAGCCCCCCCGCCAACATGGCCGTCACCTTACGCATCATCTTGATGTCCCATTGCATCCCGTCCTGGAACGCGAGCACGTCGTTGCCGTTCACGAAGAGCGTATCGTTCTCCAGGTAGATGATGGACACCTTTTTCCCGGCGTCGGCGAGGTAGAGGGAACCCCGGCCCTCGGCCTTGGTGAGCCGCGCGCCTTCGCCCGACACGGCCTTCTTGAGCAGTCTGCCCACGCCATGTTCCAGGATCCCTTCCCGGGTGAACCTGATGTCGCCGAGGTAGGCCACCATGGAGCCGGTTTTCGTCCAGACCATGCCGTTCAGGTTGATTTCGAGCAGCCGGTCACCCTCCAGCTCGAAGAGTCCCTCGCCCCGGTCCTGCTGCCGCGTCGCTTCCACGAATTCGGACATACTGTACCTGGCCATGACGACCTCCTTTCGTGTGTGACAATGTTGTTAACCGCTCTCGTTCAAACCGTCATTCCCGCGAACGCGGGGATCCATGCGTTGGCGGGATCGCCTTGACCCGTTCGTGGATTCCCGCCTTCGCGGGAATGACGGCGTGGTGTGGCAACCTGGTTAGCATTCTACTCCATGGACGGGTGTTTTATTCTCCGGCCGCCGGGCAATCACCCGGCTCACCGCCGCCATGACATCCCGCACTTCGATGCGGCGCATGCATTCGGGTTCGTCGTGGCGGGGGCAATCCTCGGCGAGGCAGGGGCTGCATTCGATGGGTTTTCGGAGCACTTCGTGGTGATCACCGTGGGGGTCCCAGCGGCCGGGGTAGTCCCGTCCGCTGAACAGGGCCACCACGGGCGTCCCCATGGCCGCCGCCACGTGCATGGTGCCCGTGTCGTTGGAGACAAAGAGGTCGCACTCGGCGGCCAGGGCCGCGAGCTGGGGGATCTCCGTTCGACCGGCGGCATTGATGCAGTTCTGGTGGATGCCGCTCGCCACCAGCGCCACGAGATCCGCTTCGTCGGGGCTACCGGTGAGAACCAGCGTGGCGCCGTGTTCCGCGACGAGTCGCCGGCCCAGTTCGGCGAAGCGGGCGGGCATCCAACGGTTGGTGCTGCGTTTCGCCCCACACTGCATACCGATAAGCGGTCCCGGCCGGCGTGTCCCGATCAAGGTCCGCGCGTGATTGCGGTCCTCTTCGGAAACACGCAGCCACGGGAAGGGCTCCACGCGGACTCGGCCAAGCTTTTCAATGGTCCGCAGGAAATGCGGGACGTGTCCGCGCAAGCTCTCCGCGTGGGGCGTGCACCGCAGGCCCACGATCCGCCGAATCCCGCAGGCGGGCAGCAACACCAGGTACTTGAGCAGGCTGTCGAAGCGGGTCTTGTCCGAGGCAAGCACGACGGCCAGGTCGGGTTTCAAGGCGGTCAGTTTCGCCCGGAGTTCGCGGAGAAAATCCGGCCGGCAGGACTCGTCTTCATAATAGACGATCATTTCGTCGAAGGTATCGTCCCGGGCGAGCACCTCGGCGGCCCCCGGCGCGCCGCGCCGCGTGGGCGACGTGAGCAAGGTAAGGTGGGTCTTGGGGTAAAGCTTGCGGAGGGCGTGAAAGGCGGGCAGCGTGACGACCATGTCGCCCAGGTTGCCCAGGCGCACCACGAGGATGCGCTCGACCCGCTCGGGGCGGCGGCCGCCCGGCAGGAAACGAGCCGCCCCCATGCCCAGGCGAAGGAGCACGTTCTCCGCGAAATGGTTGGACTCGCGATTCACGGAAGGGGCCATGCCGCTTTACCGCCCGTCGCCACGCACGCGCCGCATGATGGTCTCGGTGGACACGGCGGGGTCGCCAGCGATGAGGGCCACGCACCCGCCCTGTTCCTCGACCACGCGGCGCTCTTCCTCGTTCAGTCCCCCGCGGAAATGCATGAGTCCTTTCGCATAGACATCGGGCCGTAGCGCCCGGAGAATACCCGCGCAGTTTTCTTCGGAAAACACGGTCATGTAGTCCACACAGGCCACGGCGGAAAGCACCAGGAGGCGTTCCTGCTCCGGGGTGAGGGGATGCCCTTCGCCCTTCAACGCCCGCACGGAAGCGTCGCTGTTGACCCCCACGATGAGCACGTCGCCCAGTTTCGCGGCCTTGATAAGGAACTCGATATGTCCGGCGTGAAGGATCTAGAAGCAACCGTTGGTCCACACGATGCGGCGGCCCTGGCGCCGGAGACCGTCGGTCAGCCGGATCAGGGCTTCGAGGGATTGCTGCTTCCCGGATCGAATAATTCCCGTGTCTTGTTGTGTCATCTCACTCATTCCGCGTGATTACACCTCGCCAGTAGTCCAGCAATTCGGACAACAACAAATCCATGGATATCTCGGGCCGCCAGGCCGTCAGATGATTGAGTTTATCAAAACCGCCGCGCACCTCCGGCACATCCACGGGTCGTATGCGCGCCCGGTCCTGCTCTACGGTCACGTCCACCCGCGCCAGGGCGCGGAGTTTCTCCACGGCCTCGTCGATCCGAAGGGAGACACCGGAACCGATATTGTAGACCTCGCCCCGTACTCCAAGCCGGGCCAGCATCTCGTAGGCCCGCACCACGTCCCGGACGTGGAGGAAATCACGGCCCGCGGAAAGATTACCCACGCGCAACGTGGGTTCTCGCCGCCCGGCCTCAATTTCCGCCATCTGCCGGGCGAAGCTGGACAGAACAAAATCGTCCGATTGGCCCGGCCCGGCGTGGTTGAAGGGCCGTGCGCGAACGATATCCAATTCCGTGGTCTTTTCGTGAAAGGCAAGGTACTGGTCGGCGGCGGCCTTGGAGATGGCGTACGGGTTTTGCGGATTGAGCGGGTGCGCCTCGGTGACGGGCAAGGCCCGGGGCGGGCCATAGACTTCCGAAGTGCTCACGAAGAGCAGCCGGGCCTCGGGGCATTGAGCCTCCATCGCCCGCGCCAGGTGGATGGTCCCCTGGAGATTCACCGCCATGGTGCGCGAAGGATCGGCGCCGGCCGTGGGGACGAAGGCAATGGCGGCCAGGTGGAAAACATGGGTGATGCCGCCCGCCGTTTCAAGCATGGCCGCCACCTGCGCGGGATCGCTCATATCGCAGGCGATCTCGACGCCCTGAAGGTCCGCGCCGACGACCTCCCAGCCCGTAGCAACCAGGTGTGCGCGCAGGTGTTGTCCCACGAAACCGCCCGCGCCGGTGATGAGCGCGCGTCCCGTCATGGTTTGCGACGCTCCTTTCCCATGGGCTCCAGGCGCGCCATGTCGGCATCCACCATCATCTCAATGAGTTGCGCGAAGGAGCATTCAGGTTTCCAGCCCAGTTTTGTGCGGGCCTTGGTCGAATCCCCCAGCAACAGTTGCACCTCGGCGGGACGGTAGAACTGGGGGTCCACCTTCACGTACCCCTCCCAATCCAGCCCCACGCGCCCGAAGGCCACTTCGCACATCTCCCGCACCGTGTGGGTTTTGCCGGAAGAGACAACATAATCCTCGGCCCTCTCCTGTTGGAGCATGAGCCACATGGCGTATACATAATCCCCGGCGAATCCCCAATCCCGTTTGGCATCGAGGTTGCCCAGCCGCAGTTCATCGGCCAGTCCCAGCTTGATGCGTGCCGCGCCATCCGTCACCTTGCGGGTAACGAACTCCAACCCGCGCCGGGGCGACTCATGGTTGAAAAGAATACCGGAGCAGGCGAAGATATCGTAGCTTTCCCGGTAGTTCACCGTAATCCAATGGCCGTAGACCTTGGCCACGCCATAGGGACTGCGGGGATAGAAGGGGGTTTTTTCGGTCTGGGGCGTCTCGCGCACATGGCCGAACATCTCGCTGGACGAGGCCTGGTAAAAGCGGATCGACTTGTCCACCACGCGGACGGCTTCGAGAATCCGCGTGACGCCCAGGGCAGTCACGTCGCCGGTGAGAATGGGCTGGCGCCACGAGGTGGGCACGAAAGACTGGGCCGCCAGGTTGTAGACCTCCTTCGGGCGCACGTCGTCCACCGCCTCGATCATGGAGACCTGGTCTGTCAGGTCTGCCTGGATCAGGTGGAGCCGGTCCTCGATATGGCTGATACGCTCGAAGGTCTCCGTGCTGGAACGGCGCACAACCCCATGCACCTCGTAGCCCTTGTCGAGCAGCAATTCGGCAAGATAGGAACCATCCTGGCCGGTAATGCCCGTAATCAATGCGCGGGGCGTGTTACAGTCTGACACTTCCAAGGCCCTCTTCGTGTTGTTCCCGGTACCAGGCCATGAAGCGGCGGACCCCCTCGTCCATGGTGGTATGGGGGTCGTAGCCGAGACACGCCCGCGCATGGCTGATGTCGGCGTAGGTCTGGGGCACGTCCGCCGGGTTCCAGGGATGGCGCTCGATGACGGCGGGCTTCCCCACGTGTTTCGCCACGAGATCGATAAGGTCCCGAAGCGAGGTGGTATGGCTTTCGCCCAAGTTGAATATCTCGTAGTCGAAAGGCCGATCCACGCACCGCACCACGCCGTCCACGATGTCGTCGATATAGGTGAAGTCGCGCAGGGCCGATCCGTCGCCGAACATGGGGATGGGTTTGCCCTGGTCAATGAGGCGGGCGAACTTGTGAATGGCCATCTCGGGACGCTGGCGCGGGCCGTAGACCGTGAAGAAGCGCAGCAGGGTGACCTTCAATCCGTAGACATGGCTGTACACGTGGGCCTGCATCTCGTTCATACGCTTGGTGGCGGCGTAGGGACTCACGGGCCGCATAACCGGGTTTTCCTCGGTGTAGGGCACGTCCGGGCTGCCGCCATAGACCGAGGAACTGGAGGCGAAGACCAGGTGGGAAGGTTTGAAATCCCGGCAGGCGTCGAGAACATGCTGCGAACCAATCACATTGACACGATGGTAAAGGTTGGGGTCTTCAACGGAGGGCCGCACCCCCGCGCGCGCGGCGAGATGAACCACCACGTCCGGCCGGGTCCGTGCGAACACGTCCCGCAGGGCGGCCTCGTCGCAAATGTCCAGCTCATGCAGTTCAAAAGCGGCGTTCCGCAAGGCCCCGGCCAGGTTGCGCCGCTTGATGGCCGGATCATAGAAGTCATTGAAGTTATCCACGCCAACGACCCGATCGCCTCGCGTCAGCAAGGCATCGGTGACACTGGAACCGATGAAGCCGGCGGCACCGGTGACGAGGATACGCATGACGGAAACCCCTGTGTGAAAACGGTTTGAACGGGTGTGCAGGGCGCGGCTGAAGTGTAGTGGAACAAGGCGCGCCTCCGCAAACCGAAGGCAGGACGAACACGGCCCCTGGGGGTTTGCTCCTCCCGTATCACAGGCATCATGGATTCCGTGTAGCGCGCGAATCCCGGTGAGACTGTTTTCCTGCTTAACCCGAAAACCGCGCGCCCAATCGGCTTGGTTTCACCCCCTCCCCTTTTGATGGAAGGCGTGGGGAGATGCTACATTCTGATCCGGCTCCAACCAGGAGGGCGACATCCCATGAAGACACCGCGAAAAAACATGGCCGCCATCTTCGTTCTGCTTGCCTGCCTCACCTCCAGTCCGGGCGCGGGCGCGGTGGACACAAGCGCCTGCCGCCGTCTTTCCGTCGAGGCGTACCGCGACAAGATGGCGGCGGGTTGGATCGGACAGATGGCGGGGGTGGGATGGGGCGCGCCAACGGAGTTTCGCTACCGGGGCGTGATCATCCCGGAAAACGAGGTTCCCAAATGGACACCCCGTACCATCAACCAGTTCCAGCAGGACGACCTCTACGTGGAGATGACCTTTTTGCGGTCCCTGGCGATTCACGGATTCGACCTTTCCATCCGGCAGGCGGGTATCGATTTTGCCAACAGCGGTTACCAACTCTGGCACGCCAACCGTGCCGGCCGCGAAAACCTGCGCAAGGGTATTGCCCCGCCTGATTCGGGCCATCCCCGTTTCAGCCGCCACTCGGACGATATTGATTACCAGATCGAAGCCGACTATGCCGGGCTCATCGCGCCCGGCATGCCCAATGTGGCCATCGCCCTGGGCGAAAAATTCGGGCGGATCATGAATTATGGCGACGGTCTTTATGGCGGTCAGTTCGTGGCGGGCATGTACGCAGCGGCCTTTTTCGAAAGGAACCCCCGGAAGATTGTCGAGGCCGGGCTGGCCTGCATCCCCGCGGAAAGCCAGTATGCCGGCATGGTTCGCGATGTGTTGCGCTGGTATGACGAAGCCCCGGAGAATTGGCAATCCACGTGGCGGCACATTGATGAAACCTATCATCGAAGCATGGACCACCGGCGCTATGCATGCGGAAGCGACCACGACTTCAATATCGACGCCAAGTATAACGGTGCCTGCATCATCACGGGCCTGCTCTACGGCGCGGGAAACCCGGACGACACCATGGTAATCGCCATGCGGTGCGGACAGGATTCCGATTGTAACCCGTCCAATGCCGGCGGTATTCTCTTCACCGCCCTCGGTTTGAAACAACTGCCCGCCCGCTTCACCTCCGCCCTGGACCGGTCGGCCACGTTCAGCCACACCCTTTACAATTTCGACACGCTGCTGAAGACCTGCGAGAAACTCGCCCGCCAGGCCGTGGTGCGAAGCGGCGGCCGGATTGAAATGGATGGGACGGGCAGGGAAACCTTTGTCATTCCCGTGACCACGCCCAAGCCATCGGCGCTCGAAAAAAGCTGGGCGCCCGGTCCCATCGCCCACAGCCGTTTCACCAGGGTCGAAAGGAAGCGGATCAATCCGCCCGGGTGGTCCGCGCCCCGAACAGACCTTTCCGAAGCCGTGTCGGCCTTCGCCCCCGGTTGGCGGGTTCGTGACTGCGGCGATGCCATGGAGCCCGGATTGCGCGCGAAATGGGGCGGGCGCGAGAACGTTCTGCTTACCCACCCCCTGAGTTCCGGGATCCCCTGTGTCCTGTACCGGGACCTGACCATCCCCGCGGGAAAAAAGACCATGCTGCACCTGGCCGTTGGTCACGACGAGCGCGGCAATTGGGACCTGGCCGTGCGTGTGGGTGCGCGGGAACTATTCCGTACATCGGTCGGAAAGGAAACCGCCCGGAACGGCTGGTTGGATGCCGACATCGATCTCACCGAATACGCCGGGCAACCCATCCAACTGGAACTATGCAACGAAGCCACCGGTTGGCACTACGAGGGCGCCTACTGGGCCGGGATTACCATCGAAAGCCGGTAGCGACATGTCCTCTTATGGGCCGTTCCTGACCCGGATTGGCCGGAACCAGAAATCGTCTCCAAGAAGAACCGTGGTTCCGAAGAGGGGAGGCAAAGAGGTATTCGGGACTAATGGGCACAGAACTTCACGGGAAAGGGGGCTATATGTCCTTAAAAAACACCATATGCGCAACCATGTGCTTGCTTCGCTGAAAACCGCCTTTTCGCAAATGGAACCTGTTATTTATTGATGTATTCCTCAATCTTCAACGCCCCGTGAAAGATCCCCAGAATCTCAACGGCGTTGTCCTTTATGAGATAGGCAATCCTGTAATGGCCGTAAAGAAGTATCCTGATTTCGCCATCAGGGTCATCCCGATACTTGTAACCGATCTCGGGAAAACGTGACAGTGTCTGCGTTTTTTCATAGATTTCTTCAACAAGGTTACACGCCGCCCAGGGACTGTCCCCTGATATGAATTCGTGGATATTCTGAAGCCATCCAAGCGCTTCTTCCGTCCATCTTATTTCCGCCATGCACCTATCCTGCGCTTCATTTCATCATTCGACAGGGTCCTGCCTTCTCGTGAATCCTTCAATCCCCGCGTAATCATATGCTCCATGGCGAGTTCTCTGAGTATCTCTTCATAGGTTGCATCCTCCGGTTGATTCTCGATCACTTCAGTCATTTGCTCTTTCACGGCAGACATGTCCTGGCTCCTTTCCAGCGATTCGGGAACACGTTTCAGTTTATCTCGCCGAGGAGATCATTGTATCCTCGTTGCTTCACCATATTCGAGCATGTCCATGCGCTTTCCCGCCAGTCCCTGACGCGGCATTTTCGAAATGGAGGATCTTTCTACGTACCATCCATTGGGCCCTGTTCAATACCGCAATTCCGTATGTGGCGGTCTCGCTGAAATCCACCTTTTCACAAATGGAATCTGCCGGCTCGGAAAGTCTGAACCTTCGACGCGGGTGCGTTCCGTCTGATCTTACCAGCCCGGATGGCCGGGCCCGGGAAAATAAAGAAGCAAAGCATCCAACCTAACCCGGCTTGACCGGGTTAGGTCCAAATAAAGAACCATTCCCAGATACAACTTGGGCCTTTATCCGTGAAGTGCTGTCCCAATGGTCACGAAAAGGATCCGTTGCCCCTCACACCGGTTTCGCCTTGGGGGCGCGTTTCCTTTTCGCGGGCGGTCGCGGCAGTTTGCCGGCCAGGTATTGGCCCGTGCAGGACTTCTTCCGCCGGGCGACCTGTTCCGGCGTGCCCTTGGCGATAATCCGGCCGCCCCCATCACCCCCTTCGGGCCCCAGGTCAACGACCCAGTCGGCCGTCTTGATCACGTCGAGGTTGTGTTCGATCACGATAACCGTGTTGCCGTGGTCGGTCAGGCGGTGGAGCACTTCCAACAGCTTATCCACGTCCACTGCGTGGAGGCCCGTGGTCGGTTCGTCGAGGATGTAGAGGGTGCGACCCGTCTGGCGCTTGGACAACTCGGATGCGAGTTTCACGCGCTGGGCTTCGCCGCCGGAAAGGGTGGTGGCCGCCTGGCCCAGCTTGATGTAGCCCAGGCCCACGTCATTGAGGGTTCGCACGGCGCGGAAGATGGGCGGAACATGGCGGAAGAAATCGCAGGCTTCCTCCACCGTCATGTCCAGCACTTCGGCGATGTTGCGGCCCTTGTAACGGATTTCGAGGGTATCCCGATTGTACCGCGCGCCCTGGCAGGTGTCGCAGGGCACGTAGACATCGGGCAGGAAGTGCATCTCGATGGTGATCAGCCCGTTGCCCTCGCAGGCTTCGCACCGGCCGCCCTTCACGTTGAAGCTGAAGCGGCCCGGCTTGTAACCCCGCGCCCGCGCTTCCGGAGTCTTGCTGAAAATATCGCGGATGGGCGTGAACATGCCGGTGTAGGTGGCCGGGTTCGACCGGGGCGTCCGGCCGATGGGGGATTGGTCGATGTCGATGATCTTGTCGATGTGCTCCAGGCCTTCGATGGCCTCGTGCTTGCCGGGACGTTTGTGCGACCCGCCGTACAGTGCCCGGTGTACCGCCGGGTAGAGCGTTTCGTTGATAAGGCTCGACTTGCCCGACCCGCTTACGCCGGTCACGCAGGTGAACAGCCCCAGGGGAAACTCGGCGTTGACGCCCTTGAGGTTGTTGTGCCGCGCGCCGCGGATACGGATGAACTTCCCGTCGGCCTTGCGCCGCGCGGGGGGACAATGAATCTGGAAGGCACCCGACAGGAATTGACCCGTCAGGGAATCCGGGTGGGCCACGATGTCTTCCGGCGTGCCCGCCGCCACCACCTTCCCCCCATGTACCCCGGCACCCGGTCCCAGGTCCACCACGTAGTCCGCCATGCGGATGGTCTCTTCGTCGTGCTCGACCACGATGACCGTGTTCCCCAGGTCGCGCAGCCGTTCGAGGGTGCGAATGAGTTTCTGGTTGTCCCGCTGGTGCAGCCCGATGCTCGGCTCGTCGAGGATGTAGAGCACGCCCACCAGCCCGGAACCAATCTGCGTGGCCAGCCGGATGCGCTGGGACTCGCCGCCCGAAAGCGAACCCGCCTGGCGGTCCAGGCTGAGATAGCTCAACCCCACGCTCACCAGGAAGCCCAGCCGTTCCCGGATCTCCTTCACCACCCGCTTCGCGATGGCCGCCTTGGCTTTCGTCAGCTTCAACGTTTTCACCCAGTCGAGCGCCTCACCGATGGACAGGGCGGTCACATCCATGATGTTCCGGCTGCCCAGGCGCACGGCGCGGGACTCGGGCCGCAGGCGGGAACCACCGCAGACCGCGCAGGGCAGACTGCTCATGAACTCGCTGATGAAGTCCCGCGCCCGGTTCGAATCGGTCTCGCGGAAACGCCGCTCCAGGTTGGGAATGACCCCCTCGAAGGGACGGCGCATCTTGAAGTCCATGCGGGCGCTCTCGTGGCTGAACTCCACCTCCTCGTCCCCGGACCCGTACAGGACGATGTCCCGGAAGTGCTCCGGAAGATGGGACCACGGCGTGTGGACGCTTTGCCCGTAGTGGTTGCAGACACTGACGAGAACGCGCCGCGACCACCCATCCAGCAAGCGCCGCATACTCCAGGGCCGCACCGCGCCCTCCTCGATGGTGAGGTGCGGTTCCGGCACCACCAGGTCAGGATCCACCTTCATCACCGCGCCCAACCCGGTACATTCGGGACACGCGCCGTGGGGATTGTTGAAGGAGAACATGCGGGGTTCGAGTTCCTCGCAGGCAATGCCGCAATCCACGCAGGCCAGATGCTCGCTCTGAAGGATCTCCCGCGCCTTCTCGCCGGGAGGCTGGTACCACACCCGGAGCAGGCCCTTGCCCAATTCCAGGCAGGTTTCGACGGAATCGGTCAGGCGCTTTTGGATCCCCTCCTTCACCACCAGGCGATCCACCACGACATCGATATCGTGTTTCACGTAACGCTCGAGTTCCAGGTCGTCGTCCACATGGCAGAATTCACCGTCCACCCGCATACGAACGAAGCCGCGCCGCTTCACCTCGGCGAAGACCTTCTGGTACGTGCCCTTCCGCTGCCGCACGATGGGCGCCAGCAGTTGCACCTTCGTCTTCCCGGGAAAAGCCAGTACCCTGTCCACGATGGTCTGCGGGGTCTGCGCCTCGATGACCTTCCCGCACTTGTAGCAATGGGGCGTACCGATACGCGCGAAAAGCAGGCGCAGGTAATCGTAAATCTCCGTCACCGTGCCCACCGTGGAGCGGGGGTTGCGATGCGTCGTCTTCTGCTCGATGGAAATGGCCGGGCTAAGTCCCTCGATGTAATCCACGTCCGGCTTGTCCATCTGGTCCAGGAACTGGCGCGCGTAGGCGGAGAGGCTTTCGACATAGCGGCGCTGGCCCTCCGCGTAGATGGTGTCGAAAGCCAGGCTCGACTTGCCCGACCCGCTCAGGCCGGTGATGACCACCAGCTTGTCCCGGGGGATGGAAAGGGAGAGGTTGTCCAGGTTATGTTCGCGCGCGCCCTTGATAATGATGGCGTTATGGGGGTCGGCTGTTTTGCGTGGCATGTAAATATGGGGACTCCAAAGTAACCCGTGGTTCGTGCTGGAAAAGTCTAACGTCGCAGGGTCCGCTTCAGCGCACCGATTTCTCATGCAGCACGACCGAACTCCCTCTCGTCATTGCGAAGATTCCTCGGCGACTGTGGCAATCTGGTTTATACAAGGCTACCGGCGCTACACCAGATCGCTTCGTCGTTCCTCCTCACGATGACGGTGTGGGCGAGGCGGCCTGACTTCGGCCGGTTCCGTCCAGGAACACGCCCCAGAATACCGAATATATGTTCAGTGCCGCAAGACGGGAGACACGCGAAAAAGCACGCCGTGCTTGGCACTTTGCCTTTCTTCCAGCCAGTCGGCGCGCCGCAACGCCGCAAGCGTCCGGGGGTCGATGGCGGGCCATTCAGGACACCACACCACCGTTGCCCGCCACTGCTCAACCAGCGCTTTCCGCGTGGCGTCAGACGTTTCGGGCGCGAAAAACCGTATTACCGCTGCGCGGGTGTCCATGAGATCCCGGTCGGAGAAAACCAGCAGGCCCACACCATACACGGTGCTGACGCCGGGCTGGAGAGCCGCCACATCCCCGAATTCAGGCGCGCCCGTGGCGGGGGCAAGCACACGGTCGCCCGGCGCAAGTCGGGCCAGCATGTGCGCGTCGGCGCGGGTCATGAACGCGTGATGAAGGTAGGCAAAGGGCCGACCGGCCCGGCCCGCGCCCAGGGGCCCTTGAAAGCAAAGGGAGGCCACGGCCACGGAACACACCCCGCAAGCCACCATCAGTACGAGCAAGGGAACGGCAATGGCGCGCCGCCAACGGTGCAGTTCGAAGGCGGTCACCAGCGCCAGGGGCACACCAATGACGGCACTGAGCCGGGCGGGCGCGAAGCGCAGGAACCACCCCTGGCCCCAGGCGGAAAGGGACACCGCCAGCAGGATGAGAAACCACAACACCACCCAGTCGTGTGGTGACGAGGATTTTCCTGTCGCGGAACGCCACCGGCCCAGCATCGCGCCGGGCGCCACGCCCAACAGGGCCCAATCGCTCACATGCCGGGCAATCGTTCCGTCGTACAGGCGCAACCACTCGCCATAATAGACCAGGCAGGCCAGGTAGAGGGCGCAAAAGGCGATCAGGTACCCCGCGAGGGCAAAAACCGCCAGCGCCACGAAACGACGTGTGACGCGCCACACCGCGGGGGGCCAGGTGATCGCGTGAAAACAATGGGCCGCGAGAAACGGCGACAGCCACAGGGAAAACTGCATGAGGCCGGTGTAGGACCGGGTCAGGGCGGGGTTCATGCGCAGCATGAGGATATCCAGGCCCGCGGCGGCGGCGACGGGCAGCGCCAGCAGGACCACGCCGAACAGATGCCGGGGCCGCATCGCGCCGTCCCGGGTGACGGCACAAAGAAATGCGGCGAACCAGGTGAGCGGGCCGATGCGCAGGTTGACGAGGGTGCCTGAAAAGAACAGGACGCCCGCCAGGACAAGCCAGCGTCGACGCGAATGCCGTGTGAAATGGATGAAGGCCGTCAACCCGCCCAGGCTCAACGCCAGCGACAGGGTGTAGTAAAGACGCGGCGCGATAAGATGCGGGGCGATGTACCCGGACTCCAGGAGTTCATACTGGGCAAATCGAAGGAAGTAATCGTCAAACGACGGGTGGCCGTGCCAACCGAGCATCCCGGTGACGAGGTACAGCACCCCCCCCAGGCCGCCGCCCAGGGTGTAGATAAGAAACGCCAGGTTTGCCTTCCCGCGATCCACCGGTGCCGGTTGAAATACGATGACCCGGAAAAGGACGTACACCGAAGACAACAGCAAAAACATGCCCACACCATTGGCAAGGCCGAGCATCAGGAAGGGATCCAGCCCCACCCACCGCGACAAGGCCCCCAGCACGGCATAAAGATAGTGATCGGGCAGGGGAAACCACGCGCGATGGTGTTGACCCAAGGGCGACGTGGCACTGGCGTAAGGCGAGAAGTAGTCCGTCTCGAACATTTCCATGGCGCAGCGGAAAAAGGCGGAGTCCTGGATGTGCAGTCCCGTCGGCACCATGCCCGCCGGCGGCGCGAAGGCGATCCAGCCATGCGTCACCGGCTCGATGGCCGCGAACACAACGATTATCGCCACCACCCACCAGGGCGGGCTGCGGCGCGCGCGGGTTTCCAAACGGTCGAACATGGTCATGGCATCCCGGTCGATAAAAAGAAACCCCACCATGGTACCCAAGTCATGCGGTCAAACGCAGATCCCTATCCCCCATGGACAGGGATAAGCGCTCACGCCCTTTAGAGACCGTCATTAGAAGGAACCCGGGCGAACGCGGTAACCGGCCCCGCGCTGCATACCCTATCATCGCCCGCCCGAATAGGGGAATGCGCCCGGTCAACGTTCAAAAGGAAGGAGGCTGGAGTACCCCGGGTATGGCACGCTGGAGAATCCCGATTTCGCAAATCCCATTTGAAAGGCTTGACTTATTGACGATATTTTGTATACTGATGACTGTATATAACTATTTTCATTCAGTTTTATGATATTAATGATCTTATTATTGCACTAATACAACCCTTTAAGTCTCATATATCTTTTATATAAGCTCTTATGACTACTTTATATAGTCAAACTGCGCCGGGCGACATGCTGGAGCGCCTTTTCGGGTCCGCCGCCCGGGTGGCGGTGCTTATGGTGTTCCTGGTGGATCCCGTGCGTGCCTATTACCAGCGGCAACTGGAGACCGTAACCGGCCACCCCATCCGGGCCGTTCAGCGTGAACTGGAGCGATTGACCCACATGGGACTGCTCTACCGGCACGCCGAGGGACGACGAATCTATTACCGGGTGGACATGGAGTGTCCCTTATATGGAGCGTTGCGTGCCCTTATGCTGACCGGTGTGGATGCGGTGCAGCGTTTCCGGGCACGGGTGGCGGTGCAGCGGTCCGTGCGATTGGCGTTTCTGTCGGGCACGAAAGACCGGGCGCTCGTGGTCTTTCACGAGGGCGAGGCGGGTGCCGTGGAGGACGGCGACGGCATTCGGGTGGAAACCATGACTTCGGGCGCGTTCCGTCAGGCCCTGGCGGACCGTGACGCGGTATTGACGCCTTTCCTGACGGAAGGATGTGACCTGCTGGGACGGCGTGACGATGTAATCTGGCGGCATATCAACGCCGCCGGGTATGGGGTGCGAAAAGGAGACAAGGTGCCATGATGGACTCATCGCGGGAGATGACGCAGTTGTGCGAGGCCTGGTGGCAGCAGTTGGCCACCTCGACCAAGGTCGAACAGCAACGCTACGTGGGGCGCTTCCTGGCCCTGTTGGGATGGGAGCCGCCCATTCCCTTCTCGCCCAGGGGCGCCGCGGAGGCCCTGTCCGCGTCGCCCTACATTCTGCGCGCGGCAGGCCAGACCTCGGTGGCGGCCTACTTTCTCATGCCGGGGATTCTCGAACCGCCCTCGGCCATCCAGGAACGGGGCCTTGATTTTTGCCTTCCCGCGCGCCGCCTGGTGGAGGAGGCGCGGACGATGAAAGTGGCTTATGCGCTGGTGAGCGACCTGTACCGGAGCTACCTCTACGACGTGCGAACGGATGAACTGCTGCTCCACGCCGACACACCGGCCCTGTTCAATGAAGCGCTGGCGCCCGTCCTTGAAAAGGACGCCCTGGAGCGAGGCATTCTGGAAGAAGTGCGCCGTGAACCCCGGAGCGCCGTGGCCCGGCAGTTTCGGGAATGGCGCGACCGATGGACCACGCACATCGCCGCCCAGGGCGGTTTGGGCGGGGAAACGGCCTGCCTGGCGGTGGACCGGCTCGTCACCATTCGGTACCTCTACGACCGCAACATCCTCAAGCGGACCCGTTATCACCACCAGCAGCGCTTCAACGAGTTGTGCGCGCTGGCCGTCTCCGACGCGCCAAAGGGCGTGGGCGAGGGGCTTCTCAAGCTCTTTCACGACATGTGGCTCGACTGGCGCATGGACCTTTTCGAGGCGAGTCCTTCCCTGGACGCGGTACTTCGGCGCGACGACATCGCCGCGCCGCTCCTGAAGGAATTCGGCTTGCTTTCCCACGGGAAATTCAACATCGCCACGATCCTGGAGAGCTTCAACTGGGGCGAACCGGACGAGAAACTGCGGGTCCGCATGGTGCCCGACAGCAACGAGGACCGCGAACACTACCTTTCCCGGCAGACCCTGGAAACCATCGACGACGCGCGGATCGAAGTGGACCTGGCGGAGGAAGGCTACCGGGCCATTTTCCACTGGCTGGACCGGGTGATCAACCTCTACGAGCGTCTCGAAGTGGACTTCGACGCCAAGGCCCGGCGCGAACAGGAACAGCCGGAAGACCTGGATCTTTTCGCCTGGTCCGAAATTGACGCGAGCCGCCCCAATGCCTGCGCCGACAAGATTGCCCACGCCTGCGAACAGGGCTTCCAGGTCTATTTCGGCAACGCCCACCAGCACCGCGTCGCCCGGCTCCTGCTGACGCTGCACCTGATCAACCGCTACGACCAGACCCGTCAGACGGTGGAGCGCTTCCCGGGCTTCGCCAACGTCCTCGTGAAGCGCCCCGTGGTGCTGCCCGCCGACCGTGCCCGCCAAAACGCGGCGCGGGGGATCTTCTTTGACGGTGAGGGAATGGAATAGCGTCCGCCGGGATGGGCCTTCGGCCTTACACTGGTGGACCCGGTGAAGCCAGCACCGCCAAACGCCAGGGCCCCAGGGAAACATCAGCGACCCGTTTATCCGTCAGGGGCACGGGCGTGTCCGTGATAAGATCGTGCAACCGCGATCCGGCAACGAATCCCCTGCGGAACCGCAGGCGCACGGTGTCCACCCCGACGGGCGCGAAAACAAAGATTACCGGTTGCCCCTTCGCCGCGCCGTGCTTGACGTATACGAACCGCGCGGCATCGGGCACGGGTGAAAGGACCTCGATGTCGGGCATACAACCGCTTTGCCGCGCCAAGTGGTCCGCGAAGTTTTCGAAGCCCTCGGTGAACCGGGTTCGATAGGCCTCGCCGAGGTAGGTCCCGCAGAGGACGACCCGGCCCCGGCCCACGGGGACCTGCTGAATGAGCGCACCGTCCGAATGGTCGCACCATACCGCGCCCTCGCCACGCGCCCAGGGAGTCACCCACTGGGTCAACGCCATTTCCCCGGAGAACCCGTCGCCGGTCACGCGGATCATTTCGCCCGGCAACGACCGGCGGCCCACCTCGGCAAGCCCGGTCAGTCGTGTGGTGAACCGGTCCTCGGAATAGCGATAGAGCCCGTTGGATTCAAAAGCGCCGCATTCAGATTCACAAACCAGCGTTCCACCGCGTTCGACGAAACGCGCCAGGGCCGCCTCGAGGGCCGCGTCGGTCACGAGAAGGTGGGGAAGGAAAAGGATCTTCAGGCCGTCGAGGGCGTCGAGGTGGTCCGCCTCCACCACGAGAAAGGGGATGGATTTGCGCACCAGCGCCCGCGTGTAGCCCAGCAGGGCGTTCATGGCCCGCGTGGCGTGGCCCTCCTGGGACCAGCACAGGCGGTAGGAATCGGGGCTGAACAACACGCCCACCTCGGGCCGGGCCGGCGCGTAGCCCTCCATCGTGTCCGCGTGTCGTTCAAGGAGGTCCGCCGTTTGGCGCATGGCCGCCAGGCGCGCTTCCGCGAAGCCGTCCTGGCCACACAGACCGAAGCCCCCCGATTAGCTGGTAAAGACCTCATCGCGCCAGCACCAGAAGAGAATGGCGCTCGCGCCGCCCGCGAAGCCGTTCCAGATCCAGCGCTGCTGCGCGGCGGGGTCCACCGGCTCGTAGACCTCGAAGCCCAGGGACGCGCGGCCGCCCTGCACCTCGCTCAGCCAGACCTCCTTGTCGCGGGCGGCGGATTTCACCATCTCCACGCGAATGCCGAAGTCGGCGTCGTCGATGCCGGTCCACTTGGGGAAACTGGAACAGCCCACGCCGTCGAGGTGATCGGCGAAATCCCAGTCATTGCCCCGGTTGAGCACCTGGTTATCGGGCGTGCCCGGCCAGTCGGCGCAGGGAAACGCGCCGTGTATCGTGACGGGACGGCCGGGATCGAGGGCCTTCATGAGGTCGTAACGGGCGCGGGCGTGGGCGTTGGTGCGCTCCGTCAGTAAATGGAGAAACGCCATCATCTCGGTATAGGGGCGGTTGTGCGCCTTGCCGGGGAGCACTTCGTCCCACGCCCCGTAGCGCCGTTTCCACGCGGCGTTCAACCCGTCGAGGCCGCCATACTTTTCGTCGAGCCGGCGGCGGAATGCGGCGAGGGTGTGCGGGCAATAGCACACCGCGCCATCGGCCTGGACATTCCAGCGGATCTCGTTCCACGCGTCCCACCCGATGAGGGCGTCGGCGTCGCGATACTGCTCGACGGTCTTCGTGAGGAACCCGGCCATCCGCTCCCACACGCCGGGATGATCGAAGCACCCGCCGGGGGTGAGGCCGTGGTGGACTTCCTGCCGGTTGGACGACACGACCCGGTGGCCGTCACGGTTGATCATCTCGCTGTCCGGCACGACGCGATGGATCCAGTAGGGGTGAATGGCGGCGATGGTGCTCAACACGACCCGCAGCCCATGCTTGTCCGCCAATTCGACCAACCGGTCGTAATCGTCGAAGTTGAACGCGCCGGGCTTGGATTCCACCCAGGCCCAAACGACCCAGAGTTGCACCGTGTTCAGGCCGCAGGCCTTGATACGCGCAAAATCCTCTTCCCAATAGCGCCCCTCGGGAAACGGGGGCCGGTAATACTGTGTACCGAGAATCATGGTGTTGCTCCTGGAGAGATGTGAATGGCCAAAAGGACCCGAGACAGCCCGTAGTCCATGGGACTTATGGGACTTATGGGACCTATGGGGCCTATGAGTCCTATGAGTCCTATGAGTCCTATGGGTCCTATGGGTCCCATAAGTCCCATCCTCCGCTCCGTACCGGGTCGCGGGATCATCTCCTCAATCCCCAAGCGTGGCCGGGTCGCCGTGGAGGGGCGGCAAGGGGTGGGGGCGCACGAGGGCGCCGCCCTGCTCGTAGGATTCCATCACCGCCCAGGTGTATTCCAGCGCGGCGAGGGCGTCGCGGCCGGAGGCACGCAGACACTCGCGAGGCACGCCGTTGGTGATGTCTTCGAGGAAGGCATGGATGCGGCGGGGGAAGGTCTCCCCGAAATCGGTGAGCCCCGACTCGGTCACCTCGGGGCCGTCGCCATCGCCGCCCTGGGGCTTGTCGGCGTCACCGGCGGCCTCGGGCGTAGGCGCGGGCCAATAGGTGATCTTCTCCACGCAGTTCTCGATGCAGAAGGTGCCGTGGGTGCCCGCCACCTCCAGGCTCCACCAGCCACCCAGGCCGTAGGGCGCGTCGCCGCGCTGGCTGAGGAGATACCCCGCCGCCTCGTTGGCGAAACGCACGTGGACGCTCACGGTGGACAGCATGACATCGTCCACGCGGCGGCGGAATCCGGGCCGGTTCACGAAGGCCTGTACGTGGGTGACATCGCCGCAGAAATGGCGCATCACGCTGAAGGGGTGGGAGAGGAAGGCCTTGAGGTGGGCGTAGGGAAAACCGGCGAAGCGGCTCGACGTGGCCTTGGCGTAGGTCGGTTCGCCCGCGGAAAAGCCCATCTTGTGGAGACAGTAAACGATTTCCCCGATCTTCCCGGCGTCCAGGTATTCCCGGGCCTTCTCGGCGGGTGGGGTGAAGTAGTGGTTCAGGTTGCAGCCGAGGTAAAGACCCTTCCGGGCCGCCGTGGCCACCATTTCCCGCGCCTCGCCCACGTCGGCCGAAAGGGGCTTCTCCACCAGCACATGCTTTCCGGCGTCCAGGGCCTCCATGGCCGGCTCGTAGTGCCAGCTCCCGTTCTCGAAGCCGCCCGTGCAGACATCGATGATATCGAGGTCTTCGTTCTCCAGCATGTCCCGGAGCGACGAGTAAGCACGAACGCCATGCTTTTCCGCCGTTTTGTCCACCCGTTCCTTCACCACGTCGCACACGGCAACCAAGTCGGCGAGATCGTCCGACATGTGTATGTCCGCGTGGCGGTTGCCGATGCCACGCAAACCGACGATACCCACTTTCAGGGCCATGGCCATATCTCCTTTGCCGTCATGGCGAATACGTTACGTGCGCCCTTCAGGACGCGCAGGTTTCAGGCAGAGATCCACGGTGATTCGGGTCGAACCAAAGCAACAGTTCCTTTTCGGCCTCCCACATCTCTTCAAACATGGCGCGAATCTTGTCGAGCGGAAGCAGCGCCGACGCCAGCGGACAGAGGGCGCAGGCGTGGAAAGCCGCCTCCCGGTCACGCTCCAGGACGGCCTGCACGGCCAACTCCTGCACGGCGATGTTGGCCCGATCCAGGGCGGCCAGTTGCGCGGGCAGCGGGGCGACATGGCACGGGTGAACGCCCCGGGCATCCACCATGCAGGGCACCTCGACACAGCATCCTTGGGGCAGGTTGTCGATGAGGCCCGTGTTCATCACGTTGCCGTTGAAGCGGAAAGGCACGTCCGTCACCACCGCCTCCATGATGCGCGTGGTGTATTCGTTGGACCGGCGCAGTTCGCCCGCGCCCTCGGCCACCGCGCCGCCGTCCCCCATCCATTCACGGTTCTTGGGGCACGTGTCGCTGATTTCTCGCGCTTTCAATCCGAAGGATTCACGTTGCTCCGGCGTGCGGGCAAAATAGGGCATGTATTCCGAATCGTGACGCGAGCTTTCCGTGGGGAAATAGCCGAAGTGCTTCATGATCTCCACGCGGACCCGCTCGCGGGCCACGTACTCCGGGTCGGCCGCGCGGTCAGGATGTTCCACCACTTCGCGCAGGCGGGGGTAGAGATCCTCCTTGCCCCGCATGATTTCGAGAAACCAGGCAAGGTGGTTGATCCCCGCCACGGTGTAGGACACCTCGCCCACGGGAACGCCCAGGAACTTCTCGGACAACTCCCAGATGGTGCCCTGCACGCCGTGGCAAAGGCCGACATTGCGCACGGACGTGGTGGCGTGGTGCAGCCAGGTAAGCATGGCCATGGGATTGGTGTGATTCAGCACGAGGGCGTCGGGACACCGCCGCTCCACGTCTTCCAGGATCTGGCGCTGAATAGGACCGGTGCGGAGAAAACGAAACACGGCCCCCACGCTGCACGTATCGGCCACCTGCTGGTCGATGCCGTACTGGCGTGGAATCCCCACCTCGGCGGTATAGGGATGGCCCCAGTAGGCGCCGCCGCCCGCCGAGATGGACGTAATCACGAAGTCCGCGCCCGGGAGCAGGACCGTGCGGTCCGTGTTCGCCTCGATGGTCACCGGTATGTTATGCCGCTCGGCGGTATGACGTACATAATCGGTCACCCGCCTCAGCCGCCCGGGGTGGATATCACAGAGGCCGATGGTGGCCCCGCCCAACGCCTCCGTGGCCATCACGTCCAGGGAGAGGCGGCTGCCAAATCCGCTTCCCGCGCCGATGATAACGATCTTTGCCATAACTGATGTCTTTCCCCCGGTGCTCATCCACCGACGCGCGGCCCGCGCCGCATGGGTTTCCGGGAACACAGCATAGGCTCTTTTGGCAGGAATTTCACCTTTATGGTCCCCGAAGCCGCGGGAACGAGAAAAGAAACGCCCCCACGGAACGTTTTTTCACGGTCCGTGGGGGCCTGTAATCGTTTTGCCGTGGATTAAGGCGTCTGGGGCTGGATGGTGACTTGCGGCTCGCCGCGCTTGATGTCCGTCACTTCCATATCGAATATAAGAACACTGTTCGGCGGGATGGGGCCGCGTCCGGCGTCACCGTAGGCGAGTTGCGCGGGGATGGTCACTTCGTACTTCGCCCCCTTGGGCATGAGCTGAACCGCCTCGATCCAGCCGGGAATCACTTTCCACGGGGGACTCAGGCGAATGGGCTGACGTCCCTTTGAACTGTCAAACTCCCCGCCGTCGATGAAACGGCCCGTGTAATCTATCCATACCGTGTCGTTCTGGGTGGCGGGCTCGCCGTCGCCCGGCTCGATGACCCTGTACTGGAGACCGCTGTCCGTGGTGACCACGCCGGGCTTGGCCCCGTTCTCTTCCAGGTACTTCGCGCCGCCCATAAGGGCTTCGGCCCCGCGCTTCTCCATTTCCTTGTCGCGCTTGGCCTTTTCGGCCTTGGCGCGCTCCTGAAGGCGCTGGCTGACCACGTTGATGGCCTCGAACATTTCGGACTGGGACATGCGGGGTTCGCGCCCCTCGAATACGTCCTTGAGGCCCTCGACGAAAACGTCCATGTTCAATTCGTAAACGTCGGTATAGACGCTGTTGCCGACCTTGATGCCCAGGGCATAACTAATCTGGTCGTTCAGGTCGGTATAGGCGGGCGCCTTCTTCTCGCTGCCCGCATCCTGCGCGGTGGCGATGACGGGTGCGCCGAGTAACGCCAATATCACGCATAAAGCGGCGATGTGCCGGATGGTCATGGGGGAATCCCTTCTTGCCGATGGCATTGTGTGGTTCGCGGACCGCCGCGGACCCACGCCGGATCCACCACGGGTCGCGTAGCTTATCGCTTTAGGGTATTCCCGTGCAAATTGATCGTGAAAGCAACTGAAAAAAGGGCGCGCCAATGTTTCATGACGCGCCATCCGAGGGTGGGCCTCCCCACCATCTGCCAGCGCACGTCCGGCGTCACGCCAAACGGCCCGTCGCGGTGCCAAGACCTGCGAAGTTGACTTCCCTGTCCGGCGCCCTCCCGACATCCCTGTCGCCGCCGCGATGCATTTCCTATCGGCATCAAGAGAAAAAACTTGAACACCAAACAATGAAGAGCGCCACGGGGGTTACCCGCGGCGCATCTCGGAGGTAAGACCTGGGACCTGGCGATTTCTTAAACGGCGGGGGATAAACCGCCTCGCTGTGGTCTTCCAGGGTATTACGTTAGGCGACATCCGTGTCTGATTGTCCGGGGCCTCGACCTCCCTGTCTCGGCCGCTCATGATGTAATTATCGGCAGAATGCGTGACATCTTTAGCTTAAACAATCGGTAAGTGCTTTATTTTCAAGATCTTGCGAAAACTTCATCACAGGGGTAACCAATCTATATCGGCAAAAGCGGGCAAAACTTGAGCTTCCCGCGTGTCCCGGGGAAAACACCCGGCGGGCGATGGCACGGTGGAAAGCGGGGAAAAAGCGTTTGTATATTGACCCAATCGAGTTCCCCACGGGCAACATCATGCAGACCGTCCAACCGCGCTTCTTCCCGGCATGAATGGGACCTGAAGCCGGCCGCGCCAACGTTCGGGATGACACCACAAAAGGGAGCGGTTTCCGTGAGGCATACCTGGAGGGGGCGACCGCCCCGGGCACGCGCCCCCATCATGAGCCCTAAAAGAAAACGCCACAACGGGACGTTATGGCGCCTCTCATGGAGGATAAGACACTGTGATACGAAACCGGTCGCGTGATGCCGGGACAAGCATCCCGGTGGCGTATCGGGTCCTATCGTCGTGACCTCCGTGTCAGGGTTTTACGGCCTCGACCTCCTTGTCTCCGCCGGTGATAAGTCTATCGGCCCGGAACGGGATTTCTTTAGCCGCCAAAAGGTGGAACACAGGCCCGCCGGACGGGGTTTCACGGGATGGCGCCGGTTTGATGATGGTGGATGCGCCGGAGAGGAGATGGCTCATGCCGGCTTTAACCGCGATAGGCGAAAAGGAATGGGGCCTGACGGAGGCGCGCCACCTACTGAACCGGGCGGGTTTCGGCACGCCACCGGTACGGGCCGCGCGCATGGCACGAATGGGGCCGGAAGCCGCCGTGGCCTCCCTCGTTGATTACGATCCCCACGCAGCCGGGGCGGAAAAGCCCGGCTTCGTGCCCGCTCCGCTTTCCCGTGCAGAACTCCGGGCCGCCATTCGTGAACTGTCCGATACGGAACGGCGCAAGGCCTTCCAGGAACGGATGCGCGAGGAACGGCGCGCGAACGAAATGCTGAAAAGCTGGTGGCTGGAGCGCATGCACCGAACGCCCAACCCGTTGCAGGAGAAAATGACCCTCTTCTGGCACGGCCACTTCGCCACGTCGGCGCAGAAAGTCCGGTCGTCGTACCACAATTGGCACTTGAATCAATGCTTCCGCGATCACGCCACGGGGAACGTGAAGGCCCTTACCTTTGCCGTGGGCCAATCGCCCGCCATGCTGCGTTACCTGGATAATGAACGCAGTACGTGGCAGAAACCGAACGAAAACTGGGCCCGTGAACTGATGGAACTCTTCACCATGGGACCCGGCACGTATACCGAAGATGACATCAAAGCCTCCGCGCGGGCTTTCACGGGGTGGACCACCGGGGCCGGCGGCTTCAATTACCGCCTGGAATGGCACGATCCGGGGGAGAAGACCTTTCTGGGACGACGGGGCGCTTTTGACGGATGGGACATCATCAACATTATCTTCGAACAGGAGGCGACGGCGGCCTTCCTGGCGGCCAAGCTCTACCGTTTTTTTGTGAAGGAGGACACGGACCCCGTGGTGGTGGCGGAAATGGCGGCCCTGCTTCGGGAAAATGATTACGCCCTGCGCCCCGTGCTCAAGCGTCTCTTCCTTTCGAGGGCCTTCTACGCGCCGGAGGCGGTGGCCACGCAGGTGAAGAGTCCCGCCCAACTCGTGGTGCACCTCGCCGACGACATGGAACTGGAGCATCCGCCTTACGGCGCCATGGCCCTCGCCGCGCGGGCCTTGGGACAGGATCTCTTTTATCCGCCCAACGTGAAAGGGTGGGACGGCAACCGCGCCTGGATCAACGCCAACACGGCGCTTTTGCGCTACAACCTGCCCGGTGCGCTGGTCCTGGCGGCATCACGCCGCGAGAGACGGGACGGCATGGGGATGCAACGCCGCCCCGTTCCCGAGCGGGACCGCATCCTCCGGGAAGTGCGCCGCAAGCTGCACGGCCGGCCCCCGTCCCGGCAAGGGGCGGCCCTGCGTGTGCTGCGCGAAGGGTCGCCCGAGGAAAAACGGGCGCTCCTGGAGCGCCTGGGCATCGCGCCGCCGGCCGCGGCGGGCGGGGAAGTCTTGCGGGTCTTCGATCTGTTGAGCTTCACCGATGCGGCGGGCTGCGTGGACGCGCTGGCCCGTCATTTCCTCGCCACGAAACCCTCCGAGGAACAAAAGGCCGTCCTGCTCCGGGCCCTGGGAACAAACCGTCCGGACAACCCGCTTACCGCCGGGGAGGTGCCCGCCGAGACCCGGCGCGCCCTGCTCCACCTGGTTACCAGCATGGCGGAGTACCAATTATGCTGAAGCGAATACGACGAAAGGCCAAGCCGTGAACATGAACCGCCGAACCTTCTTCAAACAGGCCGCCGTGTATTCCGCCGCGGGCGCGGCGCCCGCTTTTCTCACGGGGGCCGCGGCCCGGGCAGGCGCAACACTCGCCAGCTTCGAGGATGACCGTATCCTCGTGGTGGTTCAGCTTGGCGGTGGCAACGACGGGTTGAACACGATTATCCCCCACGGCCAGGACGCCTATTACCGGTCACGTCCGACCCTCGGCCTGCGCGGTAGCCAGCTCCTGCCCATCGACGACCATGTCGCCTTCAACCGCCAGTTGGCCGGTCTGCGCCGCCTTTATGATACGGGCCGGGTGGCCGTCGTCCAGGGCGTGGGCTACCCCAACCCGGACCGCTCCCACTTCCGATCCATGGAGATTTGGCACACCGCCAGCGACGCGGACACCTACCTCGGAAGGGGATGGATTGGGCGTTACTTCGACAGCCACTGCGGCGGATCGGCCCGGCCCCAGGTGGGCCTGGCCCTCAACAACGAACGCCCCCAGGCCTTTGAAGGACGAAAAGGTTATGGCATTGCCACCGACCAGCCGGACCGTTTTGGCTGGACCGCCGGACGGGGCGCGGACACGCCCGCCGCCTTCGCCGAACTCAACGCGCCCGGCCCAACCCCCAACCGCACCCTCGACTTCCTGCGTCAGACCACGCAACACGCCATCGCCGCGTCGGCGGAGGTGCGCCAGGCCGCAGAACGGGGCAACGTGGCGTCTCCCGGCAGGCGCGGGCGGGACATGGACCAACTCGGCATGGTGGCCGGTCTCATTCGCGGCGGCTTACAGACCCGTGTATACTATGCCGCCACGGGTGGCTTCGATACCCACGCCGGGCAAGCCGCCCAACACGACCGCCTTCTCGCGAGGTTTTCAGAAGCCCTCGAAGGATTCCAGGAACAGCTTGCAAAAGACGGCACCGCCCACCGCGTCGTCACGCTGGTCTTCTCCGAATTTGGACGGCGCGTTCGGGAGAACGGCAGCGCCGGCACGGACCACGGCACGGCGGCGCCGGTTTTTCTCGTGGGGGAACCCGTCCGGGGCGGACTTCACGGGACCTATCCCGACCTGGAGGACCTTGACCAGGGCGACCTCAAGTTCGGCACCGACTTCCGCGCGGTCTACGGCACCCTCCTCGAAAAGTGGCTTGGCGTACCGCCGGAAAGCGTGCTGGGACGACGATTCGAGACGCTCGATCTGTTGTGCTGATACGCGCCGGCGGAGCGCTCCGTGACGAAGCGCGGCCCGCTTCGGGCAGAGCGGACAGGCAGGCGCTTGTCCCAACCCTCCACGCCTGTGCCCATGTAAAGGGGTGGTCTGTCCCCGGGTTTATTATTCCCGGGCCTCAACGGCAAAACCACCTCGAATGCCAAAGGGGGGCACACCGGCCAGGAGTATCGTATAGGCCCAGTCCCCGGCGTAGGTGTCCATGAAGCCATCGCCATCGGTGTCGGCGGCCTGTCCGGTAAGACCCAGCACCACGCAAAGGCCCGTGCCGCAACCGCCGGAGGCAAGCGTGAAGGTTCCGTCGTCTGCCAGGAGGCCGGTCATCTGGACCGTGCCGGGGGGCACTTCATCGACCCAATCGGGAAGATCCAGGCACCCGTAATCCACGACGACAGTTCCTTCGACACCATGGTCGCCGGGATAGGGGCGGGTGGGATCCTGCGCCAGGGTCATGGTGAGGGGACAGGAAGCGATTTCCTGTACCTGGTCCTCGGTGGTGCCCCACCAGGTTCCCGCGTATTGACCGGTGGTATCGAAGGGCGGCGGAGGCCACTCGGGACAACCGGCCAGACCCGTGCCCAGGAGCAGCATGAAAAGCACCGTTGCGATACCGGGAATAAGGGATTTCATGGCTCAACCTCCAGATCTCCGCGCAAGAGCGCGCAACCAGGCACAACGTCTACCCGTTTTTACCTTTGCGTCGTCAAAAGGTTACACGCGCACCAGGGTGTTCCGCACCTTTCGTGTACATCCATGCGGGAAAGGGACACAAACGGCTATGCTTCGGGCCGATCCGTAAGGGTGTCCCGGTTAAAATTTCTCACAAACCAATCACCGCCCCCGCGCTTCGCGCCGTATGGTGCCCAACCGGGTACGGAAAAGCTGCCGGTCAACGTTCGAAATGGTGATGAGGGAGAGGGGCGCCCCCTTGAAACGGGCGCAATCCAGACAGGCGCAGGTCATGAGGAAAGGAGAAAAAGACAGGCTTGAAGCGCATGGGCCAGGTTACAGCCAGGAACCGGAAAAAGGGGATCCGAACCCTTCGGCCCGAATCCCCTCGATGGTGACGTGTTTTTCGCGGGTAACGCTACACGACTTCCTCCGCTTCGCCCTCTTCGTCGGGATGCTCCACGGAGGTAATCTCAAGGTCGTCCTCGAAATCGCCCAACGCCTTGTCTTTGAGCACCATACGCGTATCGGCGTAGTGGGGACTGCCCGTGCCCGCGGGGATCAGGTGCCCGATGATCACATTCTCCTTGAGACCGGACAACATGTCCCGTTTGCCGCTGAGGGCGGCCTCGGTAAGCACGCGGGTGGTCTGCTGGAAGGATGCGGCGGCCACGAAGCTCTCGGTGCTCAGGGCCGCTTTGGTAATGCCCTGGAGCACGGGTTCGGCTTCGGCGGGCCTTCCGTCACGCTTCTGGGTCTCCTCGTTGACCTCGGCAAACTTGCCCTTGTCCACCTCCTGGTGCGCCAGGAAGGGGGTATCGCCGGGATCATCCTTGATGCGCACTTTGCGCAGCATCTGGCGGATGATGATCTCGATGTGCTTGTCGTTGGTGTTCACGCCCTGCAACTGGTACACCTGCTGAACCTCATCGAGCAGGTAGCGCCGGAGCGCGTCCTCGCCCTGCACGGCGAGAATATCCTGCGGGATGATGGGGCCGTCGGTAAGCCGCTGCCCCGCATAGACGCGGTCGCCGGTTTGTACGTTGAGATGTTTGCCCGGCGGGATGGTGTATTCACGCTCCTTGCCCACCGGCGGGATGACCTTCAACTTGCGCATGCCCTTGCTGGCACCGCCCAGTTCGACCAAGCCGTCGATGTGACTGATAACGGCCGGGTCCTTCGGCTGACGCGCTTCGAACAACTCCGCCACGCGGGGAAGACCGCCGGTAATGTCCTTGGTCTTGCTGAACTGGCGTGGTGTCTTGGCCATCAGGTCGCCGGCGCGCACCTCGTCGCCGTCACGCACCATGACGTGGGTTTCCGCGGGAATGGTGGAGAAGGAGAGCACTTGCCCATTCTTGTCGAGAATGGTGACTTGAGGATGCAGATCCTGCCGGTGTTCGGTGACCACCCGTTCTTCCAGGCCGGTGTCCGGGTTGACATCCAGACGGATGGTGACCCCCTCCACCATGCCTTCGAGGCGGACGATACCGGTCTGTTCGGCCATGATGGAAATGTTGTAGGGATCCCACTGGAACAGAAGCTGCCCTTTACGTACCTTCTGGCCATCCGAGGCGTGAAGCACGCAACCGGCGGGCACTGCGAAGCGCATCACTTCACGGTTTTCCGCATCCACAATCCGCACCTCGCCGCCGCGATTGACCGCCACGGTGTTCCCCTCACGATTGACCGCGGTGCGCACGTTGTTAAACTCGACCGTGCCGGAATCGGAAACCTTGATGTCGGTGCTCTCCACCAGCCGGTCGGCGGCGCCGCCCACGTGGAAGGTGCGCATGGTGAGCTGGGTGCCGGGCTCGCCGATGGATTGTGCGGCGATGATGCCAACGGCCTCGCCCAGTTCCACGAGTTTCCCCGTGGCCAGATTGCGGCCATAACAGCGCGCGCACACGCCGCGCCGGGACTGGCAGGTAAGGACGGAGCGAATGGTAAGCCCGGGCAAGCCGCTTTCCTGGATCCGAAGAGCCTTTTCCTCGTCGATCATCTCGTCCGCGGTAACAATGGGCTCGTCCTCCCCGGGAACATAGACATCCTCGAGCGCGTAACGGCCCACGAGGCGCTTGCCCAATGCCTGAATGACGTCGGCACCGTCCATCAGCGGCTCGACCCAAACGCCGTTCAGGGTGCCGCAATCATGTTCCTCGATGGTCACATCCTGGGACACGTCCACCAGGCGTCGTGTGAGGTAACCCGCGTCGGCCGTTTTGAGGGCGGTGTCGGCCAGGCCCTTGCGCGCACCGTGGGACGAAATGAAGTATTCGACCACGGTGAGGCCCTCGCGGAAATTCGACGTAATGGGCGATTCAATAATATCGCCCGATGGCTTGGCCATGAGGCCACGCATGGCCGCAAGCTGCCGGATCTGCGACTTGCTGCCACGGGCCTTGGACTTGTACATGAGGTGAATGCCGCTGAAGCCCTGTTCATGCGCCTCCATGGCCTTGAGCATTTCAGCCGACACCGCGTCCGTGGTGCTGGTCCATTCGTCGATGATCTTGTTGTATCGTTCGCCCTCGGTAATGAGACCGTTCTGATACATCTCATCGATACGAACCACCTCGGCACGGGCCTTTTCGACCAGTTCGGGCTTGTTCTCGGGGATCAGCATGTCGGCAATGGCCACGGAGAGCCCGGACAGGGTGGCATACTTGAAGCCCACCGTCTTCAGCGCGTCCAGTAATTCCACGGTCTTATTGTGTCCATGACGCAGGTGGCAGGCGGCAATCACATCGCCGATGGTGCCCTGGTCCTGTTCCCGGTTCACGTCGACCACGGTGATCTCGGGCGGCAGTTCCTCGCTGAGCAGCACACGGCCCACGGTGGTATCGATAATGGTGCCGTCATCCAGGGAAAGCTTGATGGCCGCGTGGATTTTCACCTGCCCCATCTCGTAGGCCTGGATCACCGAAGCGGCGTCCGGATACACCTTGCCCGGGTTGAGAATGCGGCCGTCCTCGCCGGTCCACTCGTCCTTCCATTCCCCCTTCACACCGGGGCGCACCTTGGTCATCCAAGCAATGCCCAGCACGATGTCCTGGCTGGGCGTCACGATGGGCGACCCATCCGAGGGCGAGAAAATGTTGGACGACGCCATCATCAGCAGGTGCGCTTCAAGTTGCGCGGCCGGCATGAGGGGCACATGCACCGCCATCTGGTCGCCGTCGAAATCGGCGTTGAAAGCGCGGCATACCAGGGGGTGAAGACGGATCGCCTTGCCCTCGCAAAGCACCGGCTGAAAGGCCTGGATGCCCAGGCGGTGCAGGGTGGGCGCGCGGTTAAGCATCACGGGGTGATCCTTGATCACATCCTCGAGCACGTCCCAGACTTCGGATTGCCCCGCGGCAATGACGCGCTTCGCCGCCTTGATCGTGGTGGCGATGGCGCGTTCCTTGAGCTGGTGGATGATAAAGGGCTCGAAAAGTTCAAGGGCCATGCGCTTGGGGAGACCGCACTCGTGGAGCCGAAGCTCGGGACCGACCACGATAACGGAACGGCCGGAATAGTCCACCCGTTTACCGAGCAAATTCTGGCGGAACCGGCCCTGCTTGCCCTTGAGCATGTCGCTGAGGGATTTCAGCGGCCGGTTGCCCGCGCCCAAAACCGTGCGGCCGTGGCGGCCGTTGTCAAACAAGGCGTCCACCGCTTCCTGCAGCATACGTTTTTCATTGCGCAGGATGACTTCCGGGGCGCGCAGCTCGATGAGCCGCTTCAGACGATTGTTGCGGTTGATCACGCGCCGGTACAAGTCGTTGAGGTCGCTCGTGGCATAGCGTCCTCCCTCCAGGGGCACCAGGGGACGCAGGTCCGGCGGAATGACCGGAATCACGTCAAGCACCATCCAGGCGGGATCGTTGCCCGAACGGCGCAGGGCCTCGACCACCTTCAGCCGCTTGATGGCCTTGGCCCGGCCCTGCACGGACGTGGTGGCGGCGAACTGGGCGTGCAACTCCGCACTCAGCGCTTCGATGTCGATTTCCTCGAGAAGCGTCTTGATCGCCTCGGCGCCCATGCGGGCGACAAAACGATCGCCATATTCGGCGCGGGCGTCCTGGTACTCGTCCTCGTTCATGGTCTGCATTTTTTCAAGGGGCGTGTCGCCCGGGTCGAGGACGAGGAAATTCTCGAAATAGATGATCCGTTCCAGCACGCGGATGGACAGATCGAGCAGGTTGCCGATGCAGCTCGGCGTGGTCTTGAAGAACCAGATATGGGTTACGGGCACGGCCAGCTTAATGGAGGCCATGCGCTCGCGGCGCACCTTGGATTCGGTGATTTCCACGCCGCACCGGTCGCAGGTAATCCCACGATGCTTAACTTTCTTATACTTTCCGCAGCCACACTCCCAGTCCTTGACCGGGCCGAAGATACGTTCGCAGAACAGGCCGTCCTTCTCCGGCTTGAAGGTGCGGTAATTGATGGTTTCGGGCTTTTTCACCTCGCCGCATGACCACTTGAGGATCACCTCCGGCGAGGCCATCCGGACCTGGATCGAGTCAAAACGTTCGCCCGTGGTGGGTATATATTTGGCCAAGATACTAGTCCTCCAGGATTTCTTCTTCTTCGTCGTACTCGATGGCGCCTTCAACCTTGACGAGCTTGATTACGTCGAGGCAGAGAGCGTGCATTTCACGAACGAGTACGTTGAAGGATTCCGGGACGCCCGGCTCGACTTCACGCTCGCCCTTCACAATCGCTTCGTAGGCCCGCGTTCGGCCCTGGATGTCATCGGATTTGACGGTGAGCAGTTCCTGCAGGGTGTAGGCCGCCCCGTAGGCTTGCAGGGCCCACACCTCCATTTCACCGAAACGCTGGCCGCCCATCTGCGCCTTGCCGCCCAGCGGCTGCTGCGTAACCAGTGAATACGGCCCGATGGCGCGGGCGTGCAGCTTGTCATCCACCAGGTGGTTCAGCTTGAGCATGTAGATCTGGCCCACGCAAGTCTCCTGCGCGAACTCCAGCCCCGTGCGACCGTCGCGAAGCTTCACTTTCCCATGTTCGGGAAGATTCGCCTTGCGGAGATAATCCCGAATCTCCTTCTCCGTCGCCCCGTTAAACACGGGGCTGGCCACCTTGAGGCCCAGTGCTTTCACCGCCCAGCCGAGATGGGTTTCAAGGATCTGCCCCACGTTCATGCGCGAAGGCACGCCCAAGGGGTTCAGGATGATTTGCACGGGGGTTCCGTCCGGAAGAAAGGGCATATCCTCCACCGGCACAATGCGGGCCACCACGCCCTTGTTCCCGTGGCGCCCCGCCATTTTGTCGCCCACCGACATTTGCCGCTTCTTGGCCACATACACCTTCACCAGCTTGATCACGCCGGGCATCAATTCATCGCCCTTGCGCAAACGCTCGATCTGGCTGTCGCGGAAGGCCACCAGCTTGGCATGTTCCATGGCCGCCATGTTCACCAGGCGCGTGAAGGCCTGTTGCGCCTTCTTGTCTTCCACCCGCAAACGGGCCAGCACGCTGTAGTCCACTTTGTCCAGATGGGCCACGCGCACGCGCTTGCCCTTTTCCAGGGCAAGCTCCTCCGTCTTGTGGTCATACACGTCTTCGAGGAGCTTCAGGCCGATGATGTCGTCGCGAATAAGCTCCACAAAGGTGTGGCGAATCTCGTCAATGCGTTCCTGGTACTGGCGCTTGATCTTGTTGACCTCGTTGAGGAGCGCCTTCTTCGCGTTGGCGTCCGCCGCCTTGTCGCGCCGGCTGCACACCTCGACGTTCACCACCACGCCATGAGAACCGGGCGGCATGGTGAGGGAGGCGTCCCGCACATCTTCCGCCTTGTCGCCGAAAATGGCCCGAAGCAGCTTTTCTTCCGGCGCCAGTTCCGTTTCGCCCTTCGGCGTGACCTTCCCGACGAGAATGTCGCCCGGGCCGACCTTGGACCCAATGCAGACAATCCCGTCTTCATCCAGCTTGTGGAGCGCCTCCTCACTCACGTTCGGAATATCACGGGTGACTTCTTCCGGACCCAGCTTCGTGTCGCGCGCCTCGATCTCGTAGACCTGGATATGGATGGAGGTAAACGTATCCTCCTTGACCAGCTCTTCGCTGAGGATGATGGCGTCCTCGAAGTTGTATCCCTCCCAGGGCAGGAAGGCCACCAGCACATTCTTGCCCAGGGCCAACTCGCCCCCATCCGTGGCGGGTCCGTCGGCGATGATCGTGCCCGCCGACACCTTGTCGCCCTTGGATACGATGGGCTTTTGGTTAATGCAGGTATTCTGGTTGGAACGTTTGTATTTCTTGAGGACGTACACATCCTCGTCGGCACGGAAGGGGTTGCCGCCTTTGGTCTTCCTGGACCGAATGCGGATGACCTCACTGTCGGCGTACTCCACCACGCCCGAACGCGAAGCACGCACCACCGTGCCGGAGTTGAGGGCGGTCACATGTTCCAGGCCCGTGCCCACCAGCGGACTGTCGGCCTTCAAAAGCGGCACCGCCTGGCGCTGCATGTTGGATCCCATGAGGGCGCGGTTCGCGTCGTCATGCTCTAGGAAGGGGATCAGCGCCGCCGCGACGCTCACCATCTGCTTGGGCGAAACGTCCATGTAATCGACCTGCCCCGGATTCACCTCGGGAAAATCGCCCCGGTGACGGCACAGCACATGGTCGCGCGCGAAATAACCGCGCTCGTCCAGGGGCGCGTTGGCCTGGGCAACCACGTAGTTGTCTTCATCATAGGCCGAAAGCATTTCGGTTTGGTCTTCCACGTGGGCCGCCTCCACCTTGCGGTAGGGCGTTTCCAGGAAGCCATAGTCATTCAGCCGGGCATAGGTCGACAAAGAGGCCATGAGGCCGATATTCGGACCTTCCGGTGTTTCAATGGGGCAGATGCGGCCGTAGTGCGTGGGATGAACGTCGCGCACCTCGAAGCCCGCCCGCTCGCGGCTCAGGCCGCCCGGCCCCAGCGCGCTGAGACGGCGCTTGTGGGTCAACTCCGCCAGGGGATTGATCTGGTCCATGAAGTGGGAAAGCTGGCTGCGCCCGAAGAAATCCTTGATGACGGCGCTCACCGGCTTGGGGTTGACCAGGGTCTGGGGGGAAAGCTGATCCTCGTCCTGGAAATTCATGCGCTCGCGCACCGTGCGCTCCATACGCACCAGGCCAATCCGCACCTGGTTCGAGAGCAGCTCGCCCACGGCCCGCACCCGGCGATTGCCCAAGTGGTCGATATCGTCAAGCACACCCTCGCCCATGCGAAGTTTCACCAGGTATTGCAGCGTGGCGACCACGTCTTCCTTGCTGAGGGTTTTGACGTCCTGCGAGATATGCAAACCCAGCTTGCGGTTGATCTTATAACGCCCCACGGCCGCAAAGTCGTAGCGGCTGGCATCAAAGAAAAGGCGCTGGAAAAAGGTGCGGCACGTGGCGTCCGTAGCGGGGTCGCCGGGACGGACCCGTGCGTAAACCTCGCGAAGCGCGTCCTCCTCCGTCACCGTATTGTCCTGCGAAAGGGTGGCAACAATGGTCGAATCATTGCTCACATCTTCCCGGTTCAGGATTTTCACGGAAGAGGCCTGCCCGGCCATGAGCCGCTCGATGGCGTCCGCCGTGAGTTCCGTGGCCGCCTCGACATAGACCTCGCCCGTTTCCGGGTCGATCACGTCCTCGGCCACCCAGCAACCCACCAGGTCTTCCGGCTCGATGGATTCCCGGCCAATCTTGGCCTTGAGACGGCCAAACGTCACTTCTTCGGTGCGGTAAAACAGCTCAAGAATCTGCGTCGGCTCAACGTAACCAAAGGCCTTGAGAAAAGTGGTGGCCAGCAAACGGGAACGACGGTCGATGGTAAGCCAAAGATAGTCGTTCACATCATACTCGAATTCGAGCCAGGCACCCCGGTAGGGAATGATGCGCGCCGAGAGAAGGGGCTTACCGTTCTGGTGGATCTTGCGCTCGAAGGAAACACCCGGCGACTTATGAAGCTGGCTGACAATGACCCGTTCGGCGCCATTGATGATGAACGTGCCGGTCTCGGTCATCACCGGCAATTCACCCAGGAACACCTCCTGCTCGATCATCAGTTTTTCGCGCAGCTCGCTGTTGCTGCCCGCCCCCACTTCCTCGTACTTGACCAGCCGGAGCAAGGCCTTCAGCGAAGCGGCATAGGTCATGCCGCGTTCCTGGCACTCGTCCACCGTATACTTGGGCGGCGTGAAGGAATAATGCACAAACTCCAGCTTTGTCAAGCCCTTGGGGGACGTGATGGGAAACACGTCCAGGAAAACCTCCTGAAGCCCCCGCGCCTCACGTTCGTCGGGCGGGACATCCCACTGAAGGAAATCGCCATAGGATTTCGTCTGGATCTCGATCAGATTGGGAAGTTCCAATTGATCCAAAATGGTACCCAACATTGGGCGCTCGATCACGGGAGCTACGGCCATGGAAAAGACTCCTTTGACTCTAAGCTGTGGGTGGCAAAGGGTTTAGGCAA
>JAJRTN010000164.1 GCA_024278275.1 Candidatus Hydrogenedentota bacterium
TCGTCGAAGCAACCGTCCTCGTCCGCCTTCTCCAGGCCCCCGTTCAAGCCACCTCCATAGAAATCAATCAATCAATAAAATCGGCTTTGGAATAAGGGGTTGAAAAGGTCGGTCCATATCAGGGTGGGCCTTGGCCCACCAGAATTGAACCCTCACAACGAAACACACGCTCTTTGAACACAGGTGATGGTGGGCCAAGGCCCACCCTACGGGATCTGTTATGCACGGACGCCCCATTTCGCCAATGAAAAACAGGCCGCCTGCCTTGCGGGCGAAGGCGACCTCTTTCACGGCCCACAGTAGAAACGGATTCCAGTCGCTTTGAATGCGGCAAGATGCCGCATCTAATCTCCTTCTTCTCCACGGTTTCCCGTGCTGACGAAAACCTGTTTCCGCCTATGTCGGCGTGGCACGAACGGCGGTGGTGAAGCCCGGTTCCAACTGCGCCGGGTTTTGGGTATTCCCATGAATGTGCGTGGGAATGAGCGGGATGGGAACGCTAAAACGACTTCCGGGCGGCGCCGAATCGCTTCGGGCCGCCCGGATGACAGGGCTCATTCAGGAGGTGAAATCAGCCTTGACCGCTACGGGCGGAGGCCACGTTACCGTACATGATCCCATAAATCGGGTTATCGATTCGGGGATCAAGGGGGAATTTGTTGGAGGGGAACTTCATGAATTCCACATGGCCATCCATGTAAAGAATGTTTGCGCCGCCCGGTACGTGGTTGAACTTGATGGTCGAGTCCGCCGTATCCAGGCTCGTGTTGTTGCCGTCGGTGAAATCGTCGGAGGCCTGGGCGGAGACTACGTCCCACATGACAGGAATCGTGGTCTGGGCCATGGCACCGGCGGCCGGGTTATTGATGTCGGTGATCATGAAGCGCTCGGCACCTTCCTTGATACGCGTGTAGCTTGTCCCGGGGATGTTTCCGGTGCTGTCGGACATCAGAGGGTGGCACCACTGCGCAAGGGGCTGTAGTGAACCGCACGACAGTGTGTCCAGATCCCGGAACATCCACGTAAAGGCATGGCCGTACTGTTCCGTGCTGGGGCGTGGCGGATCACAGGCACTGCCCGAGAAGTCATAGGAGGAGATGCCATACTTGGCGTTCTGCACGCTGATAAGGTACCTGACCTCGGCCGCGTGAACAGCCTGGATGGCCCACCAGTCCCAGACAATGTAACCGACATAGAAATAGGAGCGGGCAATGCCCAGGACATAGTCCAGGCACTCCTTGTCAATCTCGGCGGAGGCCGGAGTAAGGTTGGGGTTCCCCACCGCATCGGCGGCACGCTGGAACACGTCCATGGGGTCGCCCGGTGGAACGAAGCCTGCTCCGACCCCATCCACGCCGTGTGAATCGGACGGACAAAGAGCAATGGCGTAATCGGTCCAGTATTCCGGATAGAGCGCCTCGCCCGATACGAACCAGTTGGCTGCCTGCAGATGCTTGGAGCGCGGCGGGAACTTGCCTTTGTTCTCGCCGCTGTACATCTTGAGAACGAGCCCCCATTGCTTGAGGTTGTTTGCGCAGCTTGCGCGGCGGGCGGCCTCGCGGGCCCGTGCCAACGCGGGCAGCAGGATCGCCGCCAGGATACCAATAATGGCGATAACGACCAACAACTCAATTAGTGTGAATCCTCGACATCTTTTCATGTTTGCCGTCTCCTTTTTGTGCCTTGCGGTGAGAACGCGACCACCGCGCCCCGCACCATCGTTCTCCTGAATGAATTAGGCCTTGCCCGTCCGCCAGGGAGCCCGGCCGGGCAAAACACCACCTATTGTTATACATGGGCGCTGCCTGTCTGTCAATGGTAAAAACAGTGGTCGTTCATGCGGCGTAGTGTACCAATAGAGTAGTCCCTTACCCGTGATTTCCGTATAAATGGTCGCGAAAACGTGCTTGCCCCTCCTTTCCGTCATGCCCACGGGCGCGGAAATCCTGAGCAATGACGGCCTATGGAAGACGTGAACGCATACCGACGGAGAAAACTGCTGAATTATTCGATATCTCCATCCTAACCCGACCGAGCAGGAACCAAGAATCGCTACAGCCGTCCGTGCCACGACCAACCGTCATCCCCGCGAAAGCGGGGAACCATAATAGGAAGCAACACCTTGACCTTTCCCGTGGATTCCCGCCTTCGCGGGAATGACGGAAGGGAGGGACAAAGACCCGTTTTCGTGACCATTGGTGCAGCACTTCACGGGTAAGGGACTAACCCGGTCGAGCCGGAACCAGGTTTTGTCTCCATGGGAACCCCGTGGTTCCAGGAAAAAGCAGCCACCATTCCCGGTAATTCGGTAGGGTGTCGCACTCCCACGCGACCGTTGGCGGCGAAGGCCCCACGCCAGGGGGGAGTGCCTTTCCCGGGGGGAACCGCCTTTGGTCAACGGACAAGCGCCCTACCCCCATCCGCCTGGCGCCGGCGGCACCGGCAGGGGCGTGTGCTCCGTGAACCGCTCACCACGCAACAGCGATTTTACCATGGCAAACCGTCCCCATTCACGGGCCGCTGAGAGGTGCGTCTCGATGCACTACTACGAAGCCACTTCCGAAAATGGCACCTGTAGGGTCGTCGCCTTTTCCAACATGCAA
Source organism: Candidatus Hydrogenedentota bacterium (assembly GCA_024278275.1). Taxonomy (GTDB): domain Bacteria; phylum Hydrogenedentota; class Hydrogenedentia; order Hydrogenedentales; family JAJRTN01; genus JAJRTN01. The sequence continues at coordinate 2,604 of JAJRTN010000164.1, forward strand.
TCAACCCCAGATCCGGTAGGTTTGTATTTGGGCGAAAATGCTGTATAGGGTCCAGAGGCTGCCCACGGTGAATTCGCCCATCACCAGGCCGACGAAGAAGGGCAGGGCTTTCCGGTAGAGCTGGGCGCCGCCGTAGCGCACGATGAGTGCCTTGATGAGCCAACCGAGGAAGAGGCAAAACCAGAGGCGGTCCATGGACCAGGAGGTGGAGGTGGCGTAGCCGACGGGGTGCCATGCCCACCAGGTGAAGCGCATCCGCATGGCGCCCAGCAGGAGGGAAAAGACCAGGCCCACCACGGTGGCCATTGTGGCCGCGATGCGTGGCCGCCGGGGAAAAACCATCCAACTGTTCATTTTATTCCAGGCCTCGGAGGAGAAAGCGTCTCCCGCGATTTTTCCGCTGTAACCATGGACATACAGGACGTGCAGCAGCGCCCAGAAGCAGATGATGGCCCCCACCACCACGGCAAGAAACATGGCCTTGGAGATACTGCGCGAAGTGATGCCGGTGAGTTGGGCCAGTTTGTAGCCTTCCATGTCGTGGGGCGAAAAGTGGGAACGGTAGGCACGGTTGAACCAGAAGAACATGGTAAACGCCGCGATGTTGCCATGTCCGAGGGCGCGCGTGCCCAAGGCGTTGTGGATGAGGGCGTCGGGTCCCATGCCATGCAGGTCGTGGGCCGGTGGGCCCAGTTCGGCCCGCATTCGGGCAATGGCTATGGAGTAGAGAAAGAAGATGGCGAAAAACACGGCGAGCACCGCCAAACTGTGAATCATGTCGCCCGCGGTTATGGTCTCGCCCTCCGGGCGGGCCATGGTCAAGAGGAGTCCCTGCGTGAGCAGGATCCCGATACAGAGCAGGAAGAGAAGCAGGATGGTGCGGTAGCGGAAGGGTTCTCTCGATTCGTCCGCCCCGCCGGGCCGGCCCAGGATGGCGAGGCCCACGCGGTAGAGATGACGCCGTGAGATCCAGATGGCGAGCAGCCCGAGGGCGATATAGCCGCCGGCGGCCTGCTCGTTCGCAAAGGGGAACCCGGGGAGTTCGTTCATCCCAATGGCGGCGGCGATCACCTGTTGGAGTTTGAAAAAGATGAAGAAAAACCAGCAACTGAAGGCGAGGTCCACGGGGATGAAAAAGGTGAGGCCAATGACGAAGGGATAGAGGTTGAACTCGGTATTGGCAATGACGTTCCAGGGGCGCTCCACCAGGTATTCCTGAAAGGTGAATACCTTCACGATGGGAATATAGGGAAAATTGGGGTGGAGAAAGTTGATGCCGTTGATGATGTCAATGACCGCCGCGATGCCGAAGGCCAGCCAGAACAAACGGTTGGCGAGAAGCATGCGCAACTGCGTGACGATCATGATGGGGATCTGTATGACCGGGAAGGTGAGCTTCTCCCGCTCGGTCCACTGGGCGCGGAAAAACATGTTGATGGTCATGAGGGCGCCCATGAGCGCCACCAGGAACAACAGCCAGAAGGCCAGGGGAGGCGCCCAGGAGGCGAGGGTTTCCCATCGGTAGAGGGTCGAATTCCCGGTGGAGAGACCGGCTAGGGTTTCCGAATCGCCATGGACGATGGCCCAATCGGGTATGTAACGGAGAATGCCGTTTTCCCAGTTATTTTGGGGGTTGGCGGCGAACATGGGGAAGGCCAGCATGGGGATAATGATCTGGAGCAGGTCGTGACTGCAAAAGGCGCTCACGATGGAGAGCATCATGTAGATGGTGAGCAACTCTCCAGGGGTCAAAGCGTGGCGGGGCCATCGGCGTTCGACGAAAAGATTCAGCAGGGCGAGTATGAAAAGCACGAAGGTAACGTGAGCGAAAAGGGAAATGGCGGAGAAACTGGCGGAGAACCAGATCATCTCCATCTGGACCATCCAGAGGCAGAGCAGGGGCATCAAGGCGATGGCCAAGGCCATGGACCGCGCCGTCGCGAAGCGGGGCGCAACCTTCCCCGAAAGGACGGGCCCCGCCTTTTCCAACTCCGCCATATGCTCATTCCCCTTTCGTCCGGACGAGAAGGCGCTTCTTGCCAAACCTTCCCGCGGTGATTATGATGGGAGCGTTGGATGCCCGAACACGAAGAGGAAGCATAATGAACCGGCGCAGTTTCTTCAAGACCACGGCCGCGGGTACTCTGGGCGTTTTACTGGCGGAGACTGCCCACGGCACGGGGGCCGGGGCCTCCCGCCCGAATATCATCTTCGTCATGGCGGACGATCATGCGTCGCACGCGCTAAGCTGCTATGGAAGCGTTATCAACAAAACCCCCCATCTTGATCGTATCGCCGAGGAAGGGATGCGTTTCGAGAACTGCTTCGTCACCAACTCCATTTGCGCGCCAAGCCGGGCGGTGCTGCTCACGGGGAAATACAGCCACCTCAATGGCGTACCCACCAACCGCGAAAGGTTTGATGGGGGCCAGCAGACCTTCCCCAAGTTGCTCCGGGCCGCGGGCTACCAGACGGCCCTGGTGGGCAAGTGGCATCTCAAGAGCGAACCGACGGGCTTCGACTACTGGAACATCCTCACGGGACAGGGCGTATACCATGATCCCACGTTTATCGAAATGGGTGAGCGAAAGCGTCATAGGGGGTATGTGACGGATCTCATTACGGATTTCGCCATGGATTTCCTGGAGAGACGGGACCGGGAAAAACCTTTCTGCCTGCTCTTCCACCACAAGGCCCCCCACCGCCGCTGGTTCCCCGACGACAAGCACGCGCATCTCTACGAGGTGGTGGACATCCCGGAACCGGCGACCTTTAACGACGACTACGCCACGCGCGGCACGGCGGCCCACACCCAGGAAATGACGGTGGAGTTCCACCTGACGCCCGAGGACCTCAAGCAGGAACCGCCGGAGGGGCTGAGCGGCGCGGCGCTGAAGCACTGGAAATATGAACGGTATATCAAGGACTACCTGCGGTGTATTGCTTCCATCGATGATAACATGGGCCGTTTTCTGGACTACCTGGACAGGAGCGGACTGGCGGAGAATACGATCATCATCTATACCTCGGACCAGGGTTTCTACCTGGGGGATCATGGCTGGTTTGACAAACGTTTCATGTACGAGGAGTCCTTGCGAACGCCCATGATCGCCCGCTTCCCCGGCCGGATCAAGGCGGGGACCGTGTGCGGGAAGATGGTGTTGAACCTGGACTGGGCCCCCACTCTGCTTGACGTGGCGGGGGTGGAGATTCCTGATGACATGCAAGGGAAAAGCCTCGTGCCGCTTATGGAAGGGAGGCGGCCCCGTGATTGGCGCAGTAGTTTTTACTACCAGTATACGGAATACCCTTCCGTCCATGCCGTGCGCCGCCACTACGGAGTGCGCACGAAACGCTATAAGCTGATTCACTTTTATCACGACATGGACGAGTGGGAACTGTATGACCTGAAAAAGGACCCCCACGAGTTGAAGAATATTTACGGGAAACCCGGATATGCGCGCATTACCGCCGGGCTCAAGCGGGAGTTGACCCGGTTGCGGAAGGAGTTAAAGGTTCCGGCGGAGGGGTAGAGGGCCTTTCACGGGATGACGGTTCCGATGGGGTTGGGAGTAACCCGGTCGGGGTGCGGCCTCCCTCCCACGCCCTACCCGCCCGTTGACGGGTTACCGGTTCCGCAATGCCGTCGTCGGTACGGCGCCTTCACGCAACACCCGGCCCGTGTCGGGGTCAAAGACGGTCGAAGGTTTTCCATGCGGCAGGCGTCCGCCATCCAAGGCCAGGGCCACGCCGGGCAAATCGATTTCCTGAAGCGACCTGGCGGCCTCTTCGCCGGAGCGGTTGGCCGACGTCGAGGTGATGGCGCCGCCGAAGGCTTCGCAAAGGCGCCGGGCCACCGCGCAGTCGGGGCATCGCACGCATACCTTGTTTGCCCCGGCGGTTATTGCGTCTGGAAGGTGGTCGTTCCGGGGGAAAAGCAGCGACAGGGGCCCCGGCCAGAAGGTGTCCATGTAAACGCGTGCGGCGTGACTCACCTCGGCGGTCACGCGGGGGAGCTGGGAACGGTCCGAAACGATAAGTAGAATGGGGTTGCTTTCTTCGCGGCCCTTGACCGTGAAGAGCCGGGCGATGGCCTCGGTGGAAAAGGGATCCACGGCCAGGCCGTAGACCGTTTCGGTGGGATAGGCCACCACGCCGCCCCGGCGGAGGGCCTCGACGGCCAGGGCAATACCCGCCGCATCGGGAAGAAGGGTTTTCATGGAAGGCTTTCGAGGTAGGCCCGTATCGCGGAAAAGGCACGGCCCCGATGGCTGAGCTTGTGCTTCTCCTCGGCGCTCATCTCGCCGAAGGTACGCGCATGACCTTCGGGAACGAAGAGCGGATCGTAGCCAAACCCGTTGGCGCCAAAGCATTCCATGGCGATGTGTCCCTCCACCGTGCCACGCACCACGTGCGGGTCGCTCCCGGGCAGGATAAGGGCCGCGCAACAGACGAAGCGCGCGGTCCGTTCGTGCCAGGGGTAGTTTTCCAGGGCGCCCAGGAGCTTTTCGTTGTTGTCGGCGTAGGTGCAACCCGCGCCCGCGTAGCGCGCTGAAAAGATGCCGGGGGCGCCCTCCAGGGCGTCCACTTCCAGGCCCGAATCATCGGCGACGCAGGCGACGCCGAAGTGTTCGCCGTAGTAGCGGGCTTTCTTGATGGCGTTTTCCTTGAAGGTGGTCCCGTCTTCTTCCGGTTCGGAGACTGGGGGGAAATCCGGCAGACTCTTCACATCCCAGGGGAGACCTTCGAGCAAATGCGCGAGTTCACGGGCCTTGTCCTGGTTGCCCGAACCAATCAGCAATACGTCAGCCACGGCCCAGTGCCTCCTTCTGTCGCGCCACGAGGGCGCGGCATCCCGTTTCACCCAGTGCCAGGAGTGTATCCAGGGCCGCGCGTGAAAAGGGTGCGCCCTCCGCGCTGCCCTGCACCTCGATAAAGTTTCCCTCGCCGTTCATGACGATGTTCATATCCACTTCGGCGGCCGAGTCTTCCTCGTAACAAAGGTCCAGCAGGGAAAGGCCCTCGACTATTCCCACGCTCACCGCGGCGCAGTGGCTCAAGACGGGCTGCCTGTCCATACTTCCGGCGGACACGGCTTTCTCCAGGGCGTCATGGAGTGCCACGAAACCGCCGGTAATGGCGGCGGTGCGCGTGCCGCCATCGGCCTGGATGACATCGCAGTCCACGGTGATCAGGCACTCGCCCAGGGCCTCAAGATCCACCACGGCCCGCAGCGACCGTCCGATGAGACGGCTGATCTCCATGGCGCGGCCCTTCTTCACCGAATCACGCCTGATCCGTTCGTTCCCGCTGCCGGGCAGCATGGCATATTCCGCCGTGACCCACCCCTTGCCGGAATCCCGGAGCCAGGGTGGCACGCGTTTTTCCATGATGGCCGTGCAAATAACGCGCGTGTCGCCAAAACTCACCAGCACCGAACCGTCGGCGTGCCTGGTAAAGTGGCGCTCCATCGTGACCGGGCGCAAGGCGTTGGTCGCCCTTCCATCGCTTCGCATGGACAAAGTCTCCCTCACCCCCTCGGTTAGTGGGTAACCGCTTCCGGATCCTTGGCCACGGCCTCGTGTTTGTTCTCCAGGCGTTTGGCGGTTTCGGCGGCCATCTGCGTTTCGTGAACATCGCGATGGTACTTCTGGAGCAGTTCGGTCCAGACGGAGCTCTCGCGGAGGATGTCCACGGCGCGCCGGAGCTGCCGGTCTTCCTTGGTCCGCTTTTGTTCGCGGAGGCGGTCGCCCTGCTTGGCCAGGAGATCCGCAGTCTCGTCGCCCATGACCTTTCGAACCTCCTCGATAACGCGGCGTTCCTCTTCGCTGGGGCCGTCGGGCACCTCGATGACCTTATCCCCCGTGACGCTTCCGTGGTTCAGCAGGAGCACAAGCTCCGGGTTGTCCTCGTAGGTCGAGGTCATCTGGAGATAAAGGGCGCGTTCCTCGTCCAGGTCCATAACCTCTTCCACGTCGGGCAGAATACCCTGTTTGTTAATCGTCACATCAGCGGGCGTGTAATAGAGTGCCGTGGTGAGACGCAGGGCCGTGTTCCGGGGGCGCGCCAAGGGAATAATGGTTTGTACGCTGCCCTTGCCATAGGTCTTTTCACCGACCACGATGGCCCGTTTGTGGAACTGGAGGGCGCCCGTGACGATTTCGGAGGAGCTGGCGGTCTGATCGTTGACGAGAATGATCATGGGCATTTCTTTTGGTAAGACGGGTGACCGGCCGGTTTTGAGTACCATGTCGTCGTTGCTGGGGCGTCCGTCTTCGCTCTTGCGTCCTCGCGTATACGTGACCAGGGAGTGCTTGGGAAGGAACAACTCACAAACCTGCTGACTCGCCGTCAACAGTCCGCCGGGATTCCACCGCAGGTCGAGCACGAAAGACCGCATCCCCTGGTCCAGGAACTCCTCCAATCGTTTTTCCAGGTCGCGGGCCGTATTGTCCTTGAAGTCGCTGATCCGAATATAGCCGATACCACCATCGAGCAGGCGCGCTTCCTTGATACTTTCGAGGGGTACTTTGGCGCGCTTTACCTTGACCTCGATGATCTCGCCCGTGCCCGGGCCATCCCCGCCACGACGGATGGTCAGGTTGACATAGGTGCCCCGGGGACCGCGGATCCGTTTGGCCATCGCATCAAGGAGCCTGAAAGCGGGGTCGTCCGCGCCTTCTTCCATCATTTCCTGGGCGGTTTTGCCATCCACCGCCGTGATGACGTCGAATGACTTGATTCCCGCCTTGGCCGCGGGGGAACCCTTCACCGGCGAGAACACCATGACCTCGCCCGCGTCGTTGGGCTTGATGGTAATGCCGATGCCCTCGAACTCGCCTCGCGTATCTTCCTTCATCTCCTGCAAGGCCCGCTCGGGTATAAAGCTGCTGTGCTGATCCAGCGTGGCCATCATGCCGGCCAGGGCACCCTCGATCACATGGTCCAGATCGGGGTCATACACGTACTTGTCCAGGATTTCGGTCAACACGACGGCCACGGGCTCAATCTGTTGAAAGGTATCCACGGCCTCGCCCGGCTTCATACGCTGGGCAAACCCGTTGGTTAAGACCAAAGTCGCCAGGATCAAAAAGGTCAGCAAGGCCAGAAATTCACTTTTACTGCTTCGATTGCGCATCAAGCTTCTCCGATTCACCCGGGAGGGCGAACGTCGTGCCGAAGCGGCACGCGCTGCCTCCCGTTCCATGAGTGTACCAAATGGCCCCCGGGATTGCATGTAAGTGCCCGGGAAGTCCGCGTACAGTGGCGGCGGTTCTCCGGGACAATGGCGGATTTCCCCGTCAAGGAATTGCGTCATCCCCAACGATCTGGCTATACTCGACGATGACAGGGAACAGGGGCATTGGAGTAACCGTTCATGCCCCTTCCATGGGCCGGCATTGCGAGGGAGCCAAAGCGACCGTGGAATCCGGGTACATCCCAAACACTCCCTTACACCCGATTGCCGTGTCACCATACTTTTCCAAAAGAGTACTTTCGCTGTCGGGCAGGGGCCTGTTCCCTGCGATAACGAATCAGTCTCTTTCCGTACGGATGGTCACGAAAATGTGTTTTTCCCTTCCTTCCGTTGTTTCCGCGAAAGGGGGAATCCACGGAATGGTCAAGGTGTTGTCCCGTGTCATGGCGCCCCGCTTTCGCGGCGATGACGCGGCTGTTGCGATGCTTGGTTCCGGCGGCGCCGGGTTAGGTTGGAGAGCCGTGAACGGCTCCCCACTAATTTAACACCCGACATGCCAGGATTATTGCATTTTCTTGTTTTTTGACGCCCGGGATGGAGAATTATGCGTAAAGATCCTTCGGACAGCAGCAATCTTCCCGCTCCGACGGGGATGCACTTTCCCGATGCCCTTCCCCTGCTTGTTCTTAAAAACCAGGTTGTTTTTCCCATTTCCCTGGCGCCTCTCGTGGTAAACGAGGAGGCGGAGAGACTCCTTATCCACGATGCCACCAAGGGTGACGGCTTGATTGTCGTGGCGACGCAACGGCCGGGGACCGAAGAAGTACATCGCCTGGAGAACCTCTTCGACGTGGCCTGCCTCGGCCGCCTGGTCCAAGTGCAGTACAGTCCCACCGGTGAACTCAACGTTGTTATTCAGTCCCTTCGTCGTTGTTACCTCACGGGACTCGTGCGCCAGTCTCCGTACATGGTGGTGCGCCTTCGCCCCATCGAAGAAGAGCAGGTGCCCCTTGAAAAGCTTGAGCCGCTGGCCATGGCGCTTAAACTTCAGATGGCCAACCTGGTGGCCCTCTCCCCTTCCATCCCGGACAATGCGGCGCGCATTCTCGACAACATCCCCAACCCGGGCCACATGGCCGACATCATTGCCGCGAACCTGGATTTTTCCCTGGAAGAAAAGCAGCGGATCCTGGCTACGACAAATCCCGAAAAGCGGTTGCGCACCCTCATGGGACTGGTGCAACGTGAAATAGAATTGCTTGAGATCAGCACGAAAATCCAGGCGGAAGTCAAGAATTCCTTCGAGAAACAGCAACGTGAGTACTTTCTCCGCCAACAGTTGAAGGCCATCCAGGAAGAACTGGGCATGAGCGAAACGGCGCAGCCGGAGATCGCGGCCTATCGGGAAAAACTGGAGGCCCTGGATCTTCCCGAGGAGGTCCGCGCCGAGGCGTTTCGCGAGCTGGAGCGCCTGTCGAAGATGAACGATGCCAGCGCGGAGTACCACGTTTCCACCACCTACCTCGATACGTTTCTTGAGTTGCCGTGGAATACCGTCACGAAAGACAAACTGAACATGAAGAACGCCGAGGCAATCCTTGACGAGGATCACTTTGGCCTTCAGAAGGTGAAAAAACGCATCGTGGAATACTTGGCGGTGCGCAAGTTGAAGCCCGACGCCCATGGGCCGATCCTCTGTTTCCTTGGCCCTCCGGGCACAGGGAAGACCTCCCTGGGGGCTTCCATTGCGCGGGCCCTGGGGCGGAAGTACTTTCGCATGTCCCTGGGGGGCATGCGTGATGAAGCGGAGATCCGGGGCCACCGCAAGACCTACGTGGGCGCCCTGCCCGGGCGTATCATTCAGGGACTGCGGAAGGCGGGCTCGAAGAACCCGGTGTTCATTCTCGACGAAATCGACAAGGTGGGCAACGACTTCCGGGGTGATCCCAGTTCGGCGCTGCTCGAGGTGCTGGATCCCGCGCAGAACGGCGCCTTCGTGGATCATTACCTCAATGTGCCTTTTGACTTGTCCGGCGTCATGTTCATCGCCACCGCGAACAATGCCGACACTATTCCCTGGGCGCTGCGGGACCGCATGGAAATCATTGACATCGCCAGTTACACGCAGGAAGAGAAGCTCCAGATTGCCCGGAAGTATCTCGTGCCCCGGCAGCTTGAGGAACACGGTCTCACGGCGTCACAGCTTCGCATCGGCCTTCCCGCGCTGCGGAAGATCATTTCGGGCTATACCCGCGAGGCCGGCGTGCGCAATCTTAACCGCGAGATCGCCCATGTTTGCCGGGGTTGCGCGAAGAAGTTCGCCGGCCGGCGCAGGAAACCTATCCATATCACGGTGAAGGATCTGAAGGAGTACCTCGGCAGCGAACGGAACTTTTACGATACCGCCCGGCGCACGCGCCTGCCCGGTGTCGTGATTGGGCTGGCCTGGACTCCCGTGGGCGGTGACATCCTTTTCATCGAGGCCGCCCGCATGCCCGGCAAGGGCAAACTCCTTCTCACGGGACAGCTTGGCGACGTGATGAAGGAATCGGCCCAGGCCGCCCTCAGCTTCATTCGGAGCAATGCCGGAAAGCTCGGTATTCCCCCGGAAACCTTCAGCGAGTGCGACCTGCACCTCCATTTCCCGGCGGGAGCCGTGCCGAAAGACGGCCCCAGCGCGGGGGTCGCCCTGCTCACCGCGATCACGTCCCTCCTCCTGGGCAAGCGCGTGAAGCACACCCTGGCCATGACCGGCGAAATCACCCTGCGCGGCGTTGTGCTCCCCGTGGGCGGCGTAAAGGAAAAGGTTCTCGCCGCCATACGTGCCGGCATCAAGGAAGTCATCCTTCCCGAACGCTGTGGCGTGGATCTCGAGGAAATCCCGAAAGATGTTCGCGACAAGCTGACCGTTCACCTCGTTAAGCGCATGAATGAGGTATTGAAGATCGCCCTGGGCGTGGAGATCTGATTCGGCGCGGGGGCAAACCGGCATGGACAGGTATGGACGATCCGGCTTCCCCTTGCCCGTATAAGTCCGTGATCGCCCATATTTCCCGCGATGCGTCCGCGGAATGCAGCAAGGGCGGGACGCGCAGCGCACGTCCCGCCCGGTTGTGGGTCAAAGCAGCCGATATCCCTGGAGATCAGCCCCAGCCACCGCTGGTGATAATCCAGGCGGCCAGGTAGTTGAAGTCCTCGTAGCTCCGGTAGCCGGGCAGAATGTCGTCATCCCGGGCAAGGGGGAATTTCTCGTGCCATTTCACGAACTCCACATGACCATCCATGTAGAGGACATTACTGCCACCGGGAACGTGGTTCATGACAAGGGTGCCCATGGCGCCGCCACCGAGGTGCATGGCATTGGCATAAGCGTCATACATCACGACGATGGTACTCTGGGCCTGCGCGCCCGCGGCGGGATTGTTGATGTCGGTGATAAGGAACCGTTCGATGCCTTCGCGCAAGTGCGGATAGGTGCCCTTCAGGTCCGAGCCGTCCATGTCGTAATAGAAGTCCCAACCACCCGGGGGATTGGCGGTGGTCCAGGGCGTCTCAAAATCGCCCCACGAGGCACGCTGACTGCCCACGTAGCCCCACAGGCCGTTATTGGGGGCCATGAAGCCCGTGTTGGTCATGGAATCGCAGCCCGGGATGGTCTGCAAGTCCGTAACCGCACGCCAGTAGAAACCCGGGTCCGTCCAGGTACCGTCGATGTTGTGGGGCCATGCCTTGTCACGAAGGGCGGCCAACTGGGACGGCGTGGTAACGAGCCACGGGTGGTAGAAATACGAAATAGGCATGTTGAGCATGATGCTCAGGCATTCTTTTTTCAGCGTTTCGTCCACGCCGGTAGCGTTGGCAATCTTGTTGATCTGCGCCGGGAAATCAGCCTGGATACCCATGGAGGAACCGATGCCGTCCCCCCCGCCGTCGGAGGGACACCGGCTGATCGCGGGATCGGTCCAATAATCGGGATAAAGCGCGTCGGCGCTGGGCGACAAGGGCAACGTCCACGTCAGCAGGCCCTGGCCGATATCATAATGGTCGAACTGGATGATGGTTCTCCAGTCGGAATTTGGGGGGAAAAGGCCGCCTTTGCTCTCCGAGGCGAACATTTTGAAGACCAGGCCCCATTGCTTGAGATTGTTTGCACACGACGCTCTGCGCGCGGCTTCCCGGGCTCTGGCGAGCGCGGGCAACAGGATCGCCGCCAGAATGCCGATGATGGCGATGACCACCAACAACTCAATGAGTGTGAATCCTCTACGCGAATTCATCTTGCTTGCTCCTTTAACGGTATTAAATGGTTGAATACTCAATAGATTTACCTTTGTTCAAGAACTTTCTGTACGTCAACATGGCACGTGTGGGATTTTTGCCGAACACCTCCTTTCCATCTCCGCACGAACCGCCCGTCGGTCCGTGCATTGAGTATAATGGAAACGTTTCCATTTGTCACGAAAAAAATCATCACATTTTCGAAATGGATTTAATGCTCCTGAAGCGGCAGGTACAAAATCCTGGGGCATGCGTGGAATGAAGATTCTTTCTCCGGGTCGTCCGGCACGGATCGCCACTGCATACCGGACCATGAAGCGCGCTCGCTAATCGCCGTCTTTTCGGAAAGGGCACCGGGTGGCGGGGAAAGCGGTTCTTGCTTCTGAAAACGTTTTCAGGCAAAATATGACTTGGGGGCTGAAGGCATTGGAGCAGACATGGCAGTAACTATTCGGGACATTGCACGTCTTTCCGGGACCTCCATCGCGGCCGTGTCGCGGGTGTTGAACGGTCAGGCGGGGGTGCGCCCCCTCAAACGTGAGTCCATTTTACGGGTTGCCCGTGACCTGGGTTATATCCCCAATCGTGGGGCGCGAAACCTGGCCATGCAGCGCACGCATATTATAGGGGTGATCGCCTCCGACCTGAGCAATCCCAACTACATTGACTTCATTCAACATGTGGAGAACCTGGGGCGAAAGCGCGATTACCAGATACTTATCGCGGCCTCCAACATGAAGCATGAGCGCGAGGTGGCCAACGTGGCCACCATGCTCGAACATCGCGCCGATGGCCTGCTCATATTCCCCGTGGGAGAGTTCGGACTCGCACTGAACGCCGACCATTTCATGGCCCTGTGGTTGAATCGTACCCCCTTTGTTATCCATGGTGCCGTTCAGCGGGGTGCTTTTGACGCGGTTTGCATGGATGAGGAAGAGCTTGGGTACGTCATTGGAAAACATCTGACCGATTTTGGGCACAAGCGCCTGGCTGTGGCCGGCAGCCCGTTCAATAGTGAGACGGCACGCCAGCGTTATGCCGGTTTTCAACGTGCGGCGACGGAGGCCGGCGCAAGGATCGTTTGCGATGATCTCGCATTCGAGGCCGGGGAACACGACCTTACCGGGGTCCATGGTGATTTCTGGCGGGCCAGGTTCCAAGAGCCCGGGCGGCCCACGGCGCTGTTCACTTTCAGCGACACCTACGCCCTGTGTTTTTATAATTTCCTGCGAAACCTGGGATTCGCCATTCCTGACGACATTTCCATCGCTTCAGTCGGGAATGAGCCGTTCAGCGCCTTTCTTTCCCCGCCCTTGACCACCGCCGACCCCAGAATCGGAGAACGGGCGCGCTTGGGGATGAAAATGCTGCTGGAACGCATTGAGACCCCCGGCGCGCCGCCGGTCGTTCAGGACCTGCAGTACGAGTTCATCCCCCGGGAATCCACGGGGCCGTGCCAACACGGTTCTTGATCCTTCGTCGAAGGCTTATTGATGGGGGTGGATGGTCGTTGTGGAGTGCATCCCGATGATGCACGTACCTGACCCGTGAAGTTCCGTACCAATGGTCACGAATACGTGTTTGCCCTTTCTTCGGTACCACGTTCTCCGTGGAGACGGCTCCTGGTTCCGGCCAAGCCGGGTCAGGGCCTACCTGCCCAGCCCGTTTTCCAGGTCCTCCCGCAGATCTTCCACGTCCTCCAGGCCGGTGCTGATGCGCACGAGGTTCTCGGTGATGCCCATTTGTCTTCGCGCTTCTTCGGGCATGGCGGCGTGGGTCATGCTCCAGGGATGCTCGATGAGGGACTCGACGCCACCGAGGGACACGGCCTGAGAGAAGAGTTTCAGGCCGCCGAGGAAACGGTGCGTTTCCGCTATCCCCCCTTTCACAAACAGCGAGAAGACTCCCCCATGGCCCCGTGCCTGACGGCAGGCGAGTTCGTGTTGCGGGTGACTTTCCAAGCCGGGGTAAAGGACGCGATCCACCTTGGGATGTTGCTCCAGCCAGGCCGCGAGGCTCCGTGCGCTGGTGTTGTGGGCCTCCATGCGGAGGGCGAGGGTCTTGATGCCGCGCAGGACGAGGAAGCAATCCCAGGGGCCGGGCACGGTGCCCGTGGCGTTTTGCAGGTAGCCCACGCGCTCGGCCAGGGCTTCGTCGATCACCACCACCCCGCCGCCGATGACATCGGAATGGCCGTTGATGTACTTCGTGGTGGAATGAAGCACCAGGTCCACGCCCAGGTCGAGGGGGTTCTGGTAGTAGGGCGAGAGGAAGGTGTTGTCGCAGACCGTCCGTATGCCATGGTCACGGGCGATGTCCGCCAGCGCCGCGATATCCACGACCTTCATCAGGGGATTGGTGGGGCTTTCCATCCAGAGCAGTTTCGTTTCGGGCCGGATGGCGGCACGGACGGCATCCAGGTCCGCCATGTCCACGAGGTCAATGGCCATGCCCATGTTTTTCATGACATTCATCATGAGCCGGTAGGTGCCCCCGTAGATCTCGTCGCTCACGATGAAATGGTCGCCCGCTTCGTGGAGCATGAGGATGGTGGTTTCCGCCGCCATGCCCGAGGCAAAGGCGAAACCATGGGTGCCGTGCTCCAACGAGGCGAGGCAGTTTTCCAGTGCTTTTCGGGTAGGGTTGCCCGTCCGGGAGTAGTCAAACTCCCCCGGATTGTCCGGCGCGTTGAAGGCGAAGGTCGAAGTCTGGTACACCGGTGTCATAACGGCGCCGTGGAGCGGGTCGGGCGCCTGGCCGGCATGAATGGCGCGGGTTCGGAATTTCATGGTGGTAGATCCTCCGGTGAATGGGTCAAGATACTACAGGTGACCCGAACGAAGAAAGAAGTGGCATAATGGCGGAGGAGTCTTTTCCATGAGCAGGCTGAAGTTGACCCTGACCGCGAACCGGGGGCGTGCGTTGGCGGTTTATGAGCGTCTGTACAAAGCGTATCCCGCCATCCGATGTACCTTGGATTATGAAAACCCCCTGCAACTGCTCATCATGACAACCCTTGCCGCGCAATGCACGGACGAACGGGTGAACAGGGTCTGCAGGGAGCTCTTCCAAACCTACCGGACGCCCGAAGACTTCGTGAGGACGCCCGTTGCCACGCTGGAGGAGGTTATCCGGCCGTGCGGGTTCTACCGCAACAAGGCCAAGAACATCCGTCGTCAGTGTGAACTCCTGTTGGAGCGCCACGGCGGCGAGGTGCCCCGTACGATGGCGGAACTCACCGCCCTTCCGGGCGTGGGGCGCAAGACGGCGAACGTGGTGCTTGGCGAGTGCTTCGGCGGGCAGGGGGTCATCGTGGATACCCATTGCACGCGCCTTGCCAACCGGCTGGGTTTCACCAGGAACCAGGACGCCCTCAAGATCGAGCAGGACCTGATGAAGGTGTGGCCCCCGGATCGATGGACCCTCTTCTCGCACTTCATGGTGTTTCACGGCCGTGCGGTCTGCGTGGCGCGAGCGCCCCGGTGTTCCACCTGCGTGGTCGAGGACTTGTGCCCGTTCCCGAAAACCCGGGAAGGAAAGAAAATTGCCCAATGATGGGAAGGCAGCGATTTTTTCACCGGTGGTGACACGGCCTTGGGTGGCCGTGGCGGTGGTCGTTTACGTGGCCCTGGCCCTGGGTGTGGACGTTCTGGCCTCCTCCCATGCCGTCTGGACCTTTGGCGTGTTCCATGAGGGATTCCACTGGAGCCGGCTGCACCTCCCCCTGGCACGGTGGCAGGCGATCCTGCCCCTGCCCGATGCGATTACGGGCTGGATGAAGACTCCCGTCCTGCGTTACCTTGACGTGTACAAGCTCACGGCCTGGCTTGTTATTCCCCTGCTGTTGAGTCTCCCAGGCATGGACTGGGGCGCGCTGGGCTTCCGCCGGTGGAAACGGGTTGACCTCTACGTTCTTGCGGGGCTGGGCATATTGGGGATTGCGGCGGTGCTGCTGATCACGCAAGTGGAGGCGCTGCGGCAGTACTACCCGAGCCTGGGCAGCCATTCCGCCGCATGGAAAGCGCATTACCTGGCGGGACAACTGGTGTGGATTGGGTCGTGGCTTCTCGGTTGGGAGTTCATGCACCGTTATTTCCTGCTGCGCCAGGTAAACGGGCTGTGGCCGCGTTTCGGCTGGCTGGCGGCACCCTTTTTCGAGGGGGCCTACCACCTGACCAAGCTGCCCATCGAAATGGCGGGCATGGTGGCCATCGCACTGGTCTTCACCTGGTGGTGCCGCGCCCGCGCCAACATCCTCCTCCCCCTGATCGTACACTTGCTTATTGAATTGGCCCTGCCGCTCACCCGTATTCTCTTATGACCCGAAAACCGGACGGAACGATTTGTCCGCACGAAGAGGAAAGGAAGCCATGAAACGAAAAGTGACTTTCGGCGAGATCATGATGCGCCTGGCGGCGCCGTTGCACCAGCGGCTTACGCAGGCGCGCACCCTGGAGATAAGCTACGCCGGGGGCGAGGCCAACGTGGCGGCGTCCCTGGCGCGGTTTGGCGTACCCGTGGACTTCGTGACCCGCCTGCCCGAGAACGACTTGGGCGACGCGTGCCTGGCCTTCTTGAGACAACACGGCATCGGCGTGAAGCACATTGTGCGGGGTGGCGGGCGGCTGGGGCTGTATTTCCTGGAGGCGGGTGCCGCTCAACGGGCAAGCAAGGTGATCTACGATCGCGCCGATTCCGCCGTGGCCACCATCGAACCGGGCATGATTGACTGGCCCGGGGTCTTCGAGGGGGCGGACTGGTTTCACTGGACGGGCATCACGCCGGCCGTCTCGGAAAGGGCGGCGGCGGCGTGCCTGGAGGCCGTGCAGGTGGCGCGGTACATGGGATTGACCATTTCCTGCGACCTCAATTACCGCGCCAAGCTCTGGAAATGGGGCAAGACGGCGGGTGAGGTGATGCCGGAACTGGTGGCGTTGTGCGACGTGGCCGTGGGCAACGAGGAGGACGCCGACAAGGTTTTCGGCATTCGCGCGCCCGAGGCGGACGTGACGGGGGGCAAGGTGGATGCGACGGCCTACAAACATGTCTGCGACGGGCTTGCCGAGCGTTTCCCCGGTCTCAAGACTATCGCCATCACCCTGCGCGGATCCATCTCGGCCAGCCACAACACGTGGAGCGGCATTCTCCGTCACGAAGGAACAACCTTTACCGCCCCCACCTACGATATCCAACCCATCATCGACCGCGTGGGCGGGGGCGACAGCTTTGTGGGGGGCTTGATCTATGCCCTGGGCGCCTATCCCGGCGGTCAGCAGGCCATTGATTTCGCGGTGGCGGCCTCGTGCCTCAAGCACAGCATCCACGGCGACTTCAACCAGGTGAGCGTGGCGGAAGTGGAAAAGCTCATGGGCGGCGATGCTTCGGGCCGTGTGAGCCGGTAGGAGGGGGGACTGTCCTCAGCCACCGCGCATCGCACGGCGGTGCCTGGAATGGGCACATCGACTTCAGGGTGCCGGTGCTTCAGCCCGCCGGTACCGCGATCAGTACCGGCGTGGTGCGCAATTCGGGGCCGCTGGTGCGGTAGATGCCTTGTCCCTGGAACTCCACGGCGCCCTGGGCATCGACGGGAGCACGAAGGGCGTAGCTGAAGTTGTTGGGCCAGTCGGGCGTGGTGATCCACACGAAATCGAGTGTTCCCGTGGCATCGGGCCGGGGGGTGACGGCGGGTTGAATGCCCCCCGTCACCGCGACGAAAGTCCAGCCTTCGGGTACGATCTGGCGGATGGCCAACGCCGTGATCGGGTCGTCGCCCACGTAGTTCATGTTCACCACCACTTCCAGTTCCTCGCCCGGCGTGTAGGTTGCAGGCGAAAGGCGGTGGGTGAGTTCGAGGGCGTCCCCCGGATTGGCCGGTTTTTTTGGGGGCTCCGGTTGCTTGACGGATGGGCCGGCCGGAGCGGTTGCGCCGTCTTGCCCCGGCGCCTTGGTCTCGGGTGTTTCGGGTGTTGGCCGCGCACACCCCGGAAACAGGAGGCACAGCAGAACAAGGGCCGTCAGCCCCCCGACCCCGATGAGCGCTTTGTGCATGCGGTTATTCCTCCCGGTATGGCGTGCCGTTCGGTGAATTGTGGACTCAGTGGACGAAGTTTCCGTCCACTGAGTCCACTAGGCCCAGTGGGACCACCTTATCCATGTCAGCCCTGCCGTTTGTCGGCAAAGAGCGCCTGGTAACCCAGGTGCATCATGTACTGGTCGAGAACGATCATGGCGGTGAAGGCCTCGGCCACGGGCCACACCCTCGCCACGATGGTCGGGTCGCGGCGGGTGACGGCGCTCAAGGTGGCGTTTTCCTTCGACACCTTGTCGATGGTCTGCTGATCCTTGGCGATGGTGGGCGTGGGCTTCACGGCGATACGCGCCACCAGGGGCTGTCCGGTGGTGAGACCACCGGTCACGCCGCCCGCGCCATTGGAGAGGAATTTCACTTCCCCATTCTCCACGCGCATGGCATCGTTGGTCTCGGAGCCCTGCATGTCTTTCACGGCGTAGCCCGCGCCCACTTCGACCGCCTTGATGGCGCCGATGCTGAGCATACGACCCAGTTCGCCGTCGATCTTGTTAAAGACCGGCTCGCCCATGCCCGCGGGAAGCCCCGTGGCAACCACCTCGACCAGTCCGCCGCTCGAATCGCCTTCGTCGCGGATCTCGATGATGCGCCGCTCCATCTCGAAAGCGGCGTCGATATCGGGGCAGTTCATGGTGAAATGGATGCCGTGTTCCTCGCGAATCCTTTCGAAATCCACTTCCTCCTTCATTTCACGGATGTCGAGCAGGTTCTTCTCCAGTTCCGCGATGACGGCCATCTTCTCCAGGAAGCGCATGCCCTGCTTGATACGGCCCTGTCGGAAGACCCAGTCGTAGATGGGGTCATACTGGGTGCGTACTCGGCGGAAGGTGTCCACCTGCTTTTTCGCCGTCGCCAGATCCACCTCCGCGGCGCGGACGCCGGCGGCCTCCTTCACGTAGGAGAAGACCTCGATGCCGTGCTCTTTGAGGATGCGCCGCGCCACCGCGCCCGCCGCGACGATGGTCGAGGTGTAGCGTCCGCTGAAAAATCCCGCGCCGATGGCGTCGTCCCACTCGCCGTACTTCTGATAGGAGGCATAGGAGGCATGGCCCGGCCGGGGGGTGCGGTTGGTCACCTGGTACTGCTCGATGTGCTCGAAATGGCGATCCACGTTCGGAATGAGGATGACGAAGGGCGTGCCGTTCGTAAAACCCGCGTTGGTGAATCCGGGCATGGTGTCCGCGGCGTTGACGCCGCTGTAAATGACGGGCACGTCCGCTTCGCGCCGGGGCGAAGCCAGCTTGCTTTGTCCCGGCTTGCGCGTCAGCAATGCCTCGTAGATCTCGGCTTCGTTAATGAGTAGTCCCGGCGGCACGCCCTGCAGGACCGTCGTCAGGCCCTCCTGGTAGCTTCCCCCGGCGACGGTGGCCTGGAACAAGGTGCCATAACTGCATCCCAACATGAATCACGCTCCCAATTCTGTTACGGTTCGAGGAAATCCGCCACCACGAACCTGTGTTTTTTCCCGTGCGGAGGCCACATTATAGCAGCATCGCCGTACCCTCGTACACGGACCGGGAACACGGGAAAACAGGAACGGCCAAGGCCCCGTAGCGGAACATCCGGGAACACCCATGCAACAGCCAAACCACCTGTGCTAAGGTCTGCCCGGCATGGAGCCCAAAAGAAGGAGAGAAGACGAATGTTCAAGTGGTTGTTGGCAATCAGCATGACCGGAGGATGGCTGTTGTGTGTCCTCGCCCAAGGCGCGGAGCCTTCCCCGGCGCCACGGATCAGGGGTGTGCAGGGCGTGGAACCCCTGATTGCGCGGTTCGACGTGATTGACTTCCAGGCCGATCCCACGGGGAAGCGGGATTCGACCACTTCATTTCAGCGGGCGCTGGATGCCGCCCATGATGTCGGCGGCGCGGTGGTGTTCGTCCCCCGGGGCCGGTACCGTTTCGATGGGACGGTGGAGATCCCTACGGCGGTCACCCTTCGTGGCGAGCAGGGCGCTGACGGCGTGCCGCGACTGCTGGCCTACGCGGACCGTGGCCGGACGGAAGGCCCTTCATTTATCCGTATGCACCCCTGTTCCGGATTGCTGAACTTCGAGGTTTTCCATCCCGAGCAGCGTGCCGACGCCATCGTTCCCTATCCCTGGTCCATCGAGCAAGTCGGCGGGGATAACATCACGGTGGAGAACGTGACCCTCGTCAATGCGTACCAGGGCATCAGGATCGGCCCCCAGACCAACGAACTGCACCTCCTGCGCAACGTTCGGGGTACCCCGTTGAAGACCGGCGTTTTCATCGACAGCACCTACGATATCGGACGGTTGGAGGGCGTGCATTTCGCGCCTTCCTATTGGGTGGACACGGGGCTTTCCTCAGCGGACGGGGAAAAGTTGAAGCGCTGGATGATGGAAAACGGCCGGGCCGTGATCATGGGCCGGTCCGATTGGGAATACATGAGCGATGTCCATATCGACGGCTATCGAACGGGCTTTACCGTGCTACACGGCAAGCAGGGCGCTTCCAACGCGCAATTCATGGGTTTTGTCATCGAGAATTGCGTCGAAGCCGTGCGCGTGGAAAAGACCGATACCATCGGACTCTCCTTCACCGATGGGCGCTTCACCGCGCCGAACCGCCCGGACGCCGTGTTGGTGCGTGTCACGGAAACCTTTACCGAGGGGGCCTTGCAGTTCCATCACTGCCTGTTCACACAGCGGGGAAACACAGGGCTGGAGCTGAAGGGCATGGGCGCGGTTTCCTTCCAGGACTGCTGGTTTGCGGACGAGGCGGGCCTGGAAGGGGCCACGGTTATTGATGCCACCTCTTCGGCATTGGGCTTCCTGGAGAACTATTTCGAAGGATCCCGCCCGCCGGTGATTCGCGCGGCGAAGGCGACCAAGGCGTTTACGTTTACCGGCAACCGCGCCAGTCAGCCGATAATTCGCGGCGCGGGCGCGTTGCCGGCGGAATTGCCCCATGGGGGCGCGGCCACCGAGGACCTCGCGGCCTGGCGTGAACGTTTACACCGGGGCGCGCCCGCTTTCCAGGGCGCGGTCACCACGGCCAGGCTTCATGTCGTGGAGCTTCCCGCGCCACCGGGAAGCGATGCCACCGGTGCCATTCAATCCAGGCTCGACGCGGCCCGTGCAGCGGGGGGCATCGTGTATCTGCCCGCCGGGGATTACCGGATCGAGGGCACGCTTGTTGTGCCCTCGGGCGTGGAACTGCGCGGGATCTGGGACGTGCCGCACCACACCCTGGGCAAGGGAACGGTGCTGCTGGCCGTGGGCGGCAAAGGCGAGGCGGACGGCGTCCCGCTCATCACGCTGGAGCCGAAGGCGGGGGTTCGGGGCATCACGGTCTACTACCCGGAACAGGATTTTCGAGCTGTTCAGCCCTATCCCTGGACCATTCGCGGCTTGGGCGAGGGCGTGTACGCCATCAACGTGACCATGGCGAACACCTACCAGGGCATTGATTTCGCCACTTACCCTTGTGACCGTCATTTTATTGACTATGCGGCGGGCGCGCCGCTGAAGACGGGCATTCGCGTGAGCGGAAAACACGGCGTGGTAAAGAACATGCAGTTCAACCCGCACTACTGGTCGCGCTGTACCTACCCCGGTCGTCCCGATGAAAGGGGGACCGAGTTCCGGCAGGTATGGGACCAGATGATCGGCGAGATGGACGCGCTGGTGGTCGCCGGGGCGCGGGACGAATTCCTCTTCGGCAACTTTGTTTTCGCGGCGCGTAACGGTCTGCGTTTCGTCGAGCAGAACGGTATCGCGCCGACGGCGCTGGTCATCGCCCACGGCAGCGACGCGACCGATGTGTGTGTTCGTATCGACGCGGCGGGGGAGGGTGGAATCAAGCTGGTGAACTTCCAGGGCGCGTGCGCCCACGGCAAGCAGGATCAGGCCTATATCATGGTCGCGCCCGGGGCCGGGGGGCGGGTCGAGATGAACAACGCGCTCCTTTGGGGCCAGCCTAAGCGCGGGGTTGTCACGGCGGGTAAGGAGGTCATTCTGCGGCAACTCCACTTCGTCGAGACCGGCGAACCGTGTGTTGATCTCCAGGGCGGCAACCTGTGCCTGGAGAGCGTCCTCTTCCGAACGCCCTGCGACGCGGAGATACGGCAGGACGGCGGCACGCTGACCGCGCGGGGCAACATGGCCGCTGATTTCTTCAACATCACCACCCGGAAGGGAACGGTCGCGCCCCAATCCGGGGGCAACGTCAGCCTGCTTGAAGGTTCTCTCGCGGGGTGGGAAAAGGCCCAATTGCGCCACTACCGGATGGCCTTCGGCGACGGCGGAACGGAATACCGCGCCAACTGGTATGGCGCCGAGCCGGCCAGCGAGTGGAAAAGCGACGACAAGAAACAATGGTCCAAGCCCGGGGCCAGGGTTTACCTGCCCGTGCTGCCCGGCACGCGCTACACCATCGCGCTGGATGCGCGTGTGCCCGGAGAGGCCCTGGAGCCCGGTTCCGGACTCTACGTCGGCGGACGGTGCATCCTGCCCATTGCGAAGGCGGGCATCGGGATCATTGAGGGGAAATTCCTCACGGGCGACGAGCGGTACATTGTGCTGGAGGTGCGTTGCCGATCCTGGAAACCCATTGACCACCTGCAAGGAAGCCAGGACAGTCGCGATCTCGGGATCGCCGTGCGCAACCTGACCCTGCGTGCGGCGGGCGCTGGTGACAGGATCTTCGATGTCAATACTGGCGACTGGTTGGAGTAAGCGGGAAGGGAAACCCTTCACGCCCACCCAAACCGACATCACGAAAATGACAGGGCGGTGGGTTCAGCGCCGCCCCGCTGTTGTGGACAGGCGGAAATAACCACCATGGCGGATACGGGAGCCCAGGTAGGTGACGTGGGGCAACATTAATCGGAGGTATGGCTCGGGAACGAGCCAGCCTTCAACCGATTCACCGGGGTACCACGCACCCGTGTCGAGACGGTACTCGACGGTGGCCTTTGCAGGGTCAAGATCGGGTGATAGGGGAATCCAGACACGTCGGGGTGTTTCGTATACCGTGCATGGGACCGTAAGATAGGCATATGGGCGCGCCGGGATGGTTTCGATGGGGATCACGTTTTCACCCGCATCAAGCGGCGTGTAGTCCCCCCCGGGAACAGGCTGTTTCACGGGCTCCCCGTTGTATTGTTCCGCCCGGGGCATGAAGCAGAAAGTGGCCGCGACGACGGGGACCTCGTCTCCGAGGATGTCGAACGCGCCGGCCAGCAGAATGACGGTTTTACCTTCTTCCGGGGCGGTTCGCGGTTGGAAAAGGACCCACAGGTCGTTTTCCAGGCTCCCTGCGGCTTGGAAGGATAGGGCGAAACGGTCACGGGATATTCCGAAAATGCCCGTCCAGAGGGTGGCGGAGTCAATCGCCGCCGAACCGCGCAAACGCAGTGCGGGCGTTTCATTCGGCAAGACGATATGCCGGCCCTCGTCGTCCGTCGTAACGGGCAGCACGGTTTCGTGGACGAATTCGGATTGCCCTGGCAGGGAGACAAAGGCTCCAAAAGCCACCCGACGGGCAACCGGGGTGTCGCGCGGGATGTCACCGGCGGTTTGCCCGATCATGGAAGACCGCCGGAAAAACACGGGCGGATGAGCCGCCGATGGCGTCTCGTGTTTCACGATGACGCGGGCGGCGAGCGGCGCTTGGGGCGGGACCAAAGGCACGCCCAGTCGCGCCGGGCCGCTGACGGCCTCGACCCGCATGGGGGTATCGAGATTCGGGGTTTCGGCCGTTTCACCGGATAGGAGCTTGAGGGTGCCGCCGGTGTTCAATACGGTCCGCCCTTCGGCCACGGTGTTAAAGGGGAAGGTGGGCGTCCCCCACTCCGCGCCGGTATGGTCGAAATCGACCCAGCTTTCAGGGCCGCGCACGTGGACATAGCCCGGCAGCCCGCTGGATGCAATGACGACGCCAAAGGGATCCGATACGGAGGTGTTGACCACAGCTACCGTCAGCGAGATGGCCGTGACGCCGGAGGCCACGTCGAAGGATGCCAGCACGACATCGCCGTCGGGGATGACATTCTGGTTCAGTCCCGATACGAGCACGCGGACGGCGGACGGGGAAAGACTGTACCACCCAACGCTCTTGTTCGCGGCGATGGCGGAAGGACCGGCGGTCATATTCACGGGCGTCAGCCAGGTCTCGTCGAAGGTCAGGTCAAAGCCCAGGGCAGAGGGTTCTTCCCCGTCGGCCGCGCTCAGTGCCACAGGCACGACAATCCCCGTCACGCCGGGTTGTGTTGCCGTTTGCCCTCCCGTGAGGGTGGCGCCAAAAGTCACGACATGGATGATCACTATCGACAGGATCGCAAGCCGCATGAAACGCGCTCCGCCAACATCAAAATGCCATTTAATCCAAGGAGGGGCGCAGTGGCCGGCAGAACGCCCGCCACCACGCCCCCATGGGTGCAACGTGTCATGTCCGGCCCCCAGGGAGGCCGAATCGTTGTCCGTGTTACCTCGCTACGGGCACCTCCACGGAGTCATCGGTCTCATGACCCCAAAGCTCACCATATTCCCGGTGGATGGGGCCGGGGATTTCCTCGGCGTACCACCGGAGATCTTCTTCCGTGGGCAGGGCATCAATTACGCGGACATGGATGTACACGTTGTTGCGCCGCGCCGCGGCACCGCAGAACTCGACATCCGCGGCCAGCTCGTTGTCCGGCACGGCGAAAGTGGCGATGTTGGCGCGCACCAGGTAATCGCCCGGTTCGGCGAAGGCATAGGGTACGACGATGGCGGCCGTCCCCAGCGCGGGACCGCAGCCACGGCCTTCCGCCTTGTCCGCGCCGATGGGGATCCAGGTCAGGTCCTCGGCGTTCACATCGGCCACGCCCTCGGGGGGAATGGGGATGTAGGCGACGCGCAACACCGACCGCAGCAATCCGCAGGCACCCTGGTACCAGACGCCTTCCACGTTCCGGTCATAGCGGAAGCGGATAACCGTGTCGGTCTTTACCAACATTCGACCATTCCTGCGCGGGAAATTGAAGACCGCGCCGATGGTGTCACAGGCCTGCGCCGTGTCCGGGGTAACACCGGGCTTGAGCGCCAGCGAGGCACGCGGGCTGGCCACGATGAACTGACGCCGATGACGCAGGACAGCGCTCGGCCCTTCATCCTCCAGGCCCAGCGCCTGGTTCACCACGTGCTGCACGTCCGTGGGCCCTACCTGGCCGTCGCCATCAACATCGCCTTCGATGTCCCAGGCGCCAATGGTACCCTGTGCATACACGGGCAACGCCACCAAGGCGCAAAGCGCCAAGGCGATCAAGCTGTATTGTGTGGAAATCTTCATGGTGTATTCTCCATTTCTTTTTATCCTGTCGTTCAATCTATTCCTCACACGTGGCGCATTGACAAGGGAATCGGGGGGGCGTGCGAGGTGAGGCGGAACAGGTAACGCATGGTTTCCGTGCTCGCCGGATGGAGCGGTACGACATTGGGAGAAGACGGTAATGCCTCTCCAAGCGCCGGGGTGGACACAAGGTGAAGCCACCAGGCGGCCGCGTGAGGTTGGGGCGCGGCGGCGGGCGCCGGGGCCAGCGCGGGCGGATACCCCATGGGAATGGGCGTATCCTGGTCGTCCGCGCATCCTTCATCGGCAAGGAAAGCCTGAAGATCGAGTACATCCACCCGGCCATCGCCATTCAGATCGGATTTCACGTTACCGCGACACAACAGGGCGGACACCAGCAACTGCATGTCAAGGACATCAATGCGTGTGTCGCCATTGAGATCCTTTGCCATGTTGATGGTCCATGGTTGCACCATGGCCGCCACCGGCAGCATGGCGAGCAAGGCATATGTACACCAACAGCGTGACCTCATGAGTAAAACCGTTTCCTGGTACTGCCCGCGCATAAAAGGGCGAGCATGGCCAAAAGAACGATAAGGTCCGCCGGTTTCCAACGGCCCATCACTTCACCGGAATTACCATTACACCCAAACCCAGGCTTGGGATTCGCGGTGTTCTCCAACTCGGCGCGTGTCAAAAAACCATCACCATCGGTGTCGATGGCATCGAAGTCTTCCGCCGTAATAAGGGCCTGTTCCGCCAATGCTTCCTGGAAATCGAGGCCCTGGCTGGCATCCACATCGGCTGAATCAAATACATTGAGCAGGTGTTGGGCAATCTCCGCGAGGCTTGTTTCGCCCTCGCCTTCACCCTCGCCTTCGCCTTCACCTTCTCCCTCGCCTTCTCCTTCACCCTCGCCTTCGCCTTCACCTTCTCCCTCGCCTTCTCCTTCACCCTCACCTTCGCCCTCACCTTCACCCTCGCCCTCACCTTCACCTTCACCTTCACCTTCACCCTCGCCTTCTCCTTCGCCCTCACCTTCTCCTTCGCCCTCACCTTCACCCTCGCCCTCGCCTTCACCTTCGCCCTCACCCTCGCCTTCACCTTCACCCTCACCTTCACCCTCGCCTTCTCCTTCGCCCTCACCTTCTCCTTCGCCCTCACCTTCTCCTTCGCCCTCACCTTCACCCTCGCCCTCACCTTCTCCTTCGCCCTCACCTTCGCCCTCGCCTTCACCTTCTCCTTCGCCCTCGCCTTCTCCTTCGCCCTCGCCTTCTCCTTCGCCCTCGCCTTCTCCTTCGCCCTCGCCTTCACCTTCACCCTCTCCTTCGCCTTCGCCCTCGCCTTCTCCTTCGCCCTCACCCTCGCCTTCACCTTCGCCCTCACCCTCGCCTTCACCTTCACCCTCACCTTCACCCTCGCCTTCACCTTCACCTTCACCCTCTCCTTCGCCTTCACCTTCACCTTCGCCCTCACCCTCGCCTTCACCTTCTCCCTCTCCCTCTCCCTCTCCCTCGCCTTCTCCCTCTCCCTCGCCTTCTCCCTCACCTTCGCCTTCACCGCCGGGGATGCGGATACCGCCAGGAACGGTGGCACCGCTTACGGGAAAGGCATCGGGATCCGTAAGAAGCAGGTTCTCCATGGTGATGGGATGGAGGCCCGGCGTTGCGTCAGGGGAAACGTTGAACAAAGTGTAGACGAGGATGCCATCGCCGAGGATGTTCTGGTTAAGTCCAATGATCAGGACACGGGTTCGTCCGCCCGGAAGGGGGGTTGCGTTGATATCCTTGTCCGCATCCGACGCGATGGGCCCGGCTTGTACCTCCTGGAGTTCGAGTAAGCCGTCTGCGGCCAAAATGTCGAATTGAACACCGGCAACCTGGTCTTCCCCACCCGAAACGATCCACACCGGCACGACAACATTATGCTGGTTGGGGACGCCTTCGATCTCCTCCACGGTCAAGGTGGCGCCGAGGAAGGTGGCAGTGGAAAGGCTCAGGAGGCAAAGCAGATTCAACACGATTAGGTTTCCCTTCTTTTCTTGACGTGCAGACGCCGGACCGGGCGCGGCTTCCGCCTTTTCCGGGCGACTCTCGTGATGGCGAGTATGAAGCCGCAAAGCAGTATGAACAGGGGCAGGGCCATCCAGGGGATGGGTGCCCCCTGGGAGATGTGTTGACGGAGGCGAATGGGTTGGGCCGCCTGTGCGCCGGCGAAGGTCACGGGTATGGGCGTGCCAAAGGGGTCACTGAAGATGATATCGCCCAAACCGGCTATTTCCGGCGAGTCGGAGCTTCCTTCGGGCACCCGGAACACCAGGTTTGCCACCACCCCTTCCCCGATAATGTTTTGATTGAGGCCGACGAGTATTAAGCGAACTTTCGCGCGGCCCAGGGGGTTGGCGCTCAGGATCTTGGCGGCGGCCTTTCCCACCGGTCCAATTTCGGCCTTCTCGTATTCCAGGGCTGTGTCCTTCAGCAATATATCGCACTGCAAACCGGCCACTTCTTCACCAGGGGCCGTATCCAGTTGAAGAGGGATCGTCAGGGTACCATCGGTTCCGCCAACGATGGGGGCGCCCAGGGTAAGATTCGCGGCCCGGGCCGCGTCGGGGATCATCCCCAGGGCCGCGGCCAGTATGGCGATCATGGCAAGCCTGTACCCGTTCCCCTTCATCGCGGCCGTCTCCTCGACGGAAGCCTGTTGAAGATGAAAGCCCGGATGCCGAAAATAGCGAAAAAGGAAACGAGTCCGGCGGCCAAGGCGATGGCCCAGGAGGCCGGTTCACGCTTTGGCGAGGGGAAGGTTTCAGAAAACCAGATCGCTCCTCCCGCCCGGTCCGGGCGGGATGCCGTGGTGACGGCGTTGAGGGCCAAATGGGTCTTCGCGAAGGTATGGCCGCCCTCCTTCCCGGGGGGGGCGTAAGGGGGGCGTGCCGGGCGGTAGCGTTTGCGGTTTATGGCTCCCCCGCGCGCCTCTCGTGCCGTTGGCCCCGTATTCCGCGACAGGGCCGGATTTGTGCCGGAGCGTGGGATCCCATGCCCGCCGGACTGGCCTCGTGTCGCCCTTTCCGGCCCGCGGCGTGCCGGGCCCCTTTCGCCACCGGACACCAGGCCGCCCGAACCGGCGAACGCGCCCGAAGAAAGGCTTTCCCCCGCGGCGTTATCAATCGGTTTCATGGACTGGCCGGCATCCGCCGCCGGGGACTCCGCCCCGTTCGTCGGTTGTTGCGCCTCTTCCGGGGGGGCCTCACCGGCGTGGGCTTCCTGCAATGCGTCGTCCACGGGTTCTCCCAATGGATCGGAGAGCAAAGGATTTTCGATTTCAAAAATGTCGTTGCTCTGTTTGGCGCCAAGGGGCTTGAGGTAGATTCGCGCCACCGTGCCCGTTTCGATAGTATTCTGGTTGAAACCGGTGATCAGCACCCGCACGGTCCCCATGCCTTGCGCGGCGAACTGCACCTCCTTACCTGCCTGATCGGCGGCGTCGCCGGAAAAGACATCCACCACTTCGTAGGCCTCGGGGTCGAAGGTAAGGTCGAAGAGGATTCCCGCCACGTCATCGGCCGTGTCCGCCGTGAGGGACACGGGAACGACAAGATAGCCCGCGTCGACACCGACAGGATCCGGGGAAACCACCGCGGCAACGGCGATCACCGTAAAGAGGGCGGCGCACAGGGCGCCTGCCAGCAGGACGTAGCCCCGCTTATCCCGAAATACCGGTTCCACAAGCATCATGCTACATTTACCTGGCCCCAAGGGGCAATGTTTCTTCACCAGGGGAACGGAAACATTCCGATGAGGCCGCGTGCTTCGTGAACCCTTCGCCATCCGGTGGCGGCGATGTATCGCGCGTGGCCTCGGTCAGGCGTGGAGGGGCGGCGCGTGTGGCGTTAGTTTGCGGAGAAATTGCCGGGCGTGGGTCACGGGACCGGGTTCCACGTCCGGGCACGTGATTGCGTCGGACAATTCACGGCACTCGAAAAGTATTGCGGAAAGGTGCGTTTGGGCTACGGCAAAGACCGGCGCGCGCAACCGGTTGGGCGGCGTGGCCTCGTCGGACGTGGAAGATTCCTCGGTCTTTCGCGGAAGACGGGCCCGGCCGGTGCGGCCCAGGAGACGCTGCAAATCCAGCACGTTGACGGCCCCGTCGGCGTTCAAATCACCGGTCCGTCCTCCGGCCGCAAGCGTATCCGCGACCAGTGCCTGGAAATCCAGCACATTCACGGCACGGTCGCCATTCACGTCCGCATTGGGGGTGATACCCAGCAGTGGACCGAAAAATGCCGCCGCGGCAAGAACCGGAACCAGGAAGCATGTGCCAAGAAGTTTCACGCTATTTGCCGTCTCCTCGACTAAACGGTACCACATGGGCCGTGATCTGTCAAAAGAGCGAAAGACAAGACGCCACAAGCGCTTGGGAATGGACGGAGTGGACAAAAGGATTTGGACCGCTCCACCCACTGGGTCCATGGGAACGGCCAGCTATTACAAGGAAAGGAGACAGAACCCGTCTTCGCTGGTGTCGCATGCCTCGTAGCCGGTGCCGTGGTACAACTGCACGATCCGAAGGAGTTCGGAGAGGGATAATCTCCAGTCCGGACCGCCCCGGTAGTCGCTGTCGTGGGGGCTGCAAGCCTGGCTTCCCGTTCCCGGCGCGAAACCATCGGCGGTCCCGGCGCAGTGGTAGGCGCCCCCCTGGTAAAGCTGAATGACCCGCAACAGTTCCCCGACACTGATGGCTCCATCCTGGTCCGTGTCGGCGCTGTGGTAGCGGGCTTCCACCGCGACGGGGGACGTGCCCAGGTAAATGGCACCATTGGAGAGAGGGACGTCCAGGGTGAAAAGCCCCGAGGCACTCAGGCCGCCCGTGGTGTAGAAGGTGGTGTTTTCGGGGTTCCTGGTGCAGGTTACAACGACGCCTGTTCTTCCTCCCTCCAGGTTGAAGAGGGCGCCCCGGTAGCTGATGTTGCGCGCGCCAATGGCGGTGATGCCCTTGCCCGCGGGGATGCGTGGTTCGATACGCAGCCCGTTGACGGTGGGGTCCACGCCGAAGAAGCCGTTGAAGAAAGCCGCGCCGAGGACGGAGGTTTCGGGAAACTCCGACCACACCCAACCGACGGAGCCGCCCCCGAGCGAGCCTCCCTGGATACCCTCGCCATAGAACCCCCGGTTGCCCGAAAGGCGGTCGGGGTCGACATAGCGCCGCAGGATCCACTGGAACCGTTCCCAGGCTTCGTCGGCGCCCTGGCTGGCGGCACGCGCCCAAATATCGAAGCCCGATTCATAGAGGTCGGCCCCGCCGTTCTGAAGTTGTTTGTCCCAGGCGTAGCCAAAGCCCGCGGAAGTGGGGTCGCCGCCAACCGCGGCCTGCCACCAATTGTCATTGTTCAGGGTGCTTACGCGGGGCGCGAAAAGCCAGCGGTCATAAATATCGTGTGCCCAGGGCGAGGCCCACCACCCGATGCTGCCCGAGGGGCTGGACATGCGCAGCAGGTACATGCCTTCGGGCTGTTCAGCGAAGGCCAGGGTATTGACCGAATTGTCCGTCACATTGGTAAAACGTCGGGCGGCAATGGTTTCCCCGGTTCCGCCCCGCAGCAGGGTGAGGGTGAAGGCCGAGTTCGTCGTGCCCCAGGTGGGGTTGTGGGTGGACACCCCGGTGAAGGGGGCTTTCGCAAAAAAGGGTTGCGTAAGCTCGCCGGTGAGACGGACAGGCGTGTGGCCGGGGTCGTCCATCGGCGGGTCCATCACCTCCGTGCCATCGGTGTAGATAATGCCCACCGTCTTGGCCGGGTTATAGGGGCCGTGGTAACTTTCGCCCTGGTCCAGCCAGGCATAAATCTCCCGTACATGATCCGGGTAGCCTTCGCCAAGTCCCGCGGCCAGGGCCATGGTGTTGACGAAGGTGTAGCCATAATCGTGCGCCGCGCCGGTACCGTCCACGCAACCGATGTAACGGCCATGGCCTTCCCGGTCCAGGTCGTCGCGCCAGTAGGTCCGGTTAAAGGCGTCCCGCGCCTGCGTCATGCGCGTCCGGTACTCCTCCGAGGCCGTGACGTTGCCCAGCAGCGCTTCCAGGTCGGCCATACCGCGCAGGGACTGGTAAAAGTTGATGTCAGTGAGGGCGTCGTGATAGCCGAAGGGGAGAATGTCGTAGTAGTTCCCCCCCAGGTCGCGGTTGCGCCCGAAATGCTCCGTGGTCCCCACGTTGCCCCCCGTGATGATTTGGTGGTTGGTATCGGCGAGAAGGGTTTGCATCTGGTAGTTCATGAGGCTGCGTGCCCGTGCGATGAGGCTTTCCGAGGGCGTGCCGTTGGTAACCGCGCCACCCCCGGGGAGTTGATCTTCCTCGGTGCCCCACCAGCCGATGGTCCCCACGGGGTTGGACATTTCCAGGTAATAGGTCCCGGCGGGCAAAGGTGAGAGGGCCGTGAGTTCCAGCCAGGAATTGTCCGCCACGTTGCTGAAGGCCTTCTGAAGGAGCATGGCACCGCCGATGCCGCGGTAGAGTGTGAAGGTACACCCGGAATCGGTGGTCGCCCAAGTGGGGGTGTGCGCGGCAATGACGGTAAAGGCTTCGGTCGCCGTGAAGGTCTGTCCCAGTGTGCCGCCCGGCACGAGTCGGGTGGGCACGGGCGTTGGGCCGGGCGTGGTTTCCGTGGCGCCGCCGGCATAGCCGATACGAATAGCCCGGTCGGGACCGGCCTTCTCCAGGAAATCCGTGTCGCCCGTCCACATGACATAGCGCCACAGGGCCGTGATGAAAATGGCATTGGTGTTGAAATGGCGTGTGTCGCGGCCGGTGGGGAAAGGCCAGCCCGGTTGCGTGCCCCAGGTGTAGGCGTAGCCGTCGTGCCCATAGCCGTCCTCCCCCACGACCCAGCCCGGCACGGTGCTCCGGCTCGATTCACGGAAGGGCGTGTCCATGAAGGCCCCCGCCATCATGGCCCAGTCAGACCAGATACCGCCGGAATGCCCCTGCGCGCCCCACCAAAAGGTCATGTGGTGGAAAAACTCCGTGAGCAGGTCATCCAGGTCATATTGCACCGTCGGGTTGTAGAGGGGAGAGACGGTCTGTTTCGGGATCACATAGAACTCGGGTAGAACCCGGCCGTCGGTGAGGGTGACCGAATAGCTTTTGGGCATCGTGCTGAATTGCAGGGTGGCCCCGTTTGACAGGTTGCCCTCGAAGCGCAGGGCAAGACGGTCCGCCCCCGTGTCGAAGCGGCGCAGGGGCAGGGAACCGGTAACGCGGATATCACCACCGACACGGCCTCGGCAATGGGTGGCCGCCCAGTTCACATCACGGGAGGAGCCGGCCTCCGGGACGCCGACCGTACGCTTGAACATCTCCACCAGGCGGAAGTTGCCGTTCCGGGCGTTGTAAAAGCTCTCGAAAGGCATGTCCACCGCCACATCGGGGCCGTAGTTCATTCCCGTGGCGCGGTCATAAAACCCGTCGTCCAAGTAGACCAGGCCCCAGTCCACGCGCACCGTCCTCGTGCCGGAATAACTTAACTGGATGGTGAGAATCGCGCCGTTCAACGTGAACTCCAGTGTCGCCCCCAAGGGCAGGCCGGAAAGGGTGAGCTTCGAGGCCGTGGCCTGCCAGGTGGCGGAAGAAGAAGCGAGGGCCGTGCCGTCCAGCGAAAAGCCCAGGCTGGACGTGGCACTGATGGTATTGGAGCCGTGGTTTCCGCCCCCCGTGGGGTCGAAACGCAGATCAGTGAGGACGCCATTTTCTCCGCCAATCTGGAAGTAGCCGTTGCCCAGGCGATAGGTCCCGGTGGACTGTGCCCAAACACATGGCATGGCAAGGAGTAAAACGGCGCAAAGACGCGGAATCCTGTACACGGCATGGTCTCCCATGGTTCAAAGCGGCAACTATAAGGGCAGTATGCCACAGGGTTTGGCGTGATACACGTTTCATTCCCCGGTCTCCGCGTCACTCCGCGGTGCCCGGGAGAAGGATCGGTTTGTCCCTTACCCGTGGATTTCTGCGCAAATGCTTCACGAATACGTGTTTCCCCCCTCCCGGCGGGGTAACCTTATCAATCGGCGAAGGTGATTCTCCGGGTGGTCACATCGTAGCGCATGCAGGCATTGGGGTCGCCGGAAACGAATTGGCCCAAGGTAATGCGTTCGAGAACCACTTCGTATTCCCCGGATTTACGGTTTTTCATTTCTTCAGGAAAGTCAACATCCAGCATCCATTGTTTCACCTTGCCGGTCCATGAACTTTTGTCGCACAGCCGAGCACGATACTCGCCCGGTTTGCCTTCGATGGGCAGCAGTTGGAGGCCCCGCTCGTGAGAAAAGGGCCACTTGCCCCGTGCCGTGTCCGCCGGGCTTGCCCAGTAGATGTGGGTCCGTTCAACGGGGTAGGTCCGGCCCTTCTCATCGCCCGCTTTTTTCAGGGCGAGACGGACATCCAGGTAATCCGCGTCGGAAGTGTTCAAGGGAAAGGTCAGCCTGGCCAACGGACCGTTCTTGCCTACTCGGATGGCAACGCCGTTTGACGGGGAGGACGAGACGGGCCATAAAATGGTCCAGTTTTCGTCGGTGGCAGGGTCCGGGGGAAATCGCCAGGACTTGAGCGTTTTTTCCACGGGCTGTTCCGGGATGTTGAAATCCATGGCGATCATGGCCTGATTGAGGATTCCGGTCCAGTTGTATTTCTTGGCGATGCGCGTTTCCCAAACACCAGGCTTCACGGGATACAGTTCGACGGCGCGATGATTGTTGAAAACGGAGCCGCCGGCATAGGCGTGTTTTGGGTTGGCCCAAAAGAAGTAGACGCGCGTTGGTCCCACGCCGGTTTGAGCCGGATTGTCGTGGCAGGTTACCGCGGCTTCAAGACGGACTACACTTACGTCGGCCGTGTCGATGGATAGGGGGCGCAAAAACATGATGGGGCCGGACTGGCGGATGCACTGCCGCGTGCCCTGGGCGTTCGTATCGATCACGTTTCGTATTTCCCAGTCACCCGTCGGCGAAGGGGGACGGCTAAAGTCCCAGCGTTTCGTGACGCTTCGGTCTTGGAGCGCGCGCCCCATGACCGTAAAGTTGCCGCCGGGTTCGAGACTGTACCTCGGACTGAAAAAGTGCCCCACCACTTCAAAACCCAATTGAACGAAATGCCGTTGCCACGCGGCCTCCACTTTCTCCGCTTTGGCTCGTTGCGCCTCCCCGTTTTTCGCCTTGGGGTCAAAGCCCATCTTGATGAGGACAAAGTCGGTGGCGTCCAGTTTTTCATCCAGGTCCTTGGGGTCGTGCTGCCAGCGGGTGCCCAGCAACCTCATTCTCACGGGGCTGGTGGTTTCGGAAGGCAGCGAAAAACGGTGATTGGGCCAATAGTGCTCTTGGGCGAATTCCGTACCCTCGAACTGGTGCGTGTTGGTCAGCAGTTGGTAGTTCGCCCATTCCTCGTGGATGGGTTTACGGTCCATCATGTCCTTGATCATCATCCTGAGCAGTTTGTCCGTGAAACCGGGTTCGCGCTGGGCCGCGTGGATCGCATAGTTGCCCTGGATAAGCCGGTCTTTCAGGAGGGGAAAGCCGCCCCGCGCGCCATAGACGCCGGTGTTTCCCGTAAGGAACTCCGGCAGCCGCACGGTTTCGGCATAACCCGGCAGTCCCGTGGTGAGCCGGATGAACTGGAGCAGCAGCAAAGCCAGGGTCGCGGTGACACAGGCCCGGCGCACCCGGGGGAAAGGGATGTGTACCAGGGCATAGGCCGCCAGGATACCAATGGCCGGAACCGCGGGCACCATGTAACGGGGCACGCGCGTCTTGAAGAGCAGGGTAAGGAGGACATAACTTCCCAGGAGCCACAAGATGATCAACACCAGGGGTACAGTCCGATTCTTTCTCCGGAGAGCTGCCACCAGCCCCGCCAGCGCAAGGATGAGCACATGTAGAAATCCCCCCTCTTCAACGAGGAAGTTGGCATAGATGGAGAAACGTCCGGCATGGAGCAGGGCAAAGCCCACGACAAGTGCCGTGGCCAGGCAGGCGGCCATGGCAGGCAATTTGCTCCCCGCCGCCTTGCAGCGCGCCCGGAGTTTGACCACGTACTGAAAAAACAGGACAGCCGCCGCGGCTGCCAGGCAAGCCAGGGCGCCATACTTCAGTACCGGCGTGAGGAGTGACGGCCAATCCGGATAGTCGAAGAAGCGCCTGCCAAAACGGCTGATCCAGAAGCCGAATAAATAGTCGGAGTGGTAAATGTACCAGGGGACCAGCACGGCCAGGCTCAAGGCCAATACAATGGCCGCGTTCAGGATAATACTTTTCGCGCTCCGCCAATCGGCCCGTGGAAACTGAACCGCTCCGATGAATCCAATCGCCACGCTTGCGAGGCTGGGGACAAACAGGAACACAACGCTTGTTTGCCGGGCCAACATGCCCAGGCCCACGAGAAAGGCAAAGGCCAATGCCCAGGGGAGTTTTCGGAACCGGTCCGATTTAAGCAAGGCATAGAAGGCCCAGACAACCAGCGCGGCCGACAGGTAGTCGGTCATGAAGAGCCTGGAGGAACCGTAAATCATGGGGCACAAACCCACGATCACGGTGGCGAGGAAGGCTTCACGGCGGGAGAAAATAAGGCGGGAGACAAGGAATGTCCCGAGCAACAGGAGAAAGAAAACGGGCGTCATGGCCAAGGCAAGGTGGTCGGGGTGGTAGCCCATGACACCGAGGAAGACCGCGCCAAGAAGATGGGTCAGTGGCGGGTAATACTGGCTCGTCTCAAAGGCTTTCCGCAGCCGCCCGGCCAGGGGCGTGTTTTCCCCCAGAAAAAGAGTCGCGTAGTGGTCCCGGGCGTAGGCCATGTGCATGGCTTCATCGGCGTGATAGGCATGATTGTCGTGCCTTAGCCACCAGAGGTTCATGGCCCCGTGAAAAAGCAGCAACGCCAAGAACACCACGCAGAGCGTCCGTCTTGAAATATCCTGTTTACCGCTTGACATGCCGCGCAAACAACAATCTTCCGGGGGTTGTGTTTTCATCCCCGGGGCCGCCCGGGAACCTTTTCCTCTCATCTCCAGCCGAGTCCGCGGGATGGGAACGCGCTTATCGCGCTCGCGCGGTCAAACGCGCACGGGTAGCGTCGTGTTCGTGGTGAACATGCCCGTATTGTCGCATACTCCCCCATTCTCATCCCATTTTTCTTGTGCCTTTGCGAAATCGGGGGGGCTTTTTCCGTGCCATTCACATGCCGAAGGCACCCCACGCCCGGTGAACGGACCGCTTTGATTGAGTCAGGATGACCTATTCGAACGGCGGAACTCACCCGGTGAAATGCCGTAATAGTCTACGAAACGGCGGCGAAAATGGGCGTAGTCCGAAAAACCGAGTGTATGGGCCACCTCGGTGATGCTCATTTCCGGGGCGAGAAGCATGCGCGTCGCGCGCTGAAGGCGGCGCTGCTGGAAGTAGCGCATGATGCTCAGGCCCGTCGCGCGCCGAAACTCGCGGGTAAGGTGCTCGGGCGACCAACCACAGGCCGATGCCATGGCCGCCACGTTGACGGGCATGCCCAGGCCGATTCGGCGTTCCACCTCTTCCAGTACGGACCAGATCTTCCGGCGGAAGTGGTGTCCTTCATCACCGCCCCACACGCGCGCGTAGGCCTCGTGGAGCAGGACCAGCAGCTTCATCAGGCAGGCGCGCAGGAACAGAAGGTTGGGTTGGGGACGGGACTGCTGGCGCGCGATGTCGTGCAGCTCGTGCAAGCAGGCGGCCAAACGGGCCTCATCCAACTGGACACTGTGTACACGCACGCCCAGTGCCGTTTCAAACAGGGCGGCCCCCATGAAGAGGCGAACCAACGCCTGGTGGCGCCACACGTCCGAAAGGTCTTCCGCCAGCCACTCGGCGATATAGAATAGATTCAGCACTTCGAAGTTATGGTACATGTCGTAGCCATGGACTTGTCCCCGGGGAATCACCACCACGGTACCACGCCGAATCGTATCGGTTCCCGCATCGGTAACGTGTTTCGCCGTACCGCCCACCACCAGGGCAACTTCATAGAAATCGTGGTCATGGGGCAGGGCGAAGGGCTCGTGACGGTTGGTCCGCGTCAGTCCACCCGTTTTCAACGCCGGTGTTGGATTCGTTCCGCCGGAATCGGAGACGCTTGGATAGTAATCCCAATGCACGGAGAGCGGCATTCGCGGGGAGAGATGAACGTGCTCCAGTGGAAAAGTATATACAGGCTGAAGCGGCATATCAGATTCATACC
The DNA here is from genome assembly GCA_024278275.1 of Candidatus Hydrogenedentota bacterium. GTDB lineage: Bacteria > Hydrogenedentota > Hydrogenedentia > Hydrogenedentales > JAJRTN01 > JAJRTN01. The sequence continues at coordinate 39,715 of JAJRTN010000164.1, forward strand.
TACAGGTTGCCTGATTTATTCTAGCAGAAAAAGGGCGGATGGGATAGCCTTGAGATGATACTTGTTCAATGCGTTATTGCGTGTCATCCGTTAGAGCGCCTTTTCGCAAATGGTACCCGGGAATGATTATCATGGCAGACGGCGTCCATACCCGGCAGCGGGCCGGTTCAGGGGCCGCCAAACGAAACGGAGGATTCTTTACTCATGGTTATGCGACGAGACAGGGGATTCACCCTCATTGAGCTGTTGGTGGTAATCGCCATCATCGGCATCCTGGCGGCTATTCTGCTGCCGGCCCTGGCGCGGGCGCGGGAGGCGGCGCGCCGCGCGTCGTGCGCGAACAATTTGAAGCAGTGGGGTCTGATTCACAAGATGTACGCTTCGGAGAGCCGAGGTGTTTTCGCACCGCGCACGCGCTGGAGTAGCGGTCATTTTCCCATTTTCGGCATGGCGGCAGACGTGCTTTACCCGGATTATTGGACGGACCTGGGTATTTGGGTGTGTCCCTCCGACAGTCGCACCACGGATTTCTGGGGGCTTGCCTGGGGTATTCAGGATGATCTCATTGAACAGGTAAAGGCCATCCAGGAGCGGGGCGCCCCGGCCAAGGATTGTCTTTGGGCCATGATGGGACTCGCACCGTCCTACCTCTATTTGCCGTGGCTGCTTGATGATGCTTCGACCTTCACGGATGCACACCTTTCCATGTCTTTCCCCGGAAGCCCTGGTGTCACCTTTTCACACACCGCGTCGGATTCGGCCGCGATGGGTTGTGAGGCGTCTCCGGGCGCCCAATGGGCGCCATTCCAGGTGGCCTACAATGAATGGGGTCAGGGTGATCTGGACAGTTTCTTCGTGGTTAATCCCGGCGTGCTTCCCGCGACGCTCCGTTTCAAGGATGATGGTGTAACGCCGCTGCCCACCCGCTATCCCCGCTTGAAAGAAGGAATCGAACGCTTCCTTATCACGGACATCAATAATCCGGCGGCCGGCGCGGAAGCTCAAAGCACCATTCCCCTGATGTTTGATGTTTTAGCCACGGGGCAAAATGACTACTGGGGCGGCCAGGGCGACAACCAACCCCTGATTCGCATGAATCACCTTCCCGGCGGCAGCAATGTACTCTACATGGACGGGCACGTGGAGTTCCTTCGCTACGCCGACCAGTATCCCATCATCAACAATACGAAACTGCCCGATGGCGCGCTTGGCCAATACTTTTTCAGAATCGAATTGGCCATCGCGGGTGGCTGGGGCTGATTCCCGCCGTCACGTGATTTTCAGCGCCCGGTGGCCAAAACTGCCGCCGGGCGCTTTTCCACAAGGAGTACTCCCTTGACCCCGTGCCTCTTCGCCTCCCTGACGCTTGTCCTGGGCGCATCTCCGGCTCCCTTGCCCGAAGGCCGGGACGCCTTGCTCGCCGATCTCCAGCAACGGACCATGCTGGTGGCCACCTGGGGCTGGCCCCCGGAGGAAATGGCCCCGGCCGCCCGCGCGGCGGGTTACGAAGTCGTCAACGGTCCCGTCGGCAACAACGTGAACAAGCTGCGGGAGGAAGCGAAGGCCTGGACCGGGGCGGGGTTGGCCCTGCTGGGGCGGGTTGCCGTGCCGGTGGTGGATCCTTTCGACCCCGAGCAGGTTCGGAAGGGATGCGAAACCATGAAAGAGGCCGTGCGCTTCTTCGACGGGCACCCCCGCGCCTACGGTGTGGTCTTGTCCTGGGGACTCTATGGCGAAGGAGGCTTTCCTTTCGATTACCGCTTCAGCGACACGGCGCGCCGGGCGTTTAACCGTCACCTGGCACGGGATCCGGAAACCCCGCTGCCCGCTCCGCCCAAACCGGGGTATCCCGGTTCGCTGCGTTGGGTGCAGTGGATCGAATTCCGGTCTGCCACGCTCCGTGATTTTCGCGAAACCTATGTTCGGGCGGCCAAGGCGGCCACGGACAAGCTGGTGGGCACATGGAGCGAGTTCTATCCCACGGAGAACTACATGCTCAACATGGGCGTGGCGCCGGGGGCGGATTTCGAGTTTTACGACTGTTCCTTCGGCGACTATTCGGTCCATCCGGCCCGGACCTTCGCCGAGACCCACGGCGATATGCAGCACTTTGCCACCTATGCGGCCTGGCGCGATCACGAGCTGCCCCGCGCGGCCCATGCGGTGGGGTTGGGCGTGGTTCCCATCGGGTTCCAGTTTCCCATGCGCCGGGGCCATGCCACCGACTTTCTCCGGAAAACGGAGGTTTTCATCGACCACATTGAGGACGAGTACGCCCTGCGCTTCCAAACGGAGATCCGCAAGCTTATCCGGGCGGTCCAGGACCGTGTCCGCGCGCCGGAGGTGGCGCTTGTCTACCAGTCTTTCGCGGCGGCCGCCTTGCCCGCCTCGGCCCAATTCGTCCCCGGCACCAACGCGCCGAACGTGGACGGCTTCTACGCTCACGGTGTGCGGCTCATGGAAGGACTGATGCGCCAAATGGGGGTCGATGTGCGGGTCATCCCCTATGAGTTGCTGGCGACCGACGATCTCACCCGCTACAAGATCGTCATCATCCAGGACCCGCTCTACCTCACCTCCGCCATGTGGAAAAACCTGGAGAAAGCGCCGCGCGTGTTGTACAGCGGGGAGTTTCTTCTTACGCACCACGACCCGGCCACCGAGCGGGGCGACTACCCTTCCGGCTGGTCCGCAAAAGGGACCTGGAACGGGTTGCGCCTGCGCTATGGACGAGCCAGGGGGGGCGCATTGACGGCCACCGGCGAAGGGCCTTCCTGGATGGCGGGGGTGTTGGCAACCCCGGTAAACTACCCGGAAGATCAGGTGGTACGTTACGCGGAGCGCCCCGCCGGTGCCGTGGTGGTGGCACGCGTTGGCGAGACCCCCTTTCTCCTCGCCACGGAAGACGTACGGCGCGCCTGGTTGCCCAACCGCTTTTTCAACCACGCCTGGAACGCCGGGGATGCCGCGCTGGAGGAGGTGGCCTACCGGCTTCTCCGCAACCTGCTCGAGGATGCCGGCGTGATGGTTCGCGTCGTTACACCGCCCCTGTGCCGGGTGAAAGAAGGCTTCCCTTTCGGACCCTACGGCGTGACGGGCTATGTGGCCTGGAACAGTCTCGGCAAAGCGCTGACCCTGAGCCTGGCGGACGGCGGGACCTTCACCGTGCCTGCCCATGGCTGGACGCTAACGCCCGATGGGGAAAAAGGGAAGTAAAAGTGGCGTCCATGGTCTCCGGGGGCTGTGTTAATACCGCCGGGACGAACACGGACAAGCACGGACGGCCACGGACCCAACTCTTTGTGCCCGGCCGTACCCCGTTGACCACGGGGCCAAGTACCTGTAGACTACGCCTTACGGCACCTGTCAATGAAACAGGCCAAACCGGGGAGGCAACAGGCATGAGTGAACCGTATAACGTCCCGCCGTCGGGGGGCATTGCCCAGGAAAGCAACGGCCTTGCCATTGCGAGCATGGTCCTGGGGATTATCAGCTTTGTCTGTGGCGGGCCTTTCGCCGCGCTGCCCGCCGTGATTTGCGGTCACCTTGCGAACGGAAAAATCCGGCGTGGCGAAATGGCGCGGGACGCCAAGGGCTTTGCCACGGCGGGGTTGGTGCTGGGTTACATCAACCTAGCGGTGATCACGCTTGGGGTTCTAGCCTACGTCGCTATCATCGCCTTGGCGATCATGGGTTCACAATTGGGGTAGGGAGCCCCGCGTGGCTGAGTGGATGGGTGCCGCGCCGATAATCGTGACAGTCCGCCGCACAGCGGGGATGTTCGGTGTTTGCCCCAATCCAGCCCGGCCGGAACCAAGAATCGCTGCCGCCGTCCAGGCCACGCCCCACCGTCATTCCCGCGAATGCGGGGCTCCATGATTGGGACAAGCCCTTGACCTTCCCCGTGGATTCCCGCATTCGCAGAGATTTTTTGAAGGGGTTTAATTTTGTTTCATTTTAGCAAGGGTGGCAATCCCAAGGGCACCCAAGAGGGATTAGTATACTTAATTATGGCGGTATTTTATTCGAGTAATAATGATGACGAGAA
>JAJRTN010000165.1 GCA_024278275.1 Candidatus Hydrogenedentota bacterium
GTTGCGGGAAGTGGTGATCGACGGCGTGGGCGACACGGAGGAGAACGGCGTGGCGAAGGTGTGGAACTACCCCGTGGGCACGGAGATCCTGGTCCGCGCCGTGGCGAAGATCCCACCCCGCCGGTTTCCGCCTGAACCTCTTCGCCTTCACCACCAGCCCCGGCACGGCCATCAACAACTGCCCCACCCCGGAAAAGCGACATCGTTTCTACATGCCCCCCGTGGACACCGGCAACTTCACGCTGAATGTCGTGGCGCCGGTGGTGGAGCATACCGTTACGGCCACGTTTCCGTCGGGCGTGGGTGCAAGTTTCGATTGCGCGCTGTCCGAAGGGATTGCCGACCTCACGTTTAATGACACGGGGTATGAAGAAAGTTACTCCTACGAGGTCCTTGCTCCCGGCGGCGCGATTGAAACCGTCCAGTCAAGTTGCCTTGATTTCCAGGAGTCCTTTCAAAGTCCCGCCGGTCTGGCCAATCCCCGTTCTGGCCAGCCCGTTCGCTGGGTGGATGGCATAGGCTTCTATTACCCCGAGGACTACGCGACACGGGAGGTGGCAATTGAGGATTCGGGCGACCGAGGCGATCTCCGGTTATTGTATGACAACCGCTTTGTCGATAGCAGCATCACTATTTCCGCCGACTCCGACCCGACTGAATGGTTGGTGGCGGCGAATGATCCTCTCCTTCCGCAAAACGGCAGCATGAAGGCGACGGAGAACACGGGCATCCTCGGCTATCGCCCGAATACCACCGGTGATATCGGAGGCGTGACACGCGTCACGGCGATGAACCCCACCGTTGTAAAGCCGGCCTATCTCAAGGTTGTTGTCAAGGTTGAGCACTCACAGGGCCTACCCGGAGGCTACTACTACTTTGGGGCAAGACGACTATACGACCCGGGCGACCCACAGGACTTTTGGTATGGCGTCGAAGGGCGGGTTGGAGAATCGGTTCTCCTTACGGCCGTCCCTTTCGCCTATTGGGGTGTGAAATTCTGGAGAGTGGATGGAAGAAAAATCGACGACGACAACACTGAGGACCACCCGGACTACGTAACCCTGTCACCGCAGAACCGTCGGCAGATAACCATATCCATGGCTCCCCAGGAGGGTGATTCGTCCTCGCCTAAACGCACGGCGGAAATCTTCTTTGTTCCCCCCATGGCCTATGTGGTCGGCGGAACAGGAGGTCCGTTTAACCCAGTCGATGATATCGCCGCAGATGTTGCCACAAAGATCAGGGCGATCTCCGTGAAGAGTGGGCTCATTCCGTATGGCGGTGACCGCCTTCACCTCGACGCAAATGAGGATGAAGAGCAGTTGATGTACAACTTTGCCTCTCCGGTGGACACCGAAAGCGATTTCTACCGTCGAAGAATACAGATCTTTTATGCTGTTGCCCATGGTGGTGCAGTCGGCAGCGACCCGGGGCTAAAATTCAGAGAATTTGGGATAGGGGCGGACTGGCTGATGAGGAGCGAGGTGCAGGCGGCAGGTCTGAGTATACCCATTGTCCACATTACTGCCTGTGGCGGTGATTCAAATGCGGTTTGTCAGAACCATGCTTGGGCTCCTGGCGATTTCGGTGCATACTACCTTCTCCGATGGAAGCTGCCTACGTCAAGGAATCTCGCCCTGAATAACGTTCATGCGAGATATGTTGACAAAGCTGTTTGGAAGTATATCGCCGAGGGCAAGACATTTGCAGAGGCATGCAATCGTGCCAACGCGGACTTCAAAGCCACCACATGGAGCCCCTTGTACCCCATGGATGTTTTCGCAGAGGAACTCCCCATACTCGATGCCCTGGAGGGAGCCAACGTTCCCATTTCTAGAATCGATAACAAGAAGGCCGATTCCCTAGCCAGACTCTTTGCCCACTGGTATTACCCGTTCTTGGTCCCGACAGTAGAATAGCTGGAGCAATTCATTCGGTCTCCTGCCCTACCTGGAGAACACTTTGATGATCAGATGTGTCTTTCTCAGTCTTTTCGCCTATCTGCCCCTTGTTGCCCCTTGGGGGCATCCGGACTTGATACAAGAGCCGTCGGAGGTGTTGTCGGATTCAGACCCGGCCATTCAAGCGCAGATCTCACGTGCGAACATCGATGCCCGATTGGCGGTAGTCTACTCCATTGCCGAGTTGCTCGCGGTCGATCCGCGCCAGGCAGATGTCTACGTTCTCCGCTCAAACGATAAAACCGTGTACTTGGAACTCTACAAAAAGCAGGAGAAGGCGAGCCCGTTACCACTGGACGAATGCCTTTTCGCGGGCTCCAACCCGGGTCCGACCGGGCCACCTTATATTCGCCTTTCACTGGCGCTACAGACGGGGGGGATCCACTGCGTTACTGATGAAGAAAGCAAGCCCGGTGCTGAGCAGGTCACGGCGTTTCGCGCCCTCGAAACGGCCAAGGCCTGTCTGAGAAAGGCAGTTCCCGAGGTGTTCCCATTGCACCCAACTTCAAGTATGGGCCGGACGGAGACGTACTGGACGTTCACGATTCCATATCATTACAAGGGTGTTGCATTCTATCGGCAACCTCTCAACCTCTCCGTGTCGCTCATCACGAACCGGGTTCTGAGCCTATCCCACTTTACGGCACCCCGAAGTGACGAGTACCCGGAGAGCATTCTGACAGAGATTACCGAAGCAGAGGCGACATCGATTGCCCTCGAATCTTACGGTACATTTCTTCGGAGAAGAAGCAGCGGGCGCTTTGCCGTGCAACTTCCGGATAACACGCCCAAGGGCCCGAGACAGGTCATACTGACGCCGAAGTTTCAACCGAATGTGGAAACCTATTCGCCCTACCCTGAGTATCCAGTTACCCCGATGGGTGCCGCAAGGGTTTGCTGGCGTGTAGCCCTGTACCCACAGCGCAAGGAAGGCAGGTGCGTGGATGTGTTGGTGGATGCCACAAATGGCCGAATACTCAAGGTTCAGGTGATGGGTTATGGACCGCAAGCCGTTGAGCAAAGCATCAAGGATGGACCATCGCCTCGACTGCTTCTCAACCAGGTGAAACCAGATACCTTTTGGCCCGAGCGACAGCATGAACAGATGGGGTATAAATCCGGATCTCCAGGATAGATAACTAACTTACCACTAACTACTAACTGGGGACAGTCACCTGCTTACGTGGATGCAGTCGGTGGCTGCGGGGCACGCCTCGGAGGTCGACAAGAAAGTCCGGGAGATCCTCGCTACGGGTGAGACCTTCGCAAACGCCTGCGCTGACACGAACACCTACTACATGAATAACTTTTCATGGCAACTCCAGTATCCGCTAACCCCCGAGGAAGAAATCCCCGAGATCATCTGCAAAGAGGCAACCAGTGTCCCAAGATTCGTTGATGGAACAAAAGCCGACAGCATTCGTGGTCTGTTCGCGGTCTGGTACTATCCCTACATTTCCCCAACGGTACCAACGGTACCGTGATATTACACGCGCCCCAGTATTATGTGAACATGGAGCGATGAAATGAAGAGCAAAATCTGTCTAACCATATTTCTAACAGTACCCATTGTGGCCCTCTGGGCACAACCCGTCTTGGTCAGGATGCCATCGAGAGTTGAATCCGATCCAGATCCCGACATCCAGGCACAGATTGAACAGAGCAATATCGATAGTGCGCTCGAATTTGTATACTCCATTGCCGGTTTTCTCGCCGTGGATCCACGGACTGCGGATACCTACCGTCTCAGGCGCATCAGTCATTTGGTGTTTTTGGATCTGTACAAGAGAAGAAATGGGCCGGATTCCATACCACAGGATATGCCACGGCTGGTCGGGGAGGAACCCGGACGCGCGAAGCCTCCCTACCTTAGTGTCTTGCTCGTGCGTAACCCACCAGAGATAAAATGCTATCGGGATCCGAAATTGCCGGAAAGCGTGAAGGTGACGGCGCATGAAGCACTCCAGACAACCTTGGCCTGTCTGGAGGAAGCTGTCCCCAGTGCGCTACCCTTACATAGGCGCACGCGAATGTGGCAATCGGGCAAGGGGTGGGGGTTCGATATCCGATTCCAGTACAAGGGAGTGCAATTCTATCTCCCGCCAATCCACCTGAGAGTTTCCCTCGACGACAACAAGATTTTGGCTATCCGCCCTTGGGTGCCCCCTGCGAAGGAGGACTGTCCGCAGGACATGGAGGCTCGGCTTACGGAAAACGAGGCCACTGCTATTGCGGTGCGGCAATACGAGATGTTTCTTAAGGGCCATATGTGGAGGAAGGTTTCGGTGGCGCCATTCCCGATGAATACGCAGGCCGAAAGCCTGCTAATCGTTACGCCCAAACCTTGGCCCCTGATAAATCCCGAGGTGAATTCACCCTACCCCGAGTTCCCGGCAAAAAGCAAGACGGAGCCCCGCCTATGCTGGCGCATCCCGGTGCATACCCTCGATAAACACAACCGATTCATTTACGTATTTGTCGATGCCATCAACGGGGAACTCCTGAAGGTTCAGGTGACCGCAGCCAGCGCGGAACAAGTGGAAGGGAGTATCGAAAAAAGTGCCAAAACTTCGATCTACATCAAAGACGTAACCCCGTCCACGGGCTTTCTTGCGGAGTAAAAAGGGGGCGGGGAAAGGGATTAAATATTCGCGGTAGGGTAGGAATGGCCCTTTCGGGCCACCCCCCGCACAGATCCCGACGAGCGGAAATTATCGCACCGGGCTCCTGCCTTGGGTTATGACGTTTTGGAAGTAACAGGGACGGACTACGTATCTTTATGGTATTTCCGGGGACGCCATACTAAATCATTGACTTCGGTACTGGCCCGTGCTAGGGTGGACGCATGGCACGTATCGTGAGGGTGGCGGCACCCGGAATGCCACATCACCTTACCCGGCGGGGGGAACTGTCGGGCGGATCTCTTCGAGACGGACCAGGACCGTGAACCTACCCGCGTTTCCCCCTCCCAGGATACTCGGGGATTGGGCGGCTTTGTGGCCCCACCCCCTTTCTCGACCAACTCGAAGAACTGCTTGACCGAGCGTTGCACCCCAAACCCTGCGGCCCGAAACGAGACGCGAAATAGGGGAAGAGAGGGATAAACCGGTAGTCTGTCCCTGTGACTTTCCCCGTTGGGGCCACCTTGACGGTGGCTGTTAGTATAACAGATCCATCTGGTCTTGCCGACGGTCATCGTCTTCCTGCCGCCGAATGTACTCCCGTATTACCTCTTCGTCCCTGCCCACGGTCGAAACGGAATAACCTCGCGCCCAAAAGTGCTGTCCAACGAAGTTGCGCTTTCTCTCGCCGTAAACCCGAGCCACGTGTATCGCCAGAAATTCATCCTGTAAATCCTGTCCTTGATCTTCCCCGTCCATACGCCGTCCGCCCGTCCGGAGAGCTTGAACGCCCTCTCGACCATGGTGGCCGTGTAGGCCGCGTCAAGGGGCTGCGGTCAGGAGAGAGGAGCGTGTTCCCCCTCATTGCAGCGCTTCGAGTGCTTGCCACCGGGCGTAGAGGGCCTCCACGTGCGCTTTGGCGGCGTTGAGGGCCTCCAGGTGTTCCCGTACTTCGGGGTGGGGACGTTGATAGAAGCCGGGGGCCAGAATGAGCGCCTCCATCTCGGCCACCCGTTCTTCTGCTTCGAGAATGGTGTCCTCCATGCCCTCCAGTTCCTGTTTCTCCAGGTAGGTCAGACGTCGGGGACGTGCGTTTTCGACCGGCTCGACGGTCGCCTTGACCGGTGCGGACCGGCTGGCTTTCTCTTTGTCGCGCCTACGCGCCTCATAGAGCAGGTAGTCGTCGTAGTTTCCCGTGATCTGGGTCACCTCGCCGCCCGGCTCGAAAATGAGCATATGGGTACAGATCCGGTTCAGGAAGTAGCGGTCATGGCTCACGATCAGCGCGCAGCCGTCGAAGGCGGCAATGGTCTCTTCAAGGACGCGCAGGCTGTACAGGTCGAGATCGTTGGTGGGTTCGTCGAGGACGAGGAAATTACCACCACGGAGAAACTTCTTTGCCAGGTCAACGCGGTTTTTTTCACCTCCCGAAAGATTGCCCAGGGGGGCGCGGACGGCCTCCATGTCGAAAAGGAAACGTTGCAGGTAAGAGGGCACGAAAAGGCGGCGGCCATTCACGTCGATTTTCTCGGCGCCTCCCGTCACGAAATCGAGGATGGTCTGACGGGGATCCATCTCCTCGTGCGACTGGTCCACGTAGCAGAAGCGCACGGATTCACCGATTCTTACCCGGCCTTTGCGTGGTGCTTCGAGTCCCATCAACAAGCGGAGGAGCGTGGTCTTTCCGGAACCGTTGGGCCCCAGGATGCCCACGCGCATGGAACGCTGCATGAGCATGGAGAAGTCCTTGAAGAGCACCGTGTCCCCGTAGCCGTGGGAGAGGCCCTTCGCCATGAGGATATCTTTTCCCAACCGCTCGGGTTGGGGGATCTCGAAGAGGAACTCCCCGTGCCGGCGGGGGCCTTCCTGTTCGTAGGCCTCCTCGAAACGTTGGATGCGCGCCTTCTGCTTGGTGCCGCGGGCCTTGGGCCCCCGGCGTATCCAGGCCAACTCACGGCGAATGAGGGCGCGCCGGTTGTTTTCCGCGCGCGCCTCGGTCTCTTCAATCTGGGCCTTGTGCGCAAGGAAACGCTCGTAATTGCCCGGCAGGGAAAAGACGCGGTTGAACTCCAACTCGACAATGCGGTTCACCACGCGATCCAGGAAATAGCGGTCGTGCGTAACGAGCACGCAACTGCCCTCGTAACGCGCGAGGTAGGTTTCAATCCACGCGGCGCTCCGCGTGTCGATATGGTTGGTCGGTTCGTCGAGGAGCAACACGTCCGGCCGTTGAATGAGGCGCACGGCCAGGTCAACGCGCCGCAGTTCCCCGCCCGACAGCGTGTCAAGCCGTCGTTCCGGCGCCACCAGGCCCAGGCTCACCGACACCCGCTTGATAACCTGCTCGAGATTCCAGGCGTCCGCGGCATCCAGGGTGTGTTGAAGAACATGGTACCGGGCTTCCAGTTCCTTGTGCTCCGGCGTTTCCGGCGCGCATTCGGCCAGGCGCGCGGTCACGTCGTGGTGCTCAGTGACCAGGGCACGAAGGTCACCGGCCGCCTGGCGAAGGGTTTCCCCCACCGTTTTGTCCCGTGGCAGGGGACATTCCTGTTGGAGCAGGCCGACGCGAAGCCCCCGGGCCCGCGTCACCAGGCCGGCATCGGGTTCGTTCATCCCGGCCAGGATCCGCATGAGCGTGGATTTACCGGAACCGTTCCGGCCGATGAGCCCGATGCGGTCGCCCTCATGCAGGGTCAGGGAGACTCCGTCCAGCACGGGCTGCGAACCGTAGCCGTGAACAATGTGCTGAACACTCAGAAGCGCCTTACCTGGGTTTTCCGTAGACAAGTGAGGTCTCTAAGCCTTCAGGAGGTTGAAACATGGAACCTGCGTGGACACGGGTATCCAATATGGCCGAATGGCCGCGCATAGCCTATACTTTTACGCCGGGAAAGTGCAATAGAAGGCTGATTCGCCGGTGTTATGGATAACATGACAGGTGGAAAGGGAGGGCCCGTGCCACGCCTTCTCATGTCATCTCGACGCGCTCGCGAAAGAGCGGGCGTTTTCGGATTCATCGTGCTCCTTCATGGGGCAACAACACGGAAAAGGAATCAACCATGATCATCCCTGAAATCGGCGGCAGGCGCCCCACGATCCTGAAACTCAAGCCCGGCACCTATTGGTGGTGTGCCTGCGGCCGTTCCAAGGGCCAGCCATGGTGTGACGGCGCGCACAGGGGCACGGGTTTCAGCCCCATTGAGGTGGTGATTACGGAGGAAAAGAATTACGGCCTGTGTACCTGCAAACGGAGCGCGAAGGGCCACCTCTGCGACGGCGCGCACAAGAATCTGTAAACCCGGAAAAGACGGCTTCCGCTTCGAGCCTGTGCCTCGTGTCGGCCCCTTTTGCCCTCCCTGCCGTCATTCCCGCGCACGCGGAAATCCACGGGAAAGGTCAGGGTCTTGCCCAGTATCATGGAGCCCCGCTTCCACGGGGCTGACCGTTGATCATGGCATGGACGGTGGTAGCGCTTCCCGGTTCCGGCCGAGCCGGGCCAGGAGGGCCGTGATCGGCTGCAAAAGAAGAAATCCTGTGTGTATAGGTGACACAATCTCCTTTACGGGTGCTTGCCGGCGAGTGCCCCGTAGACCGCCGTGTCGGTGATGACGGACTGGACGGGGATGTCGTATGCGCTTCGGGGGAAGTCCTCCAGCAATTGTTCCTCAAAGGCCAGCCCCACCGAGATGCCGTCGAAATTGGCGAGAAAGCGGTCGTAGTACCCGCCACCGTAGCCGATTCGGTAGCCGTCGGGGGTAAAAGCGATGCCGGGGGTCAGGCAGAGGGCGTCTCGCGGCGGCTCGGTGAGCCGGCGAAGTCCGGGCGGGGGTTCGGGTACGCCAAAACGAGAGATCGCCAATTCGTCCAAGGATTCCAGGCGCGACCAAGCCATCGTGCCGCCGCGCAGGGCAATGGGCACCAGCACCTGCCGTCCCGAGGCGATGGCCTCGGCGATAAGTGGACGCGTGGGCACCTCGTTATCCCGGCCATTGGCGACATTCACGTAGGCCAGCAGGACCGCGGCGTTCCTCCAGCAGGAAAAACCCCGCAAACGCCGGGCAATGACTTTCCCCTTGGCGGCCACGGATTCGTGCGAGAGCTGACGCCGCAAGGCGAGCATGCGTTGGCGGATTTGGTTTTTGTCTTGGCTCATGGGGCCTATGCTGCCTCAATCATGGCGGGGAATCCAAGCTGAAGCCGTTGAGCGCATGGTTGGCGTGGACGGTATGGACCAAGTGGACAATGGGTCCATGCCAGGACTCGGATGTTCTTCTTTGATTCCCCGTCCTCCAAGCAAGATTTTCCCCGATCCGGCAGGATTTTCTTGCCGGTAGTTTTCCCTCTTTCGCAAAGATGCCGTGTCCCGGAGCTTTTCGGCCTGGCAGAACCTTGGCACGAGCTTTGCTCATCACCGAGGTGTGGATTTGGCTCCCATCCGAATCCGCCTTCGTGAGTGGTTGGTCCAGCGCACGGAGCGTTACCCATTGGCGTTCCGGGTCCGTCGCGGGATACGCGCTGGCCAACTCTCGACAGCGACCGCCCGAATAGGGGCGTGACCATACACCTGGCAGGGAACAGGGGACAAGCGGTTCATGATTCGCGGACTCTACAGCGCGGCCTCGGGGATGATCGCCATTGAAAAGCGCCAGTCCGTCATCTCCAACAACATCGCGAATGCTTCCACGCCCGGTTTCAAGCGTCAAGCGCCGGTGCAGCTTGGGTTCTACGAGGTCTTCACCAACACGCCACGGCACGCCTATTACTTCAACCGGGATTCCGCCCCCGGGGGCGGAACCAAGTTTGTCGAGACGTACAGCGATACCTCGATGGGAATGCTGCGTGCCACGGACAATCCCCTGAACGCGGCCTTGCTGGGGCCGGGATACTTCGTGGTGGACACGCCGGAGGGCGAGCGCTTCACCCGGAGCGGCGACTTCACGCGCAGCGCGGAAGGCTATCTTATCACCGCGAGCGGTCATCCCGTCCAAAGCGTGACGGGCGGTCCCATCTCTGTGGACGGTGCCTCCATCGCCATTGGAAGTGACGGCACGGTTCAAGTGGATGGTTTGCCTGCGGGGCAAATCCGCCTGGTCGAGTTTACTTCGCCCGAGCGCCTCACCCGCGACGGGAAAAACTTCTATGCCGCCAGTGAAGAGGTACTGCGCCAGTCGTCGCCAGCCACGGAAACCACCATCGAGCAAAAACAGCTCGAAATGTCGAATGTTCATTTGCCCAACGAAATGATCAACCTCATGCTGGGTATGCGTGCTTATGAAGCCAATCAGCGTGTTATCTCGGCGTTGGACGGAACCATGGGGCGTCTCATCGAACAGGTGGGCATGCCCGGTTAGCGGAAGGGGAACTTCTTTATGATACGCTCACTTTTCACCGCATCCACGGGCATGATTGCCCAGCAGATGAATATCGACACCATCGCCAACAATCTGGCGAACGTGAACACCACAGGTTTCAAGAAGAGCCGTGTCAACTTTCAGGACCTGCTCTACGAAACGGTGAAGTCCGCCGGCACCGAAACGGCCAATGGCACGACCATTCCCGAGGGGATTCAAATCGGCCATGGTGTGCGGCCTTCCGCCATCGCCAAGAACTTTACTTCCGGGGCCTTCATCCAGACTGGAAATGCCCTGGATCTCGCCATTGAAGGCGATGGCTTTTTTCAAATTACGCTGCCCGACGGCACCATCGCCTACACGCGGGACGGCTCTTTCAAGATCAATGAGCAGGGTGCGCTGCTTACGGCGGACGGGTATCTTCTGGAGCCGGCCATCAATATCGACACGGATGCTTCACTGGTGAACATTCTGCCCGATGGCACCGTTTCCTGGATGGTACCCGGAGCGACCACGCCGTCCACGGCGGGACCCATCGAACTGGTGCGCTTCGCCAATCCCGCCGGACTCGATGCGCGGTTGGGCCATAACCTCCTCCTGGAAACCCAGGCTTCCGGCACCCCGACGGCGGGCACGCCCGGACTGGATGGTTTGGGAACGCTGGTGCAGGGTTTCCTGGAGAACTCGAACGTGCAGGTGGTGGAAGAGATCCTGAACATGATTATCGCCCAGCGGGCCTACGAAGCGAACAGTAAGGTAATCCAAACCTCCGACGAAATGCTCCAGACCGCGAACAACGTCCGCAGGTAGAAAGGAAGTGGTCCTGGATTACAAGGGCGAGCCATTGCCCCAGACGTATAGGCCCGATGTCATTTGCTTTGGGAAGATCATTGTCGAGTTGAAAGCGGTGAAAAACCTGATCGATGAGCACCGGGAAAGGCGATTGTACGCGCCTGGTTTCATATTTTTATTGTAACCGTTCAGGCCTCATGGTACGTGTTTCGTCGTCGGCAGCGCAAATCGGTTACCACAACATAATGTACTTGCATTCAATAGCGCCACAATATATAGTGTGTGTGCCGGTTGATGGATGTATGGAAACTGAGTA
>JAJRTN010000166.1 GCA_024278275.1 Candidatus Hydrogenedentota bacterium
CTCAAACAATCCGGCATGGAGTGGACCGTACGCGGTGCAAACGCAATCACCGCACTGCGTTGCGTCATTCAATCAGGACGGTTCGAGGAATACTGGGAGCAGCGCGCCGCATGAAAACCCCCAAAATTGACGCAGGCCCCCCCGCCGGGCACGGGGAAACTCCATGGGAATCGTCCTGTCTTTGCCCCACCAAACCCGGATGATCTATACTTTCATTTCGTCGTCAATGGCGACAATCCCCCCGAGACACCCCCAAAATCCGGGGCAACTCCCCTCCAGAAACCCACGAAGGACACGCTCCCATGACTGACTATGCGCTGAACCCCCTGACAAACTATAACGCTTTCGATGGCCCGGTGGTCTTCGTGGTGATGGATGGCGTGGGCATCGGCAAGGGCGATGCCGCCGATGGCGTGGCCCGGGCCTACACGCCGGTGTTGGATGGCCTGTTGAAAGAGCCGCTTTATACGCAGCTCAAGGCGCACGGCAGGGCGGTGGGGCTGCCTACCGACGATGACATGGGCAATTCCGAGGTGGGTCACAATGCCCTGGGCGCGGGGCGCGTGTTCGCCCAGGGCGCGCAACTGGTCAACGAAGCCATCGCCTCGGGCCGCATTTTCGAGGGAAGCGCCTGGCAATCGGTAAACGAACGCGCCGGACAGGGGGGCACGGTCCACTTCATCGGCCTCCTGTCCGATGGCAATGTTCACAGTCATATTGACCAACTGTTCGCCCTGCTCGACCGGTGCGCCGCCGACGGCATTGGCCGGGTGCGGGTTCATCCCCTGGCCGACGGCCGCGACGTGGGCGAAAAAAGCGTTTTGGGCTATCTCGACGCCCTGGAGAAGAAATTGGCGGAATGCGGCGAAGGCGGCCTGGACTACCGCATCGCCTCCGGCGGGGGCCGCATGAACACCACCATGGACCGGTATAACGCGAACTGGAGCGTGGTGGAGAAGGGTTGGAAGGCCCACGTCCTCGGCGAAGGCCGCCCCTTTGCCAGCGCCGCCGAAGCGGTTCAAAGCTACTATGACGAAGATCCCACCATCACGGATCAATACCTCGACAGCTTTGTCATCGTGGAGAACGGCCGGCCCGTGGGCACCATCGAGGATGGCGACGCGGTGGTCTTCTTCAACTTCCGGGGCGACCGCGCCATCGAGATTTCCCAAGCCTTCGAAGAAGAGGATTTCAGCCACTTCGACCGCGGGCGCGTGCCGGATGTGTTCTACGCGGGCATGATGCAATACGACGGTGACGCGCAAATCCCACGACACTATCTCGTTGAGCCACCGGCGATTGACCGCACGCTCGGGCAGTACCTCTGTGCCGCCGGGGTTACTTCTTACGCCATTTCCGAGACCCAGAAGTTCGGCCACGTCACCTATTTCTGGAACGGCAACAACTCGGGCTATATCGACGAATCACTCGAACGCTACGAGGAAGTGCCCAGCGACAAGATCACCTTCGACTTGCGTCCCTGGATGAAATCCGCCGAGATTACCGACCGCATCATCAATATCATCCGTGAAGGCCGGCACAAATTCATCCGCGTCAATTACCCCAACGGCGACATGGTCGGCCACACGGGCGTCCCTATCGCCGTGCGCATCGCCGTCGAGGCGGTTGACCTCAGCCTGCGCCGCCTGATGCCCGTGGTCCGGGACGCCGGGGGCATCCTCGTCGCCACCGCCGACCACGGCAACGCCGACGTCATGTGGACCGAGAAAAAGGGGAAGATCGAGCCCATGGTCGCCCATACGCTTAACCCCGTGCCCTTCGTTGTGAAAGATTTCAGCGGCCGCAACGCTTGGTCCATGACCGGGGTGGAGCACCCCGGCCTCGCCAACGCCGCCGCCACCGTGCTCGCCCTTCTCGGCTATGAAGCCCCTGAAGACTACGACCCCGCGCTGGTGAAGCCGGGGTAAGCATCCGTTGAACCCCTGTTTGCCCCGCATGCCCGTTGGCGGCACGTGTCCCGCGCCAACAGGGCGCTCCATATCATGGTGGGCCATGGCCCACCATGGCCGTTTTTCCAGGGGAGACGGTTTCGTCGTCAAGGTTTCCGTCCTGGTGGGCCAAAGCCCACCCTGCGGAACGGAGCTTCGCCCTTTTCCATGGATTCCCGCGTTTTGGGCGGGAGGATCTGACGGGCCCCGTGACGGGCTTGATGCGGGGTCTCATGATGCGAGGCGGACCCGGCATGTGCTGAGAGGGTGAGGATGGAGGGCCCCTCCAGGGCAAGAGGGGCGCCCGTCACGGGACGCGCCAGCGGGCAGCGTCAAATAATTGGTAATGGTAAGAAAAGGATTATCAGGTATAGCATGATTTGTGCTCAATCTCGTCAACCAACGCGTCGTAATCCATCGTCGATGCCATTTCCTTGGCCGTGAGTCCGTCGGCCGCCGAACTCCTGATGGTCGGGTCCGCGCCAAATTCAAGCAAGACTTCCACCACCTCCCTGTTGCCGGCGAGAGTCGCCCAATGCAATGCCGTCATACCCATGCCGCTCACGGCGTTGACATCGCATACGGCCGCCAGGGCCCGTACGGCCTCCACGTGGCCTTCGCGGGCGGCCTTGTGCAGCGGTGTTTCGCTTAGTTCATCCAGTTCCGCGGGACTGGCGCCTGCCGACAAAAGGGTTTGCACCGCGCCCGCAAGACCCAGGTAGGCCGCGCGGTGCATGGGATGAGCCGCCGCCTTTTCATGCGCGGAACGGTCCTCCTTGTCCTGCGCCAGCATCATCTCGGCGATGGCCCGGTGTCCCGAGCTGAAGGCGCGGTCCAATGGCGTTCGACCTTCATCATCCATTTCATGAAGCCATTTTCCATCCATACGCTTTCCTCCTGTTTCAAAGGGTCTCACATGCACAACCGTGAGACATTGAGCAAACCCTGTGCCAACATGTTTTTCCGAAACGCGCATAACGCCCTAAGTTATTGTATAACTTTGAGTTACGCTTAACTTTGGACAGGATCGCACAAAGGATTTGGCCAAGGATGACGAAAGGTTCCGCCCGTCGTTTTCGTCAGATCGACGGGAATCCGGCGTGTGGGGCATTACCGTCCCGCCGACTAATTGTGATACCCTGCGTTTGGTGGCAAGGCATGAGGATGCAAAAGGAGTACGTCATATGCGCGGGTACTTGTGTGGCCTGGGTATGGCCGGTGTGATCTCCCTGGCGCTGACCGCCTGTACGCCGCCGGAGAAAATGGCACGGTCGGCCGAAAGGGTCGCGCCCACACCCGCGGAAATGATGGCGGCGTGGCATGAGATAGCCCAGGCGGATCTCAAGGACATGGATGTGCGAACGGCTTCGGCTATCGCGCGCCATCTCTCGCAATCGGGTGACGGCGGGCTGGATCCAATCATCGATGTCTTGGCCTCGCCCGATGCCGAAGACAAGGCGAAAGTGCTTGCCGTCATCAGTCTTACTCCGCTGCTCACCCCCGAAATGCTGCCCCGGCTCATGGCCATCACCGAGAAAGACAAGGATGTAACGTCACGTTGTTGCGCCATCAATCTGGTTGGTCTCTACACGGCCCCCGAGGCCGAGGCCCGGTTGCTGGCCTTACTCAAATCCCCCATCCACCGTGTCAAGGCCGAGGCCACGATCATGCTGTTGATGCGCGGTCACGAAGCGGGATTGGATGGAATACAGGCCATATGGGATCACCCTGAAACAACCGGTAAACATCGGACGCAGATAACCCTTCAACTCCCCGAAAAGGACTACAAGCGCTTCGAGCGTCTTTTCCTGGAGGCCGTGGTCAATCCGGAGATTGAAGCGCCCGCCCGACAACGGGCCGCTGAAATACTCGGCCGCAACGGCGGCGAAGCGGCGGCAAAGGCCTTAAAGCAGTGTGCCGAAAAGGACGCGGCCGAGGGGGTTCGTGCCATCGCGACCGCCGGCGTGGAGGCCATCGCGGCCCGTGAGAGCGCATCCGGCGGAGCATCCACCCCTCCGGTGGGCGCCACCCCATAGCGTGCCATTTGCGACAATACGGTTTTCAGCCGATGGCCACATGGTTCCACCGGTTGCGGTGCCTCGATCCGTAGCTACGGAATGGCACGGGCGAAGAGCTCCCATTGCGCAAATCCGCACAGGACATCCCCACGGGGGAAACTCCCCGGGCGGTGAAGGAAAATCAACGTGTTGTTTCGAAAGCGCAAGCGACTTGGACCGATGGCACATGCCGCCGGGGAGGCCGTGAAAACCGGGGTCGCGCCGGAATCTTACTATATCGGCCCCGAGGATCTCGTAAAGGGCAGCTACGTTCCCCGCCGCCGGAAAAAAGTCCGCCAATTTGCCGTATTGGTCAACACCCGCGTACGCATCGTAACCACGGGCGACGTGGTCGAGCCCGAGGTGTACGAAGCGCTGGTCGCCGCGGGCGCGGTGGTGCCGGCCCCAAAGGGGACCGATGACGCGCCGCCACCTCCCGAGGACCACGGAGAGTAGTCGATGATTCGGACCACGGAGGATACCCCACGCCTCTCCGTGGCGATGATCGTCAAGAACGAGGCGAAGCGGCTTCCCCGCTGCCTGGAAAACATCGCGCCCCTGGCCGATGAGGTTTGTGTGCTGGACACGGGGTCGGAGGACGGAACGCCTGAAGTGGCACGACGATTGGGGTGTCGGTTGGGTTCCTTTTCCTGGTGCGACGACTTCGCGGCCGCCCGTAACGCCTCTCTCGCCCTGTGCAAAGGCGCGTGGATCCTGGTGCTCGACGCGGACGAGCGTATCGCGCCGGAGGATCGTCCCGCGTTGCGCGCACTTTTAACCGATGAACCGACGCCCCGGACCGGCTATCGCTTCATCACGCGAAACTACACGAATGCCGTCCATCTCAACGACTTCGTGGCGTGTGCGCCCGGAGACCCCCATGCGGGCGGTTACGCCGGATGGTTCCCAAGTGGCAAGGTGCGCCTTTTCCCAATCTCCCCGAGGCGCGTTTCGTGGGATGTGTGCATGAATTGGTCAACGACTCCCTGGAGCGGGCAGGGTGCGAGATCACCACTTCGACCATACCGATTCATCATTATCCCCTTGATCGGCCCGAAGCGGAGGTGGCGGCAAAACGGGCTTTCTACTTGCGCCTGGCGAAGCGACATGCCGCCGATCACCCCGGGGATCCCATGGCTCACGTGGTGTTGGCGGAACAGTGCGTGGAGCAGGGCGATCACGGGGCCGCCGCCGCCGCGTATCACCAGGCCCTGCGGCTTGAGCCCGGGAACGCCGCCTGGATGGGCGAGTTGGGCGGTATGCTGCTCCTGCTGGGCCGCCACGATGAAGCCCGACGCGCCCTGGAGCTGGCCCTGCGTCTCGATGCAACGCAGGCATCGGTGTGGCGCAATCTCGGGGTCCTCCATGCCCAGGGCGAGGACTGGACGGCGGCGGCGGATTGCTTTCGCCAGGCAGTCGCCGCAAACCCTTCCAACAGCGAGTCTCTTCGCTACCTGGCGGTGGCGCTCCGCGCCACCGGGCGGATTGCCGAGGCATACGCCTTGGCCGAACGTGCGGTACAGGCCAACCCGGGGTCCGCGCAAGCCGCCGATCTGCTGGCAGAACTCGGGCGCGAGGCCGATGCGTCTTCCGAAAAAGGGGAGTAAATGCCCGGGTTAATCTAAAAAAGGCGGTTAAATCGCGGGATTGGTCGTAAGTCATTGCCGAAAAGTGCTTTGCATACGTCGGTGCATTCACCTCCTGGGGGAGTGGATTTCAACGGCCGCGCCGTTGAGAACAGTCGATATACGTCAGTGCCGCATGGCGAAATAGAACGGGTAGAAGCCTCCGCGATAAGGGCGCAATGGCCCTTTCCAGGTTCAACCACGAAATACACAAAATACACGAAATTAGAAGCTTCGTAGAAACCTTGACGACGAAACAGCCTCCCCTGGAAGGGGGGCCATGGTGGGCCAAGGCCCACCATGGGGCTACGTACTACCCGCCACACCCTGCGTGGGAACGGAAGCATCTGCGTTCATTTGTGCAATCTGCGGATACATTATCATGGAGCCCCGCTTTCGCGGGTATGACGGTTGGTCCTGGTATGGACGGCTGTAACGATGCTTGGTTCC
The DNA here is from genome assembly GCA_024278275.1 of Candidatus Hydrogenedentota bacterium. Lineage (GTDB taxonomy): Bacteria > Hydrogenedentota > Hydrogenedentia > Hydrogenedentales > JAJRTN01 > JAJRTN01. The sequence continues at coordinate 6,082 of JAJRTN010000166.1, forward strand.
GGCTCGGCCGGGTTAGGGTTAAAGCTTTTCGCGCCCCCTGCCGATAGATCCCGTGAAGCCCGGCGCGACAAGGCGCCCGCTTCGGCCGATGCAAGGACGCAAAGGTCCGGAATTCACGGAGGAATCGAGTCATGGGTCTTCGGATCAACACCAATGTCGCCGCCCTCAACACCACGCGCAATCTGCGCAGGAACACCCTCGCCCTGAACAGGTCCCTGGAACGTCTGTCCAGTGGCCTGCGAATCAACCGCGCCGCGGACGATGCCGCCGGTTTGGCCATCGCCGAAGGTTTCAAGTCGCAAGTGCGCGGATCCCGTGTCGCCCAGCGAAACGCCCAGGATGGTATCAGCCTGGTGCAGACCACGGAAGGTGCGCTCACGGAAAACTCGAACATTCTTCAACGGATTCGGGAATTGGCGGTGCAGGCGGCCAACGGCACCAACAGTACCCAGAACCGCAGCGCCCTCAATCTTGAGGTGCAACAGCTTCTCGCACAAATCGAGGATATCGCCACCGACACCGAATTCAACGGGGTTCGGGTACTGAGTGCAAACCAAACCATCACGCTGCAAACCGGACCGCAACCCGGCCAGACCATCGCGGTGGCCATTGCCAGCGCGAAAACGAACGACCTGAAGGTGAGCAACGTGGTCATTAGCTCGGTCAGCCTGGCGGTTTCGGCCATCAGCGCGGTGGACGTGGCGCTCCAAAGCGTGAACAGCCTGCGCAGCGACTTGGGCGCCATCCAGAACCGGCTTCAGTTCACCATCAACACCCTGGGCATTCAGGAAGAAAACGCCGCCGCCTCGGAAAGCGCCATTCGGGACGCGGACATCGCCCTCGAAACCCTCGCCTTCACCCGCAACCAGATCCTGGTCAGCGCGGGCACAACCGTCCTGGCCCAGGCCAACGTGGTGCCCCAGTCCGCCCTCCAGTTGCTCGGCGGCTGATACGCTCCCCGCCGGGAAGGGACAACACCTTCTTGAACGCGGCCCGTGAACCTCGCGGCGCCGCGTTTCCTTTTTCCCCTCCCCATGGCATGCCAGGGGCCGCGTCGGGCCCGAGAAGCGTCCGCTCACAACGAAAGGGGCGAGACCGCCATGGGTCTCGCCCCTTCCTGCCGCAAGGCTATGCCGTTACACCCGTGCCAGGCTCAGAACTGCAAACGGGCTTCGAGGGCCACATAGTCCGCATCGTCGCCGTCCGTGCCGCCCACGAATTCCAGGCCGTTTCGTGCCATGAAATTGCCCTGTTCGAGCGCATCGCCGGTGAACAAATGTTCCCAGACGAACTTGAAGTACAGGTCATCACTGTAGTCGTATTTCACGAAGAAAAACGTGGTCCAACCGATGTCGTCGCTCGCTTCACGGGTCAGGAAACTCAGACCGCCAAAGCGGGGGAGATCGAAGGGTTCATCAACGGCAAAGTAGGCCAGCCGGAGACCCGCCGCAATCTTGTCCGTGGGCTTGACCTTTACCCCGGTGCGAATCTGCCAAAAGTTGGTTATCTCCTGGCCAATACCCAGAATGGGGGTGTAGTTCTTGCCGGGAAAGAGGCGATTGAACGAAACGCTTGCCGTGGGGCTGTTGAACGAGCCCAACAGCCACTCACCCAAAGTGATGTCACGGTTGTCCTCGCCCTCGAAGAAAGCACCGCCTACATAGATACGTGGTTTCCACGTAAAGTCCAGGGAATAGCCCAATTCGGCGTCAAAAGCCAGGTTGCCGAAACGGGCGCCCGTGTCGCCATAGGTGCCGAAGGGGGCGAAGCGCGATCCCACTTGGTCAGCGTTGCCGAACTGATACGCCACTTCCACGTCATAGTCCCAAGCCCCGCAGGCCCCGAAGGCGCGCAGGCCCACGGTATTCAGATACGTCGGATCGTAGTTGTCAAAGCCCAGGATGTCTTCCATGAGCTCCGTCCCGGGAGCACCCTGGGTTTCCCGGATGGAGCGCCCGTCGCGGATGAGCAGCCAGTAGGCCGACAGGTCCAGTTTCTCCCACCCCTTGTAGGTGGCGTAGACCCCGTAGAAATCAATGTCACCGTCTTTTTCCGCGGCGAAGTTCTCGGCCAGTTTGCTCCACCAGACATCCACATCCAGGGAATCGGTGCTGTAGGTCAGGCGCACGGCATCCCAGGAACGTCCGATGATGGCCGTGGCGATATCGTCCATCAGCCAGCCTTTTCCGTACTTCATCTCCTGACGCCCGATACGCAAACGCAGGGGATAGCCAAACATGTCGTTCGTCTCGATGTAGGCCTGGTACACTTCCACGTCGTTGCCGGTGGCGGCACGCATGTCCACGCCCGTCACGTAGTTGGACCGGAAGTCCTCACCCCAGAAATCATAGCTTTCAAACTCAATGAAGGCGCCCACGTTGTCCGTGAAATCCGCACGCACGTTCAACCGCGTCCGCATCTCCACAATCGCCAGGTCGGGCCCGTCATTGTCAAAGTGAAAACGGCTGCCCGTCCCAAACGGCCCAATGGGCCGCCCCCGAAGACGTGCCGCGGGTATCCGTACAACCTGCGGTCCTCCCGCCGTTCCATTATAGGTATTGTTCCAATACCGGCCACGGATTCGGACCTCCCCGCCCACCGTGGCGTTCTGCAACTCCGCCCACGCACTGCCCACGCAGGCGACCACCAGGACCAATATCAGTGCCCGCCTCAACACCATCCCTGAAAACATGACTTGTTCTCCTTCCGTTTTCCCACTCCACCTCGCGCCGCCCCCGCCCTGGGGACAACACGCCGCAAAACAAGGATATAGAGTATCCGTGTTCTCGGTATTATACGTATTCACGCCGAAAAGTCAAACACCGAGGCGCCACCGCGCCCCGACGACCTTAACCGCCTCGAATGATACGCACTTCTTCCTGGAGTTCGATGCCGAAGCGGGCGCGCACGGCGGCCTTGGCGTGTTCCATGAGCCAGAGAATGTCGCCGGAGCGGGCGTTGTCCTCGTTTATGATGAAGTTGGCGTGGAGGTTACTGATCCGGGCCCCGCCCCGCCGAAGCCCTTTGAGACCGCAGGCCTCGATCAGGCGCCCGGCATGATCGCCCTCGGGATTCTTGAACACACTGCCGCAACAGCGGCCACGGGGCTGCTTTTCGGCGCGGCGCTGAAGGTAGTGGGTGTAAACGGCGCTTTGGTCTTCCCCGGCCACCTCGAATGCGAAGGTACCGCCGAGAATGACCGCGCCGGGCGAACAGAAGCACTGTCCGCGGTAAGCATAAAGATCGGGGGTCATGGCGATGGTCTCGACCCCCGGGGCGTCCAGTACGTCCACCGATTCCATGAGTTCGCAGGTGGCGCCGTTAACCGTGCCCGCGTTCATGTAGATGGCGCCGCCCACGGAACCGGGGATCCCCGTGAGCGCGCCCACGCCGGCGTAGTTGTTGGGGAGCATGACTTCGCGCACGAGCCGTCCCAGCGCCACGCCGGCCCCGACGTGGTACCGGTGGCCGCCTAGGGCTTCCAGGCTCTTGAGTTCGGTCGTGCAGAGAACGACGCCGGGGAAGCCCGCCGAGTCGATGAGCACGTTGGAGCCGCCGCCCAGGACGAGGCGGGGTCCCGCCTGTTCGTTCATCCAGGCAAATGCCGCGCGCGCTTCGTCCCGATTTCGGGGGAACAGGACCACGCGCGCGGGGCCGCCCACGCCGTAGCGGGTGAGGGGCGCCAGGGGCACGTCTAATCGGGCGAAGGCGAATGGGGGTGATGGCATGGTTAAAGGATACCGTATCGCGGACATGGGTTCCCAGGACAACACGGCTCCCCGCGCCCTATTCGGCCCATTTGATAAGACAGGTTTCGTGCTTTTCGGCCAAATCGGGATGACTGGGGAGCACGCGGACGGTAAAGCCGAGTTGCCCGGTTTTCTTGCAGGGCACGACGCCCTCGAAGAGGGCCATGTTGTTTTCACCGCTGCCTTTGCAGGTCATCACGTTGACTTCGCCCCGGGGGATTTGGCCGTGGGGGTCGAGGTCGCCGTAATAGAGTTCGACGGAGACATCCTCATGGCTCAATTCACCGAGATGCACCTGTGCGGTCACGGCGAGATGGCTTCCCACGGGAAGGTTTTCGGTGGGTCCGGAGGTGATGTCGGCCACGCCGACATGATCCCAGGCGGACCGCACGCGCTGCTTCCAATCCGCCAGGGCCGCGCCACGCTTGCCCGCATCGGCGGCCAGGGCCAGGCCGCGCCTGGCGCAGGGGAGATAAGCCGCGTCGGTGTAGTCCTGCACCATGCGATAGGTGTTGAACACGGGGCCGATGGTGCGGATGGCCGACTTCATGGAACGGACCCAGCCCCGGGGCAGGCCATCGGTGCCCCGGTCATAAAAGAGGGGCACGATCTCCTGTTCCAACAGGTCGTAAAAGGCCTGGCTTTCCACCTCGTCCTGTTCCTCGATGGAGTCGTAGTTCTCACCTTTGCCAATGCTCCAACCATTGGGACCCAGGTACTCCGCTTCGCACCACCAACCGTCGGGAATGGAAATATTGAGCGCGCCGTTGGCGGAGGCTTTCATGCCGCTGGTGCCGCTGGCTTCCATGGGACGGCGGGGCGTATTCAGCCAGCAGTCCACGCCCTGCACCATGTAACGCGCCACGTTGATGTCGTAGTCCTCGATAAAAATAAAACGGTGGCGGCATTCGGCTTCCCGGGCGAAATGCAGCAAATCCCGAATAAGCTGCTTTCCGGCGGTGTCCTGGGGGTGCGCTTTGCCGGCGATGATGAACTGCACGGGTCGTTCCGGGTCGAGCATGATGCGCTTGAGCCGCTCCACGTCCTTGAGGATCAGGGTGGCGCGTTTGTACGTGGCGAAGCGGCGAGCGAAACCGATGGTCAATACTTCGGGGTCGAGCACTTCATTGCAGACGCGCAATTCGGAGGCCGGCGCACCGCGATTGGCATACTGGACATGCAGACGGCGCCGTGCGAAGGCTATCAGCCGGTCACGGCGGCGTTCATGGGTGCGCCACAGCTCGGTGTCGGGTACTGCGTCGATACGTTGCCAGATACTCAGATCATCGGGCTGGTTCACCCAGCCGGGGCCCAGGTATCGGTCAAAGAGCTCCGACAGGTCCCGGGAGATGAAGGAACGGCTGTGAATGCCGTTGGTGATGGATCCGATGGGTACTTCATCCTCCGGCACCCCCTGCCAGGTGAGGTTCCACATGTTGCGGGCCACCTCGCCGTGGAGCTTGCTTACGCCGTTGGCGCCGGCCGACAGTTTCAGGGCGAGCACGGTCATGCAAAAGGCTTCCCGGTTGTCGGCGGGGTTCTGGCGGCCCAGGGAGAGCAGGTGGCCCACGGAAATGCCCGTATCCTGGCAGTACTTGCGGAAGTAGTGCTCGATCAGGCCGGGGTCAAACATGTCGTTGCCCGCGGGCACGGGGGTGTGGGTGGTGAACCAGCAGCCCGCTTTCACGATCTCGGCGGCCTGGTTAAAATCCAGATCCGTGTCGAGCACCATTTCCCTGATGCGTTGCAACGCAAGGAAGGCGGCGTGTCCTTCGTTCATGTGAAAGACGGTCGGACGGATACCCAGCGCACGCAGGGCGATCACGCCCCCCTGCCCCAGCATGACTTCCTGGCGGATCCGGGTTTCGCGGTCACCGCCATAGAGCTGTCCCGTGATGGCGCGATCCTCGGGGGCGTTGTCCTCATGGTCGCAATCGAGCAGGTAGAGCGGTACACGGCCCACCTGGCATTTCCAGACGTAGGCCTTCACCATGCGCGTGGGATACTCCACCTCGATCACGACATGCTTGCCCTCGCCGTCCTTCACCTGGGAAATGCACATGTTGTAAAAATCGTTACGGGGATAGGTCTCCTGCTGCCAGCCCTCCGCGTTGAGGTATTGGCTGAAGTATCCTTCCCGGTAAAGCAGGCCCACGCCCACCAACGGAAGCCCCAGATCGCTGGCGGCCTTCAGGTGATCACCCGCGAGCACGCCCAGGCCGCCGGAATAGATGCATACCGATTCGTGCAGGCCGAACTCGGCGGAGAAATAGGCCACACTGAAATCTCCGGGAAAATCGGGGTTGTGTTCGCGCCAATGGCTTCCCGCCATGTAACGGGCCAGCTTGATGGACACCCGGTCCAGGTGCGCCAGAAAGCTGTCGTCTTGCGCCAACGCCTCGAGACGTGCCTGCCGGACCTCGCTCAACACGCGAATGGGATTCTGGTTCGTTGCAATCCAAAGATCGCGATCAACCCGAAAAAACAGGTCAACCGCTTCCGGGTCCCAACACCACCAAAGGTTCCGGGCAATATCCTGAAGCTGCTTGATCCGTTCGGGAAGGCAGGGAACAACGGTGAACCTTGATACGCGTGACATGCGGTGTATGACTCCTTCGTAACACACGGAGGGCCGCGCCCACCGTGGCTGATGTTCGCGCCGGCCCAAAGCCTTCATGCGTGGAGATACGCGCCCCGGGCCCCGGGGCATGGGCCACGAAAGGATTTCGGATGCCGTGATGGCAACGCCGCCCGAGGGATCACCCTGGGCAGGCAACCACAACACCGACGTAGGATAGCAGGCGCCATGCCCTTAAACAAGAGGAAGGGCATTTGCCCCTGTCATGGAACCCCGCGTTCGCGGGGATGCCGATAAGGTGGAAACGGCTTGACCGGGTTAGGGGGGCGTTCGCATGGGCTGCCTCTTCGTGGCCATATGTACAGCACGTCACGGGAAAAGCACTCATTCCAGGGAAAGTGCGAGCCAGGCCGCCAGGCGCCGCATGCCTTCGTCCATGGTGACGTGCGGCGTGTAGCCGAAATCGCGGCGGGCGGCGGAAATATCGAACCAGTGGGCCGTAGCGAGTTGGCGCGCCACGAAACGGGTCATGACGGGCTCCTCTTCCCTGCCAAGCAGGCGGTAGACCGTTTCCAACACCGCGCCGGCCCAATAGGCCACCCTGGCGGGCACGTGCCGTGTCACCGGCGGCCGGCCGCCGGCGGCCAGAATGCGGTTGATCAGTTCGGCCATGGGGAGCGGCTCCCCGTTGGAGATGAAGTAGGCCTTCCCCGCGCAGGCCGCGCCGGGTTCAAGCGCTTCCGCGGCCCGCAGGTGCGCTTCGGCGGCATTGTCGATGTAGGTCGAATCCACGCGCTTTTCACTGGATCCCACCAGTTTCAGTTTTCCCGCCCTGGCCCGCGCGAGAATGCGCGGCACAAGGTGGTTATCGCCGGGGCCCCAGATCAGATGGGGCCGCAGGGCGATGGTGGCCAAGTCCTTGCCATTGGCGCGCAGCACGGCTTCTTCGGCCAGCGCCTTGGTCTTGGCATAGTGACAAAGGAATCGCCGGGCGTAGGGAAGCGACTCATCCACGCCGTCTTCGTCCACGCCCTGAAAGGTAACGCTGGGGGTGCTGGTGTGAATGAGTTTTGTCACCCCATGGTGGCGGCAGGCGGCGATGACGTTTTCGGTGCCCGCCACGTTCGGACGGAAATACGATGCGTAGTCACCCCAAACGCCCGCCTTGGCCGCCACGTGGAAAACGACATGGCAACCCTCGGCGGCATGCCGGACCGCTTCAGGGTCGGCCAAGTCGCCCGTGACACAGGTGACGCCCAAGGCCTCCAGGTCGGGATGGGCGCCTCGGGAAAAGCTTCGAACATCATGCCCTTGTGCCAGCAGACGTTCCACCATGGCCTTGCCCAGGAATCCTCCACCGCCTGTGACCAGTACTTTCATTGGATGCGGCCTTTCATGGACCCCTGGCAGATGAATCGTGTTCTCAATGAGACGGCAACGGATTCACACCCCGCCGTTTGCGCTCTTGGACGGCCGAATCAGCCCCCTCCCGCACGCCTTCGCGACGATTACCCGGGAGGGGCCCGGCCCCGAACACCGCGAGGTCCGGGACCCGTTACTTTCGCGCGGCGGCGCGGATTTCGAGCAGCTCTTTCATCACGTTGTGCAGGCCGCCGCTGAAGTCTTCGGTGCCGAAAGCGTCGTGAAGCCGGCGATAGAGGGCGTACAGCCGGGCGTAGACTTTCCTGGCCTTGGGGTCCGGCTTGTAAACCCGGGCCTTGAGACCGGTCATGGCTTTTTGCGCGGCCTTGAAGCTGCCGTGGCCGCCCGCCTTCTTTCCGGCCACCACGGCCCCGGCGATGGCGGAGCCGAGGGCGCAGGTCTGGGCGCTGCGGGAAACGTACATGGGCCGTCCCGTCACGTCGGCGTAGATCTGCATGACCAGGGGGTTCTTCTCGGCGATGCCGCCGCAGTTCACCACGCGCTTCACCTTCACGCCGTATTCCTCGAAACGGTTGATGATGGTGAGCGCGCCGAAGGCCGTGGCCTCGATGAGGGCGCGGTAGATTTCGGCGGGCGTGGTATAAAGCGTCTGGCCGAGAAGCAGGCCCGTAAGCCGCTGGTCCACGAGGATGGTGCGGTTGCCGTTGTTCCAGTCGAGGGCGAGCAGCCCCGACGCGCCGGGTGCCATCCTGGCCGCCTGTTTGGTCAGCGTTTCGTGGGAGCCGTCGGTTGGCCTGATGTAATCAACGAACCAGTTGAAGATATCGCCCACGGCGGCCTGGCCCGCTTCGAGGCCGAAGTAGCCGGGGAGGATGCTGCCCTTCACGATGCCGCACAGGCCGGGGATGTCGGCGAGGGGCCTGTTGGTGGGGGCCACCATCATGTCGCAGGAACTCGTGCCGAGGGCCTTGACCAGGGTGCCCGGCGCGATGCCCGACCCCACGCCGCCGAGGTGCGCGTCGAAGGCGCCCGCCGCCACGGGGATACCCTCGGGCAGACCAGTCCGCTTCGCCCACGCCGCCGTGATGCCGCCCACCGCCGTGTCGATGGCATGGGCCCGATCCTGCAACCGGTCGCGCAGCTCCGCCAGGGCGGGGTCCAGTTTGCGGAGAAATTTCTTGTCCGGGTAGCCGCCCCAATCGTCGTTGTACATGGCCTTGTGCCCGGCGGCGCACACGCACGCGGTCAGTCGGTTCGGTGCTTCCGTGCCCGTGAGCATGGCGGGTACCCAGTCGGCGCACTCGACCCACGTGTGGGCGGCCTCGAAGACCTTGGGCGCGGTGCGCTTGCAGTGAAGCAACTTGCTGAAGAACCACTCGCTGCTGTAGGTGCCGCCGCATTTCGCCAGGTATTCGGGCCGTATCTTCGCAGCGAGGGCGGTAATCTCCTCGGCCTCGGCGATACCCGTGTGATCCTTCCAGAGCCACGCCATGGCCGCGGGATCCCGGGCGAATTTTTTCTGGAAGGCCAAGGGCCTGCCTTTCTCGTCCGCCGGGATGGGCGTGCTGCCCGTGGTATCCACGCCGACGCCTATGACCTGCTCCGGCGCGAAAGCCTTCACCTTTTTCTTCGCATCGGCCAGCACGGCCTTAATGGTAAGCTCGGCGCCCTTCTCATAGTCGGCCGGATGCTGCCGCGCCAGGTTGGGGTCGCGAGCAAGGATGACGCCTTTCTCCCCGTGGGCATAGCCCCAGACGGAAGTGCTTACCTCCCGCCCGTTGGCGACATTGACCAGAATGGCGCGCACCGAGTTGGTGCCGTAATCGAGTCCGATGGTGTACTTGGCCATAACCGTTTTCCTTCCCTCCCGGGCGAACTTCGCACCGCCACGGCACGTACCGTGCGTGTCCGTGCATTCTAGCAGAGCCGAAAGGAGCCTGCGCAAACAACAGCGCACCTGCTACTGGCAGCTTGCCTGACGGGGCCATTGTGTTGGTCCCCCCCGGGCGGCGGGTCGGCCGAGACATGGGCAAAACAAAAGCGTCTGGCCGATTAACGGTAACCCCAATACAGCATCAAGGCACCGGCCGTCGACGCCCCCCAAAAAGCGCCATTACCACATAACCTTAAAAAGGGCCGTTGCCCCCTTATCGCGGAGGATTCTACTCGTAATGACAGTCTTGTTGGGCGTGGACGGTTACCGGTACTTGCGTGAAAGCAAAGATGGAACCCCTGCGTATTCCACCGCCCCCGCTCGTTCCCACACTCTGCGTGGGAACGGGAGAATCTGCGTTCATCTACGCAATCTACGGATACATTATCATGGCGCCCCGCCTTCGCGGGGATGACGGTAACGTAGACATAATGGACCGACCGGCTCGGATCGCCTATTCGTAGGTTAAGCTATACTTAAGGTCCACCGTAGCCCAGCGCTACATACGAAAGGAACCGGTCATGTCCATGAAGGAGAATATCATATTTGTTGGTCTGGAC
>JAJRTN010000167.1 GCA_024278275.1 Candidatus Hydrogenedentota bacterium
CCGCGCCATTACGTCCAGGCGTTTGCCCGCTTTGCGAAACAGCAGGTTGGCGCCTTCGGCCTGCAAGACGCTGTCGAGTTTCCAGCCCGAATTTTTGCATTCCCGGATGTAAAACTGCGCCAAGTCGACGACGCGGATCTTAGTGTAATAGACCAACCGACCAATCTGGAGGGAGGCCGACTCGAAGACATAGGGTCGGTCCATGTCTTCCCGAACCTGGAGCGGCACGGGCACGTCGCCGAAACGCGGCTTGCCTGCCACGACCAAATCGTCGGCCTCGGGCGCGTCGGGAAGGGGCGCCGTGGAAACGCTGTCCCCTTCATCCAGAAGTTCAACCGGCGGCAAGTCGTCGCCCCCGTCCTTCTGCCAAGGCAGGGATCCGGTCTGGCATGCCGCCAACAGAAGCGTGATCGCCAGCAACATTATGATTTTTTTCACGGTGAATCTCCTCGAATGACGGTGTGCATCACGGCCCGAACCCGGACAAAACCCAAAAGGCTCCCCGCGATACGCCGCCCCAGCAGGGGGAGAATAGCACACCGGTCTTGGATGAAGCCAATCGTGATGCCCCCCGGAGGGGGAGAAGCCCTATCGTTCCAGGTTGAGCCAGGCGCATTCCTCGGGAGAAAGAGAAAGGTCGAGGGCCGCAGCACAGGCTTGAAACTCCCCGGGGGTGTATGCGGCCACCAGGGGGAAAACGGCATAGGGCTGGTTGAGCACCCATGCGAGGGCAATCTGGGTGATGGTGCAACCTTTGATGCCGGCAAGTTGCGCGCAACGTTCGAGGCGCTGCCAGTTGTCCTCGGAACCGTAGCAGCGCATGTAGAGCGTGTCCCGGTGGGCCGCCTCGTTGCTGCGGGTCAGCCTCCCGGAGAACCACCCGCCGGCCAGGCTGGACCAGCAGAAGATCGGGAATTGCCGTTCCTGGTACCACGCGCGCTGCTCCGCGTTGTCGGCACCGGTGATGGAGATGCAGTCCTCCCACGGGGCCTCCAGTTGTTCCGCCAGGCTGAAATGTGGACTGCTGGCGGCGAAAGGGGTCAGATCGTGAGCCCGGGCGTATTGGTTGGCCTCGGCGATACGGCGGGCGGACCAGTTCGACCCGCCGTAGGCGTGAATGCGGCCCGCCTTCCGCAAGTCGTGCAGGGTCTCGACGATGGGCCCCACGGGAACGCTCGGATCATCCCGATGAAGCAGGTAAAGATCGATGTAATCCATCCCCAGCCGGTCGAGGGACTCGCCCAAGTCGGCGGTGATGTCCGCGGGTGTGACCCGTTTTCCCGCCGCGCCATGGTGTGCGCCTTTGCCCAAAAGCACGATCCGGTCCCGGAGGCCCCGGTCCTTCACCCAGCGTCCGAATACGCGTTCGCATTCTCCGCCGCCATAGACATGGGCCGTATCAAAAGTCGTGCAACCGGCTTCGAAAGCGGCGTCGAGCAAGGTGAAGTTTTCCGCTTCCCTTTCGCCACTGAGCATGACGGTACCTTGCACGATGCGGGAAACAGGCTTTTCGATACCGGGAACAATGCCGTATTGCATGGGAATCTTCCTTGGGTTGGAATTACTCGACGGGATACTTCAGTCCCCACTGGCCGCGCAACTGGTCCATGGTCTCCATCACCCGGATGGACTCCTCCAGGGGCATGATCTTTGACTCCAGCCTGCCCCCGTTGATGCAGGCGGCCACTTCCTCGGCCTGGTACTCATAGCCGTTTGCCCGGTGGGGGAACCTGCGTGTTTCCGGGGCTTTTCCGGCAATCGCCAGGGTTGCCTCGGTGGTGCTCCAGAAGGGATTGGGCAGGCAAATCATGCCTTCGGTGCCGTAGATGCGGGCCGTCTGCTCGGTGGTGGTGCGAATGGCGCAGCTCAACGAGGCCATGCCGCCACCGGGATAGCCAAGGGCCATGACGGCCTGTTCATCAACGCCCGTTTCCCCCAGGTTGGCCAGCCCCGTCACCCGGTCCGGCGCGGTTCCGAAAACCATGGACGCGAAAGAGATGACATAGACGCCCACGTCCAGCAGGCCGCCGCCGCCATAGGCCGGCGCAAAGAGGCGGCCCTCCTCGTTGATCTCCGCGCGAAAGCCGAAATCGGCCTGGACCAGGCGTGGATCGCCGATGCGGCCCTCGGTGATCCACCGGCGCGCTTGGGTCACGGCGGGCAGGAAACGGGTCCACATGGCTTCCATGAGAAAACGCTTCTCCGCCCGGGCCATGGCAACGATCTCCTCGGCCTCGGCGCGGTTGATGGTGAAGGGTTTTTCGCAAAGCACCGCCTTGCCGGATTCGAGGGCCAACAGGGCGTTGTCCCTGTGCAAGGAATGGGGGGTGGCAATATAGATGACATCCACCTCGGGGTCGCTGACCAGGGCCTCGTAGCTGCCGTGCCGGTTCGGCACATCGAATTCCCGTGCGAACTCGTCGGCGCTTCCCTGCCTGCGCGACCCCACGGCCATGACGACCGCGTCATCCAGGACGCGAAGTCCCGTGGTGAACTTCCGCGCAATGGTACCCGTACCCAGAATGCCCCAACGGATCGTCTTGCCCATGCTCAAACTCCTTGATATGGTTCGCCATCACAAGCCACATACGGTAGCACCGATGGACAAAGGAGTTCCATGACGGGGGACTCCCCATTTCGCGGCGAACGCAACGGTGGGGTATGATGTATCGCGAACGGTTGGGAAGCGTACAGGGGAAGGAAAAGCATGTCGGCCTATTCGAGACGGGGCTTTCTGGCTGCCGCACTGGCAACGGGCGAGGCGGTCTCGGCCGTTTCCCGGGGGGAGCCCCAACGGCCTGGTTCACACCAGCGGCCCAACATACTGTTGCTTTTTTCAGACCAGCATAACGCGGGAGTGATGGGTTGCGCGGGGCACCCGGACGTGAAGACGCCCCGCCTGGACCAACTCGCGGCGGAAGGGGTCCGTTTTGCCCGGGCCTATTGCCAGGACGGCGTGTGCGCCCCTTCCCGCGCGTCCATGCTCACGGGCCACTATCCGCGTACGACAGGCGTCCTCTACAACCCTGACCGGCCGCCCCGGCCGGAAGCGCTTACGACACTGCACGCACACCTCAAGGCCAACGGCTATCGGACGGCAGCCTTCGGGAAACGCCATCTCCCCCGGCCCTATGATCCGGGTTTCGATTATACGTGTACCACATTGCAGGACCGGTGGGACCCGAGCGATGAAAACTATTGGGACTGGATCGAGGAACAGGGGGCGCTGGAAACCTTCGAGCGGGACTGGAATGCCGAATTCGGTCATCGTTTTACCCCGAACCGGGCGGTCGAGATGTGCTCCCGGTTGTCGGAACTTGACCCGTCCCAGACCATGGAAGCCTATACGGCGCGGAAAACCATGGAATACCTCCGCGACGCCAGGAACCACGACGCGCCCTTCTTCGCCTGGTGCTCATTTTACCGGCCCCACCAGCCATATACTCCCCTGCCCGGTTACGCCGCGCCCTATCCCCTCTACCAGGTGCATTTGCCCGGCTCCCTTCATGAACCGGCCGGGCACCTTCCGCCCCTGCTGCGGCGTTTCCGCCGCAACGAGAAGAAGCCCTGGTGCCTGGGGCTCGCGGCGAAGGACGTTACGCTTTACCGGCGCTATATCGCCTACTATTACGCGCTGGTGGCCGAGATCGATTACCACATCGGCACGGTGCTCGACACCCTCGACGCAGAGGGGCTCGCGGACAACACCATCGTCATCTACACGAGCGATCACGGCGATTTCGTGGGCCATCACGGCATGATCGAGAAGATTCATAACGGCCACAACGTGTACGAGGACACGTTGCGCGTTCCCTTCATCATGCGCCTTCCCGGCGCCATGACGCCGGGAACGCGGGAAGACCTGGTGGAGTTGGTGGATCTCTACCCCACCCTGTTGGAGCTCACGGGCATCACACCGCCGGCGGGACCGCCCCTCCCGGGAAAATCGCTGGTGTCGAACCTGCGGCACGGAACGCCCGTCGGTCGCGCCGTGGCTTTCAGTGAAAACTACATCATGCTTACCGCCATCGCTTCGCGCTACAAATTGGGCGGGTGGATCGAGCGGCCCGAGGATGGCTTCCCCGACCTCTTTTTCGACCGGGAAAAAGATCCGCTCGAAATGAGGAACCTCCACGATGAGGCGGCGGTTCGGAACGAGCGGGACGCCTTGCGGGCGGCTATGGCCGATTTCGTGGGGAACACGCTCAACGTGACGAACAAAGCCCTCCGCCCACAAGCACTGAGGGAGGGCTCCGCGCCGGTCTCATGATCACGTGGTCATTACTATACCTGGTCAGTGAATGGATCATCCGGCTGGTCATGCTCTTCGTCGTGACCCACCGGCGCCGCCCCGTGGCCGCGCTGGCCTGGCTGCTGGTCATCTCCTTCCTCCCCTGGTTCGGGCTGTTTCTCTACCTCCTCATCGGCGAAAACCGGCTGCCCCGAAAACGCGTCGCGGAACACCGGGCCATGCTCGCGGAACTGGAACGGCGCGACGGGCGCCTCCATCCCTTCTCCCCCTCCGGCGGGGCGGACGCCCGCGAAGAGCACCGGGACCTCATCGCCCTTGCGGAGCAACTGACCGGCATGCCCGCCGTGGGTGGGAACCGGGTGGAGCTTCTCGGCATCACGGAAGAGTTCGTGGACCGCCTGGTAGAGGACATCGACGCGGCCACGCGCCATGTTCACCTGGAGTTCTACATCTACGCCAACGACGAGACGGGCCGGCGCATTGCCGACACGCTGGTCCGGGCGGTCGAACGGGGCGTGTGCTGCCGGCTGCTGGTGGATGCCGTCGGCTCGAAACGCATGCTGCGGCGGCTGGCGCCCGAACTGCGGCAAAAGGGGGTGGAGGTGCATGCCATGTTGCCGGTCCACCTGCTGCGTCTCGTCGTGGCACGCCTCGACCTGCGTAACCACCGCAAGCTGGCGGTCATCGACGGGGAAATCGCCTACGCCGGATCACAAAACGTGGTGAACGAGGATTACGGCCGCCGCAATCTGGTTTGGCACGATATCATGGTCCGCGTAACCGGCCCGGTCATACACAGCCTGCAAGCCGTTTTTCTGGCCGATTTCTATACCTCGCGGGATGAGGTGGTAGAGGATGAAAGTGTGTTCCCCGCCCTCGGCACCCCCGGCAACACGGTCTTGCAGGCCCTGCCGAGCGGTCCCAACTACCCGACCGAAAGCTACCAGCGCATGGTGGCTGCGGCCATCCACGCCGCACGGCGGGGAATCATCATCACCACGCCCTACTTCGTGCCCGACGAAGCCACCTTCCAGGCGCTCCAGGTAGCCGTGTTGCGCGGGGTGGACGTGGACATCATCATGCCCCGGCGGTCCGACCAGATTCTCGTGGGGGCCGCGTCACGGGCCTATTATGAACCCCTCCTCGAAGCAGGCGTGCGGGTCCATCTCTACGACCGGGGCCTGCTTCATGCCAAAACCATCAGCATCGACGACGCCATTGCCTTTATCGGGTCGAGTAATTTTGATATCCGCTCCTTCGCGCTGAACTTTGAATTGAACCTGGCGTTGTACGGTCCTGAAGTGACGCGGGCATTGCGCGAGAAGCAGCGGCGCTACCTGAACGACGCCGGCCAGCTTGATTTGGCGGACTGGAAGCAGCGCGCCTGGCACCGCGAGATGACCCAGCGGCTGGCGGCCTTGTTGAGTCCGCTACTGTGAGGGGGGGAGAAAGGGGAGCGAGTGGACAAGGCATGTCCTCGTTCCTACGATCCACCGTGGGGTTGTAGGGCGCGGGCCGGAACCTTTTTTATGTGGTACAGCCGCCCTCGGCTGTGGAACCCGCAAGGGTTCCATCTCTGGGTTCGCTCAATACATCTTGTCACGAATGAAAGCACGCCCTTCTACGACAAACGGCTTTCAAACCGATAGCTTGAAGTAAACGGAGGCCTGTCGGCCTCACAGCCGGGGGCGGCTGTGCCACATAAGAGAATAACGTGGACGTTCACGAGCACATTCCCAATGCTTTGAAAGAGGCTTTTTCTCGTTCCCACGATCCGCCGTGGGAATGCAGGGCGCGGGCGTCTCGCACGCATTGACGGACCCATTGGCGTGAAAACGAGGTTTGGTGTATTCTGGGGATAATAGTGGTGGCATGGGACAAGCAATAGGAGGGCACGGCATGACGCACGTTCAAGGAAGGGGGATCCAGGTACTCACGGTAGTTGGTCTGGCCGTGCTTGTTCTTGGCGCGGGGTGTACCGACCGGGCGACTGATGAAAAGGTCGAGAAACTGTTTACGGCGATGGATCGGTTCGCGGTGCCTTCCCCCGCCGAGTATCCGCCCGGTATTCCAACATTCCCGGGATTACGGGGCGTAATGATCATGGGCACTTCTTCGGTCGGCAACCTCAGCGCATCATCCAAGGCCCCGGTCAAAAAACTGGTGCGTCATTACAAGAAAGCCTTCGAGAATGGGGGTTGGGTGTTCGATAAGGGTGAAAGTGATACGGGAGAAGGCTTGTATTGTTATCGCGCCGCATCGGGTTCGGGACGTGCCGCTTTTCTGATCAGCCGGTTTGACAAGTTGCCCGTATCAAATCTGACCATCACTGTCATGGGGCAGTGATGGAGCATGCAGAGAAATCGGTGCGCTGAAGCGCGCCAGCCGATGAAACCGTGCAACGGTTCCTCGTTCCCATGGTCTGCCGTGGAAATGCGCATACGCGGGCGTCTCGCCCGCATCGGCGGGCCGGTGCGTTGCCCGTGGCATGATACGCAACCTGGCTGTCCGTTTCTTGCATACGATGGGATGAACATGAACATGACTGTGACCGTGCCGACGAAGGCCTACCTCGGCAGACTGAAGCCGAACGCGTTGTCCATCATTCTGCTGTTGGTCATCGTTCTGTTGCAGGGGACTTTCTTCAGTTCGGCCTCGATAACCTACCCGATGGACGGGGACGACTTTCCCGGTAGAACACAACTGGACTATGGGATTGGAGCCCCGATCCAAATAGCAACGACCGGAGGAACCTCAACCTGGAGCATCGGTTGGGCAACTTTTGCGGCAAACTTGGTTATATCGTACATCCTGGCCACGCTTCTTTCCGCCTTTCTTACAAAGATAACGCGGTTTCGTAGACCGGCGTTCGCCTATGGTCTCGTCGCTATTGCCATGTTCGTTGCTGCTTTCTTGGCTTCGATTGGCATCTCCAAAGTCTACTGGGGCTACTTCTTCGTGCGGCCACCCGTTCTCAGCGCGATCGACCGTATCGCCAAGGTGACCGCCGTCATCCCTATTGAACCGAAGGCGTATGACGCCGATGATTGTTCTCTGGTCGTAAAGACGGACCTCGTTATGGACGAATGCCTTGCCGCGTGTAAGACGGACCCATACTACTGTTTGGATGGACGGCTACTGCTGGCTTTGGAGCAGCGGGGACTACTCCCCGATGGATATTCGACGACATTCCCGGATCTGCCCGCCTTGTACGCTCTCATCCGTGGGAGTGGTATCCTTGCCAGATCTCACCAGGGCTACGGAAAACCCGATTGCCTCCGCCGCGGAACAATAGTTGATGCAGTCGATAAAAACGGAAACCGGCTTGTTTTCGTAGGCGTCACGGGCTGGCAACTGTCAAACGACCACTATCCATACTACGAAATGTTCTTTACCGGGCAACAGGATTCACCGGGGTTGCTCTATGTCCGGGGACAACGATTCTTCTGCGATTCCGCGGGCATCGAGGGTCTTGAGTGGTACTGCATGCTACCTTTTCTGTCAGTGATGGCATTGTGCATCGGCTTCCCGGTGTTCACGGTCTTCGCTGCTATCCTGCACGCGGCCGGACGAACAAAGACGGCCCATCAAAGCGCTTGAGCGAAATTGTGGCAAACTTGGCGATTCTGGGGGAACGGTGCGCTGAAGCGCGCCCTACGTCAGGCCGCACAGGCGGGCGATGTAGTCGCGGCTGCCGTCGTTGGCCCAGGCGTCGAGGTGATCGGCTTCTTTGAGCTGCTGGCCGCGCATGCGGGGCACGGCGAGGTAGCCGCAGGGCATGTCGGGTAGGGCGGTCATGTCGCTCCAGAGCTTCTCGAATTGCGCCACGGGATAGACGTCTTCCTGGCCGTGGCCCCAGCGGCGTTTCACGTCCTTGATGGTCACGTAGGTGGGCACGCGGCGGCCCATGGCGCGTACCGCCTCGGCGATGCGGGCCTCGGGACCGTGGAGGTCGTCGCGGGTGAGGCCGAAGCGTGAGAGCAGGTCGTCCACCTGGATCCAGGTGGTCATGGTGTTGTAGTAGCTCAGGCGGAGTTCGTCTTCTTCCCGGGGCTGGGCGAGGCCCTCCAGCAGGCGGAGTTGGCCGTTCACCCGCGCCAGGCCGCCGCCCCGGTCGTGGATGCGCCGCTGCACGACCTCGAAAGTGAGCACGTTGCCGCTGTCGAGGTGCTGCCCCAGGGCCGCCGGATCGAGGTCCGCGCCCAGGGTGTCGATGTTGTGAAGCATGATGGTCTCGACGGCGGGGTGTTCTTTGAGGAGCCTGGCAAGCACGCCGTTTCGCAGGAGGTTGGGAACTTCGTACCAGTGTCCGGGAGGACTGAAGCGCTGGAGCGGCACGTTGTCCACGTAGTCCGTTCCTTCGCCGAGGGACCGCGCCCAGTCCATGAGGGCGCGGCGCACGGCCTCGCGCACCTTCTGCTTCTGGAGGTCCAGTGTTTCCTGGGGCATTTCCTCCCACAGGAAAATCAGGTCGCGCACCATGGGCACGAGGCGCTGGCAGATGGCGCGTCCGGGGGAGCGGTAGAGGGGGCCGTCGTAGCCGAAGTTGCCGCCGGCGGCGAGGTGCTTCTCGATGGCGCCGTGGGTGAGGTAGCTGGTGGAGATGATATGGGGCGGCGCCACGCCGCATTCGCGGGCCACGCGGGCGGTCTTAGCGAGGTGCAGTTCGAGGAAACTTCGGTGCCGCCCCCCCATTTGGACGAAGGGGTTGAGTGCCTTGATGACGCCCGCGCCGCTGGTCCAGCGGCTTCCCACGCCGCCCGCCAGGGAGAGCACGGCCACCTTGCCTTCGCGGAGGGCCGCCTCGCCTGATTTCCTTGCCCCGTCTGTAACCTCGTCCAGGGGCGTCACGTCGCCTTCCCGCACGTCCTGGATATCCGTGTCGGCGGGCAGACGGTTCCGCGCCAGGCCGATGCGGCCCGCGCGCAGGTCTTCCCGCGTGCGCTCGTGCTGAATGGCGTCGAAACCGTGGTCCTTCCGAATAGCCTCGGCGGCCTCGTCCCACGCCCGCCGCTCGGGCCGGTCCGTGCCGGCCACGCGGAAGAGGTGGCCCACCAGGGTACGCAGCACGGGGTAGGCCCTGGCCTCGTCGCCGCATTGCACGGTGAAGCGGTCCAGCTCGACCCGGCGCAGGTAGGGGATGTCCTCGGGCCGTTCGCGCACCATGGCGGGAATCTGGAGACTGTAGTATTGCGCGGGCATGAGGGCCTCTCCCCCGCGGCGCAGCCGCGCCCGGGTGCCGTGGGGATTGATACGGAAGTCATAGACCACGGGGTCCATGGCGAAGGGAAGGGCGTCTTCCAGGGCGCGCTTGGTCTCGCCCATGATATGGAGAATCTCTTCGCGGAACTGGTCGCGCTTCTCCGGCGCCACGAGCAGGCCCATCCCGCCGCCGGACATGCCGCCGAGCATGAGAAAGCCCCAGAAATCCTCGCCCAGCCGCTCCCGGCTGCGGGCGATGATGGTCTCGGTGAAGCGGTTGGTCACCCACGGGATGATGGTCTTGAGGGGCCCTTCCCAGTTCTCCGTGGTGCGTGCGGCAATGGCCTTCACGTCGCCCGTCTTCAGGCCGTCGAGGATGCCGTCGAAGATGGCGCGCATGGCGTTTCGCGCGTCCCACTCCTTCTCGGCGCGAAGCAGGTATTTCTCGGTGACCATCTCCAGGATGGGGCCCACGTTCTGTGCCATGCCGCCGTGGACCAGCACGAGTGATTTCGCCAGCCGCCGGGTCACCTCGGGATGGAGTTCCCCGTCGCCCAGCACGCGATGGCGCGGCAGCAGGCAGCCCCGACTGACGCCGAATTCCGGGTCGCCCTCTTTCGCCAACGCGCCTTGAATAACCTTGAGCCCCGGCCACACGCCGCCGGAGTCCTGCCAGCCGCCGCCCGAACCGCCGAGCCATTCGCCGAGGATGGCCCGCGAAGCCACGAGCCGGCGCTCGTCCTCGCCCAGGCCGCCTTCGAGATGGTCGGTCTGTCCCGTGGCCCGCATGAGCGCGCCGATGATGGAGGCGAGGAGGTTGGTGGAGACCGCCAGGCGGGAACCCTTGGGGATGTCGTTCACATGCGTAACCAGTTCAAGGCCCATGCCCGGGCCGGCCACGCGGGCGAGAATGCGGCCGAGGGGCTGATCCGTGCCCTCAAAGGAGGGGGGGACGAAGCCCGACGCAATGACCCCCGCCTTCAATAGGCCGAGGTAGTCGTTGCCGAAGTTGAAGAGATCACGCAGGTCGGTAATATCCTTGGTGGTGTTGAGGTCCACGCTGGTGAGCCGCAGCACCGGCTCGGGGATGACGCGGATGTGGACCGAAACGGGCGGGCGTGTTTCGTCGTCGCGGCCATACACGGCGAGATCGACGGAGATGTTGAGGACCCGCGCGCATTCCGGGTAGTCCATGCCCAGGAAAAAAATATCCGACCAGCCGCTGTGGCTCAGGTCGAGGCGCACCGGCGTGTTTTCCGTGAGCACCGGGTAGAGCGGCGTCCCATCCTCGCGGCGCAGCAATTCAGGGCGAATCCGCAGGGGGTGCTCCTCCACGTGGCCCACGCGGAACATCCACCGGTTACCCCGGCTCGCGCGGACACTTTTTCGCACCTGGTCGCAAAGGGTCTGGAAAGCAAGCTGGTGGTAGGCCTCGGCCAGGGCGCTGAAGAGGTTGCCGCTCGGCCCATCCGTGTCGAGGACACGGAGGAAGCGCGCGATGGCCTCCTCGAAACGCCGGTCCAGGAGGTCGGTGAAACCGTCGTAGGGCACTTCCCCCGCGCGGGCAAAGGCGGGGGATTCGGAGAGATGGAAACGGCAGGCGGCGTAGAGAAAGAGGGTGGCCCGCACCCGTTCGTAGAGGTTCTCCGCGCCCCGGCGAAAGGTCTCCAATTCACGGCACGCCGCCAGCAGTTCCGAAATCTTCATGGCCTCGCAGAGGGCGCGGAAGGGACGGTTGCGCAGGGTCGGCTCGTCGCTGGTGATGGTTTCGATGAAGGGATTCACGTCATGTCCCCGGTGTCGGCGCGCCGCCACGATTGTACTCGGCCATCAGCTCGACCATGGCGGCCAACATGCCGTCCCGCTCGACGCCCGCCAGTCCCAGGGCCAACTGTGTGCGGAGCAGGCCGAAGGCGGCGCCGATGTCGTGGCGCTCGCCCCGCAGTTCGGCGGCCAGGTAACGCTCCCGTTGGGCCAGCGCCTGGAGGGCCGGGGTGAGTTGAATGCCGCCGTTCTCCGCGCGGTCGCCGGCCATTTCCTCCTCGATGAGGCCGAAGATCCGGTGGGGCAGCACGTGCATGCCGAAGAAACAGAGGTAATGGCCCGACCGCAAGCCCGGCGTTTGCAGCTCCAGCTCGGCCAGGCTCAACGAGGGCTTCTCGCGGATGGTCTCGATGGTGTAGACCCCGGGAAGATCGGCCATGCGCCGGCCGCTTACCGTGCCGTAATCGCGGATGAGGTGTTCCCGCGTGGCGCGCACCGCGGCCACGGCGCAATCCTCTTGTGCGGCCAGGTCGATGAGTTGTCCCGCGCAACGCCGGCCCGGGTCATGGGAAAGGTAGAGGTGATCGCCCAGGAGCAGGAGGAAGGATTCCTCGCCGACGAAGTCTTTCGCGCAATGCACGGCGTGACCGTAGCCCAGGGCTTCCTCCTGCACGGCGAAAGACAGGCAGGCCCGCAGTTTGTCGAGGCGCTCGGCCTGTGCCGCCGCCCACTCGACGCCCGCGTGGACGCTCAGCAGGTTTTCCCGAAGCCGGGCGAGTTGGGCGCGGTAGCGCTCCTCGTCCCCCGGGGCGCAGACGATACAGATTTCCTCGATCCCGCTGTCGAGCGCCTCTTCCGCGATAATCTGGATAACCGGCTTGGTCAAGCCGTCGCGGTCGATGAGGGGCAGCATGCTCTTCTGCACCGTATCGGCCACGGGATAGAGCCTGACCCCGCGTCCCGCCGCCGTGATGACGGCCTTGCGAATTGCCACGATGTCGTCCTCCCTGCATGATGGATTTTCGCCAGAATAATGGATGGCCGCCGAAAGGGGCAAACCGGTCCGCCTCAGCCAACAGGAAGATTTCCCCTGCCGCGAATCGTACCCCTTCGCGACATCCCGCCCTCGCCTTTTCGCAAATGGCACTCAAAATCCTTCAACCTGCGTCGTTGGAGCCCAAAAGCCGTTATTGCGAGGGAGCCTCGAGTGACCGTGGCGATCTGGATTCCCGTGTTCGCGGGAATGGCGGAAGTAATGGGAATCCTCGCGGGATGGCAAGCGGGGACGATACGGGCGTACACTTAAAGCGGATAAACCAACAGAAAAAGGAGAAGGACCAATGAGACTCACCCAGGCAACTCGCGTGGCATGGAGCATTTCCCTGGCATTCCTGGTCTGCTTTTTTGGCACGGTGCCCTGTGCCGCGGGAGAGGAAAACATCATGAACGGCAACACGCTGGACCCCGCCATTTTCACACAAGACTTCTATCCCGTCCTCACGTGGGACCCGCAGCATGGCTGGAAACAGGATACCAAAGAACACAAACACGGCCTGGCTTCGATCCAGGCCTGCAACTTCACCCTCGGTGGATTCGTGTTGCCCCGTGACCTGCCGGAATGCGAGCGGCTGGGTTTGAAGGTGCTCATGGCGCCGGACGTGCCGGACCTGGGCATTTGGATGCGGGAATGGAAACAATTGTCGGATGAGGAAATCGACGCGCGGGTGAAGGCTTATGTTGAATCGGCGGGGGACAGTCCGGCGGTGGCGGGTTTTTTCCTGACCGACGAGCCGGGGGCTTCGGCCTTTTCCGCCTTGGGCAAAGCCGTGGCGGCGGTAAAGAAATATGCACCGGGCAAACTGGCCTATATCAACCTCTTTCCCGGCTACGCCACCATCGGCGCGCCGGATCAGTCGCAGCTTGAGACAAAGAGCTTCACCGAGTACCTGGAACGTTACGTGGCCGAGGTAAATCCCCAATTCATCAGCTACGATGACTACCAAGTGCAATACTCGAACGACCTCGTGATGAAGAACCGCGTCACCGTTTATTTCCGGGATCTCCTTGAAGTACGGCGCGTGGCCATGAAACACGGGCTTCCTTTCTGGAACATAGTGTCGTCGAACCAGATCCGGCCTTTCACCACGATCCCCTCCCCGGCAAACCTGCGCTTCCAGGCCTATACCACGCTGGCGGCGGGCTATTCCGGACTCACCTGGTACACCTATTACAGCCGGGGTTACGGCTACGCGCCCATCGCGCCGGATGGGGAAAAGAACGTCACGTGGAATTATCTGCGGGCGGTGAACCACGAAGTGAAGGCCCTTGGCCCACTGATGAACCGGCTCACTTCCACGGGGGTCTATTTCACCAAACCGGCTTTTGTGCCGAAGGGGCCCACGCTGCCCGGCCATTTCATCGAGTCGGTGGAATGCGACGTCCCCCTCATGGTCGGCGAGTTCGTCCACGACGACGGTACGCCCTACGCAATGGTGGTAAACCTGAGCCTGGCGCGGTCGGCCAGGGTGACGCCCATGCACGGCGGAGAGGCTGTCAAAGGCGTCTGCTTCTCCGCGCAGGACGGCCGGCCGCTGCCCATCGACTACGATCATGGCCTGTGGCTCATCGCCGGGCAGGGCGTGCTGATCCGGCCGGGGACGTGATAGCCGGTGCTGTCGGTGCTTGTTACATCGGTATTCATGCACTATAATGCTTTCTTTCGTTTGTTCGCGGGCGGGAGTATGCCCATAAACGCCGGGAGAAGGATGAGGTATGCGACACGGCGCCAGCTTGTTGGCTTCGCTGGAAGGGATGAGCCGGCCCGCGTATCTGGTGGCCAAAGAGCTTTCCGCGAACAGTCGTTCGGGCCTTACCATTCGGTTCCTTTCAAAAAAACTGGAACTCCCCGAGGAGGAAATCGAGTACCTCGTTGACATAAACCCGCGTCTCATCTACACGGATATCACGAAAATACGGCTGGTGGCGGAAGGGCAGAGCGCCATCAGGCGCATTGCGGAGGGCCTTGAGAACCACGGCGACGTGCCTTCCCTCTTTCGTCGCGTGAAAGCCCTTGTCCCCCACGACTTCCGCCGCCTGGAAGAACAGGTGGGCATCGAGCAGCCCAGCACCAAGAAGGCCCTGGCCGAGGCCCTGGTAAACCGCTATCATAGACATCCCGATTCCGTGGTGAGCTATGTGGCGACACGCGGATTCTCCGAGACCGCCCGCGAGGTTTTTGACGTGCTGTGGCAGTCGAAGAAGGGGATCATGTCCGTTTCCCAGGTCCGCGTTGCCCATGGCGGAACGGAGTTCGACGTGGAGCAGGCGCTGTGGGAATTATTCCGCGGCTTCGCCCTTTTTGAGATGTTCCGCTTCGATGCCGAGGATCGCTTGGTTCGCGTCGCGGGGTTGCTTTCCGAGTTACGTCAGTACCGTGAAACGGCGTCGCGTGTCAAGGAACGCAAGGTTTGCCTCAAGCCATTACGCAAAGCGCCCCGCGATACCATCAGCCTCGGCCTCTCCTTCTCGGATACCATCTGTCGGCTTATCGCCGCCATTGCAGCGCGGCCGGTCCGTCTTCGCGGCGACGGTGAACTGTTCCGTGAGGACCGCCGGCGCCTGGCCGAAGTCTGCCCGGAGGAAGACGAGCCGTCACTTAACACCTGTCTCTGGGTGGCCGAGGGGGTGGGATGGCTGGTGCGGGTGGACAACCTTCTCCGTGCCGGCGAGTTGGAGCCCCTCATCAAGCTGGATCGGGTGGGTCGTCACCGTATTCTTTTCGAGCACCTTTGCACGCACGGGGATGAGGCCCATTCCCGGGCCTCCATGAACGCCCTGCTGGAGGAAAGCAAGGTGGGTGACTGGTTTTCCGTGATTGAGGTGGCCCGGCACATCGGGCGGCGACAGGCGGAAAACGTGCAGCCCGTGCTGAGGTCCCAGGGCGCCCATTGGGCCTACATCAACCCGGCCGTGGCGAGCCAGGCCGAAACGCGGATAGCACGGTCGCTTGAAGGCACGCTTTTCTGGCTCGGCGTGGTGGATCGCGCTTATCCCGATGGAGAAGCTCATTTTTCCATCACCCCGTTGGGCGCGTCCCTGCTCACCGGGGAACCGTCGGCGGCCTTGGACGAGGCCTTTCCGCCGCGGCGGGGCGAGTTCGTGGTGCAGCCGAATTTCGACATTGTAGTGCCCACGCGGGACATGGATCCGCTTCTCACGGTTCCGCTGGACCAGTTTGCCGTGCGGGTCAGTACGGGACAGGCCACGGTTTACAACGTGACCCGGGACTCTTTCACCCAGGCCATGCAGGATGGGCATGATCCCAATGGCTTTGTTGACTTCCTGCTAAGTCACAATCGGGGCGGTACTTTGCCCTCGAACGTGATGATGACCCTGGATGATTGGCGCGGCGCCATGAAGCGTGTTCGGCTGCGCACCATACACGTGCTGGAGACCGACGACCCCCTGGTTATGGTGGACCTGATGCACCGGCGTCGTTTTACCAAGCACCTCGAGCATATCGATCCCGGAAAGCTTGTGGCCTACCGTGATATTTCGAGGGCCGACCTGACCAAGGCGCTTGAGAAAAACGGGTTTATCGTGGAATAGTGGACACTTTCGAGGCAATGGTGAAATAGAGGAATTTTTACGTGCCATTCGCGGGACCGCGTTCGGGTCCAATGTTTGTTCATCGCGGTTTCGTTGGAAATCACCTTTTCGCAAATGGCCTTCAAAGTGTTTGTTGCACCGCTTTCCACCGGCTCCCTATAATCCGCGCACCATGCGGATCGTTTGAATGGGGCCAACAGCAAAGGGATATCGGCTCTTGCCTGAAGAATTCACGGGGATGACCATTCCCCAGCAGTTGGAGGGGCCCATGCGTTGCGTTGCCCTGGGCATGCTGGGGTTGTTTCTCCTGGCGGTTCTGGTCGTTATTGTGCGCCGGAAGCGTGAGCGCATGCTTCGATTACGTGCCGAGTGGCAGGCCATCGCCGTACTTTCCGCCGAAAAGGATCTTCCGGAAAAAGACCGGGACGCACTGCTTCAACTCCTGCAGCGTCACGCTCCTGATCATCCGTTGCGTGCGGCCACCGTGAGGCAGCACTTCGATGCCGCCGTTGACGCCGAACTGGCCGACGCCCTGGAAGGCCCTGTCACGCCGGAGTTGGAGGAGCGGGGGCTGGTACTTCGCGATCTTCGAACCCATTTGGGCCTGGACTACCTGCCCCTCGGCCAACGGATTTACAGCACCCGCGATCTGCATCGGGGACAGGCCGTGTGGATATCGGCCACCGAGGAAGATGAGGCGCAATGGCAGCGCATGACCGTGGCCGCGGTGGACGAAGTTTCCTTTCGCCTTTCCGCCGCGCTGGACGCCGCCCCGCCGCGTCTGACGCCGGGGGCCATGCCTCATTTCCGCATCTGGCGCGATGAAGACGCCCGTTATATGTTTACGGCGCCGTTTATTCGCCAGGAAGAACGCCCTCCATTGTGGGTTTTCCGCCATACCACCGCGTTGCACCGCACCCAGGCACGGGCGCACTTCCGCATCCACTACGATCAGACCACGAACGTGGGCGTTCTGGACGCGCCCCTCGACGATGATTATTCGGACCTGGCTTCGCGAGAGCCGGTCACCCGGTTACGAGGACGCGTCAGCAGTCTCAGCGGCGGCGGATTGGCCCTGCTGCTTCCCCAGCCCGTTCCCAGACAAATACTGCTTCGGGTCGAACTGGATATCACCGACGGAGCCGGCCCCATCAAGGTGGAGCTCCGTCCCGTCGAGGTTACCGCGCTCCCCGGCGGCCATCATCTCGTCCGCGGGTGTTTTGTCGGCATCAGCGACAAAGTGCGCGAGTCCCTGACTCACTTTGTTTTTCACGAACAACAGCGCCAATCACGTATGGCGGAGATGGCGGAGTAAGTCGTTTGCCCATCCTCAAAGAAGCCTGGGCCTCCCTCAAGCGCAACCAGCCCCCCGTGTATGCCTATGTACTCGTCACCATGCTGTTCATTTCAATAAGCAGTGGTGTGGACTGGGCGGTGACGGCCTGGACGAACCAGGACAGCCCGCCCGCCTGGCTGGGGCTCTACAATGCCGCCAGGCAGGTTGCGCTTTCCGCCCTGGTGGCCGGTCTCCAGGCCTGTGTGTTCGCCATCCTCGGCAGGGAGATGGACAAGCCTTTGTGGAAGTGTGAGGGCGCGCGCGCGGCGTTGCGCCGGTTCTTCCTGCCTTGGTTTCTCATCAACCTCCTGGCCTATCTCGTGATCATGGTGGAGGTTCGTGCGGTGGCGGCCGGGTTGGACGGCGTGGTCGTCCTGGTGGAGCTTCTTTTCATGCTGCTCTTTATTCTTGCCGTTCCCATGGGCGCCTGTGTCATGTTTTGGGGACGGTTCCGGTGGCCGGAGTTGGGCGAGGCGCTGCGGCCCCTGGTCACGCAGTTGCGCCATACCCTGGCTATTGCCCTGATCGGTCTGTTCGGGTACTTCCTTCAGGCATTTTTCACCGAACTTGCCTACCGTGGGGATATGAAGCCTGTCATTGGCCCTGTCTTGACGGTGCTCCCTCTCACCGTCATTGAACTGCTCCAGTTTGCCGCGACCTGGCACCTCTGCCGGCTCCATCGCGACTCGGATCCCCTCACCGATTCCGATCCCTTCGACTTCTGACGACTTCTGGCGCCTGTTTGCGAAGTCCCTGTTCATTGACCGTATACCCGTTTTTCATACGCGGGAATATCACAGGCGCTCTCACGAGTGCGTTCGGGATGACAATCCGGCGGCATGCCTCTCCGCAGGGAGGGCACCCGGAAGGGCTGCCGCAGGCCGTTCAGCGGCTGGCCTGGCCCATGGCAGCAATAACGTCACGCGCGTGGCGAACGGCTTCCGCTACTTGGGCCTCCTCCAGCCTCACGGGATAGGTCACGCCGCTATCCACGTAGCAGAGGTAGCCCCTTTCCGGGACGCGACCGAAAAGGGCCTTTACCGCGGCGGCGTAGAGCAGCAACTGCCATTCGTAGCGCTCATGACAATCTTCGTGGTGGGCGCCGGTCTTGTAGTCGATAATGGTACCGTCCGCAAGCAGGGCGTCGATGGTGCCGGCCACGAGGGCATCGTCGATCCGGAGGATGAAGGGCGCTTCCCGCAGGATTCCGCCCTCGGAGGCCATGCGTATCCCCAACTCGGTCTGGCAAAAGCGCCGGGCGATGTTACGCAGGTCTTCCATGGCGGCCTCCTGTTTCCCCAGGGGCAATCCCGCTTCGGTCACCAGCTCCGCCAGCAGCGGTTCGGGGTCGCGGGCGAAGTGCCAGCGTTCGAAAAGGCGATGCACCAGGGTGCCCCGCGTCATGGCCACCACCCGTGTTTCAGGAGATGCTTTCCCGTCGCGCGGACGCTCTTCCTCCGTGTCCAGCCCGTCGGCCAGGTGATCGAGGATGGCGGAGACAGACCAGGTCTTTCGGGGCGTGGAGGCCAGCGTGGGCGGCCCGAGCCGTTCAGGGAGGACTTCCGGTACGATGATTTTCGCCGGCGTGGAGCGATCATCACCGTCCACGTCTTCGATCTTCCGGCGCACGGAGGCCTGCCAGCCTTGCCCCACGATCATGCCGCCGTCGCCGCGGGCGCACACGCCAAAGGCCTCGTTCATCATGGCCAACCAGCTTTTTTTTCCGATCCGGGTCGAGCCGCTCATGATGAGATAATCCCGCGCGCGCGTCAGTGCGACATAAAGCAGGCGGACATGTTCGGCCTGCTCTTCATCCGTTACGCGCCGGTCGATGACATCGGCCAGGGGCGGCTTAACCACGTCTCCCCGGTCGTTGACGCACTTCATGGCCAGGCCCAATGCGCGATGGGCAAAAAGGTCGTCCGCCTTCGAGCCCTGCCGGTCGTTGGACATGTCGGCCGTGATGACCACGGGGAACTCCAGCCCCTTGGAGCGGTGGATGGTCATGATGGTGACCGCCCCTTCGGCCTGCAAGAGCGCTTCGCCCTCGCGAAGATCGTGCCGGCGCACCTCTTCGAGGTAGCGTACAAAGGCGCGAACGGAAGGGGTGCGGCTCGCGGCGAAGGCCTCGGCCTGCTCGATCAGTTTGCGGATATTGGACACCTTCTGCACGCCCAGGTATTGTCCAAGCAGCACGGCCTCGAATTGGGTCGCTTCCAGCATGCGGCGCAGAAAGGCGGAAGGCGGCCATTCCAGGTGCGCCCGCAGGTCGGCCACCAGTGCGCGCGCGCGCGTCAGCGTCGCTTCGTCGGCAAAGGATCCGGGGATCACGGTTCCGGCGAAGGCCTTCGCCACGCCACCCGCCTGCGCCAGGCGCAACAGGTCTTCGTCGGAAAGGCCGGCCAGGGGCCCGCGCAGGAAGGCCGTTACCGCCGGTTCGTCCAGCGGGTCCAGCACGGCCCGTGTCAGGCTGATTACATCCATCACTTCCCGGCAGGCATAAAAGCCCGCGCCCGCCACGAGGGCGTGGGGAATGCCCAGGCGGCGCAGCTCATTCTCGTAGAGATGAACATTCGACATGCCCCGCAGGAGAATGGCCACATCTCCATAGCCCGCCGGGCGGAAGGCCTCCGCCGTCGCGTCCCAGACGAGGGGCGGCGCGTCGTCCCGGCATAACTCGGCGATACGCCGCGCGATAAGTTCCGCTTCCCGCCGTCTTCCCCCTTCCGCCGACGGCTTAGGTTCGTCGTCCTGTTGCTCCGGCACGAGGAACTCGACGCGCCCTTCGGGAGCCGCCTCCCGGTGCGCGGCCAGTCGTTTGAAAGGGTGCTCCACGCGATGGAGCGCGCCCGTTTTCTCGAAAAAATCGTTGATGAAATCGAGCACGTTCGGCAAGGTCCGGAAGTTCACGTCAAGGGGAATCACCTCGTCGGCCGTCTTGCGTTCCCCGGCGAAAACCTCTACCTCGGCGCCCCGGAAATAGTAGATGGATTGCTTGGCGTCGCCCACAATGAAGAGGGCGGGGCCGCCGGGGGCCTCGCTCAGGGCCCGGGCGATGGCCAACTGGTTCGCGTCGGTATCCTGAAACTCGTCCATCAACAGGAATCGAATGCCCCCCGCCACGTGCCGGCAAAGGACGTCATCCTGCTCCAGCAGGCGGCGCGTCCGGTCGATGAGGTCGTCGAAATCGACCGTGTTCGCCTCGTTCCGGGTCTTGTCCCAGGCCGCCGCCACCCGGCGGTAGACCCCGCACAGGGCGGTGGTCAGCCGCGCCGCCTGCCACGTCTCGCCGGGGTCGTATTTTTTTTCGAGAAGGTTCCGTTCCAGCCAGTCTTTCACCCTCTCCTGCACCGCCTTGACGGCGTCCGCCGTGTTCACCCCGATCCAGTTCTTCCGCTTCGTTCCCCTTGCGGAGGTTCCCATGGCGATACGGGCCAGCGCGTTGATCTCGCCGGGCGGTTTTCCATCGACGATGGCCGTCAGGACGTCAAGCTGCACCCGGCGAAGAACCTCGCGGCTGTCCTCGGGCTTTTCACAGGCATTCTCGAAGGACCGCAGTTTCGTGATGAGTTTGGCCACTTCCGGGTCGTGACGAAACGCGGCCAGGCGCCGGCGCGATTCCTCCGCCACGGCATCACGCCAATGGGCCAGGAGCGTTTCCGCGTCACCCGACCAGTGGGCTTCATCGGCCCGTTCCACCACGCTCCGTTTTCGCGCCATGGTTTTGAGCGTGGCCATGACGCGCGCCGCGCCGAAGGTTTCGCCCAGCAGCATGGCCTGTTCATCCTCCGCGTCGAGCAGGGCAAGGAAGGTTTCCGTCACCACCTGGTGCAACAGCAGCGCCCCGTCCGCATCGGCGAGCACGGCGAAGTCCGGGTCCATGCCCTGGCGCAGGGCGTTCTCGCGCAGGAGGTTTACGCAGAAACCGTGGATGGTGGAAATGCGGGCCGATTCCACCCGCCGCTCCCGTTCCCGCCATTGGCTCATGGTCTCGGCATCGTCCGGCGTGGCCTTGGCGCGGAAGGCCTGGCGCAGCCGCGCCTTCATCTCGCCCGCCGCCTTGTCCGTGAAGGTGATGGCCACGATGTCATCGAGTTGGGCATGGCCCTCCTCGATGAGGTACACCATGCGGTCGATAAGCACGCGGGTCTTGCCCGAGCCGGCGCCCGCGTCCACGCAGATGCGCGGTGCGAGGGAGGTGACGGCTCGGCGTTGTTCAGGGGTCCAGTTCATGAGGCCGGTTCTTCCTGCTTTCGTTCCACGCGGCGCCGGTCGTAGCGACAGATACTTCGCTGTCCGCACAGGGCGCAGGTCTTCTTTTCGTCGGCGGGCGTGGGTGGAAAGACGCCCGCGCGGATGCCTGCCACGGCGTTGCTCACGGCATGGATCAAGACCTCGCGCCGGGTGTGACGATCCACGTATTTCTTCGGGATCACGTCGCGCCGCGCGGTTCGTCCGGGCACTAGGTACACGGCGCTTGCGCAGGTTTTCCCGGGGAAAAGAAGTTGCTCCACCACCTCCAGGTAAAGGCTCAACTGTATGTCGCGGGCCTTCACCACGTCGCCCGCCGTGGGCACGGCGCCGCTCTTGTAGTCGATGATGCGCAGGGTATCCTCCGCGCCCGCGTCGATTCGGTCCACCACGCCCGCGAAAAGCACCTCGCCGGCGGGGGTGTCCAGGACATGGGGTTTTTCCACGCTCGCGGGGTCGGCCTCTTCGCGCGGGGTTCGTCCGAAGGCGACTTCAAAATGGCGGGGCGCCCATTCCGCGTCGTCCCCGTCGTTTTGCGCCATGAGCAGGTAGCGCGACAGCCGCGCCGCCATGGCGCGTTCTTCCATGGCCATGAGCCCGTCGGTACAGGTAATGGTACGCCACCGGTTGTCGGAGAACACGGTATGGACGATCTCCTCCAGGGCCTCCGTGGCCTCCTCCGTCGGGATCGCCGCAATGGCCCGGCCCTGGAAACGCCGGTGAAACTGCTGAAGAATGGCATGGAGCATGGAGCCCCGTGTGCGCGCGTCGAGTTCTTCCGCGGGGGCTTCGTATTCTTCAACGTGCAACACGCGGTCGAGGAAAAACCGGAACGGGCAGGCCCGGTGGGTCTCGACCTGGTTGGCGCTGAAATGGTGGGCGTTATCGTAATGCGCGGCGAGGCCATTGACAAGCGCCGGGTCCGCCAAGACGCCGTCCCACGAGTCGAATCCATTGGGATCCTGCCGCCGCGATTCCACCGTGAGAGCATGGGCGGCTTGCGGGAAAAGCCCGGCCAGGTCATCGGGCTTCGCCCCGGCATGGGCCAGGGCCGCGCCGAATTCCCGCGCCGAGGCCGCCTGGTCCGCCTCGGGCAGCATGGTCTCCGACCGGGGCACGGGGGCTTCAATCTCGGCACGGTCCGCGAAGATCTCCCGCACATCGGCCAGGAACGGACTGGGCATGGCCTCGCGTCCGCCCTCCTTCATCGCGCGCCAGCTCAGGGTGAGCGTTTCCGTGGCCGATTCGAGGACATGGTGAAAGAGCAAGCGCTCCCGCGCGTGGTGCGCCCATGTCCCCTCCAGGGGAATGCCCGCTCGTCGCAACCGCTCCAGGTCACGCTCGGAATAGACCGCGTTGACGGGCACGGGGGCCGGAAGCACGCCCTCGTTCATGGCCACCAGGAAAACATGGCGGAAGGTGAGGCCCCGCACGGCGCTGGGGTCCGTAAGAATCACGCCCCGGGAAGGACCGGGTGGTGTGTAGGACGTGGCGCCCAGACCTTCTTCGAAGCGGCGCAGGAAGACCGCCCAGGGGATCGGGGCCGCGCCAGAAGCGGATGCCATGGTGACGAGCATGCCCCGCAGGGCCGTGAGGGCCGTCTCTTCACCTTCGGGGTGGTGGGCCCTCCGCGCTGTTTGCTCCAGTTGGAGCGTGTCCATGAGGCGGTCCACCGCGATGGCGAAGTCCCTCTGCGTGGCCTCCCGGGGAAGGGCCGCGTGACAACCCGCCAACCCGGCGATCCGCTCCAGGAGGCGGGCGGCCCGCTCGGCGGCATGGGGCATGCGCGCCAGCAGCCGCTCTGCGTCCTTTCCGCGCCGGGCCTCCAGGGCGTCGTGCAGCTTCTCCAGCCGGGTCTTCCACGCGCGCGCCCCGCGGACAATGCCCGCGGCCCGGGCCAAGGCGGGCGTTCCGTCGTCGGGTTTCCCGCCCGGATGGGCCCAGGGCGACATGAGCACCTCGAGCATGTCCTCCCGCGACCAGGTTTGCATGGCCTCGAAAAAGCGAAGCAGGAAGCCGCCCACGCTGCTTCGGCGCAGGGGCCGCCCCTGCCGCGCGGAGAGGGGAATCCCGTACCCCGCGAAGACCTCCGTGAACCGGTCCACGGCTTCGGCGGGGTTGCGGTGGATGATGGCGATCTCCTCGGGCGGCACGCCTTCGAGCAGCAGGGTCTTTATCCGCCGGCCGACACATTCCGTTTCGTGGGCCGCGTCCACGCAGGGTAACACCGCGAGATTCTCCGTCAGCCCATCGGGGTAGGGCCGGAGATCGCGCCAGAATATCCGTGACGCCAGCCAGGAGCGCTGACACCGTGGGGCGGGTTCCGCCGCCACCTCCTCGGCGGCGTCGAAGCGGGAAAGAATCGATTCCGTGGTTTGCCGGGGCAGGGCGAAGAGGTCCTGCCGGTCCGGCGCGACATCGTGGTTGAGGCCGAAGACCAGTTGGTCCACGTGCCGGCCCAGCCCCTCGACGAAGCGCAACTCCGACGGCGTGAAATCGTCGAAACCATCCAGCGCGACCAGGTTGATGTCGTCCAGTGCGCGGGGCTTCCCTTCGAGACAGGTGAGGTGGGCCTGCCAGAAGAGGCCGGGCACGTCGTAGGCGTCCGCCGCGACGAGGGCGTCGTGGTAGTCCTCGTAGACCCGCGCCACGATCCTGTCGAAGGGAGCTGGTTCTTTCAGCCGCTTGCGGAAGGCCTCCGGTTCAATGGCGGCCTGTTTCAACTGGACGATGACCTGGAGGAGGTGCCGCGCGAGACCGGGCGCGGTGTCCGGATTGGGCATTCCGGGGATCGCATCCTCCCGTTGGAGGGCGTCCAGGACCCGCCCCAACAACAGCCCCCGCTCCAAATCGTCCATGCGGCGCAAGGGCTTACCCTCCATTACGAGGAGGTGTTCCGCGAAATCGGTCAGGGCCGACACCGGGCGTCCCCAGGCTCCCCTCAGGTCCGTGCTCAGGAGGAGCGATTCCGTGCGCTCGGCGGCCTGGGTCCGGGTGGGCACCAGGAGCAAGGCCCGTCCCCAATGATCCCGCACCAGCCCGTCCACGCGACGTGACCGGTCCGACCGGTGGGTTCCCTGGATTAGTCGCGTTTTTGCCATCGAGTGATTGCCCCTCTACTATTTGGAGCGAGGCCGCACGTGCAAACCGGGTACAATTCGCTTGCCGTCAAGCTCCACGCGATCCCGCCCTTTTTCACACCGCCATGCCCCGCCCTGTACCGGTTCCTCACAGTTCATCCTCGGAGATGATTTCGTAGCGGTAGCCCTGCTCGGTGAGGAAGAGTTGGCGCTTCACGCTGAAATCCTGGTCGCAGGTTTCACGGGAAACCAGCGAGTAGAAGTGGGCCACCACGGTGGAATCGCTCTTGGGCCGAAGTATGCGCCCGAGCCGCTGGGCCTCCTCCTGGCGTGAGCCGAAGGTGCCCGACACCTGGATTGCCACGCTGGCATCGGGCAGGTCAATGGCGAAATTGGCCACCTTCGACACGATGAGCAGTTTTTCTTTCCCTTCACGGAACGCCTTGTAGAGCCGTTCGCGTTCCCCCGTGGCCGTTCGACCCGTGATGATGGGCGCCTTGAAATGTTTCGCGAGCACCTTCAACTGGTCAAGAAACTGGCCGATAATCAGCACATTCTCCTCCCGGTGCCGATTCACCAGTATTTCGGCCACGCGGATCTTCGAAGGGTTGGTCGAGGCGATGCGAAACTTGGCGCGCTTCGTGGCGATGGCGTATTCATACCGCGCCTCGTGGGGCATGGCGACGCGCACTTCCGTACACAACGCCTGCGCGATCCACCCCTGCTTCTCCAGTACCTTCCACGGCACGTCGTATTTCTTGGGGCCGATGAGGCTGAACACGTCGTCCTCGCGGGCGTCCTCGCGCACCAGTGTGGCCGTCAGCCCGAGACGCCGCCGCGTTTGCAGGGAAGCCGTGGCGCGAAACACCGGCGCGGGCAGCAGGTGTACCTCGTCATAGACCACGAGGCCCCAGCGGCCCTTGTCGAAAAGGCTGAAATGGACGAACTCGCTGTCCTTCGTTTTGCGGTAGGTGAGCACCTGGTAGGTAGCGAGGGTAATCGGGCGGATTTCCTTCGAGTCGCCGCTGTACTCGCCGATATCTTCTTCCTTGACGTCCGTCTTGTCGAGGAGTTCCTGCTTCCATTGGCGCAGGGCCACCGTGTTGGTGGTCAGCACCAGCGTATGGGCTTTCACCGTGCAGATGGCGCCAATGGCCACCACCGTCTTCCCCGCGCCGCAGGGCAGCACCACCACGCCGCTCCCGCCCCGGTTCGACCCGCCCGCGTAGAAGGCGTCCACCGATTCCCGCTGATACTTGCGCAGGCCGAAAGGCTTGCCGCTCCGGCAGGTCTTGCGCGCCTTGATATCAAACGGCGTACCCTCCACGTAGCCCGCCAGATCCTCGACCGGGAAGCCCAGCTTGATGAGTGCGCATTTGACATTGCCCCGGTCGGCCGCCGACACGAAGATCCGCTTCATGTCCGGCGACCCTGTCACGTATTCCTGGAGCGAAGGCTGATTCAGCAATTCCATGATGAGCATGGAGTCGTCCGATTCGAGCACCAGTTGGTCATCGTCGCCCCGGTAGAGCTTGAGCCGCCCGTACCGCGACATGTTGTCTTCGATTTCCGCCACGATGTTCTGGGGGATCTCGTACTTGCTGATGGCCTCCAGCCCCTTGAGCACCGATTGCGAGGTCAGCCCCGCCGCCGCGGCATTCCACAGCGACAGTGGCGTGATACGGTAGGTGTGGATATGTTCCGGCGATTTCACCAGTTCGGCGAAGCCCGCCAGGCAATCCCGCGCGTCTTCAAAGGCGGGCCCGTCGGTTTCGAGCAGAATGGATCGGTCGGATTGAACAATCGCGGGTTTGTCGGTGGTGATGGCCATGGCCCGCGATTGTAGCAAATTACCCCGAGGGATGGCACTGGGAAAGGCGGATAAAGGACGTGGATTCCGTATTCTCCTGGTGAACCCCGTGGACAAAGTGGACCCAGTGGACAAACATCCCGGTCCACTGAGTCCACTCGGTCCACTTCGCCCACTATCCGCTTCTACCGCGCAGCGGCGATGCGCTTGGCCTTCTTCACCAGGTCGATGAACTCGGCACGATACCCATGGACATCCTCGCCACGGCCTTCTTCCGCCAGTTCCAGCACGGAGTCGAAGCTGGCCCGGCCCGCGAACTTCGAGTGGCGGAGGATCATGCCGAAGCTGGCCACGCTCGCCGCGAACTTGAAGTCCGGCTCCGCCTGCGCGTAGCCCAGGCCCGGGTCCACCACGGGGAACACGAGCAGCTTGCTCTTGTCACCGTCGGGCGCCTTGTAGCGCAGCTTGAGCGTCATCAACTCGCCTGTCCGTGCCGTCTCCGACAGCGCGGGCTTGGGCTGCTGATACTTGAGCGGGTCCACGCCCCGGGGCGTAAAGCTTACGCCCGCCGGAACGATCTCGTAGAGCGCCGTCACCGTGTGGCCCGCGCCGATTTCACCGGCGTCCTTTGTGTCATCGTTGAAATCTTCCGCGGCCAGCATGCGGTTTTCGTAGCCGATGAGCCGGTAGGCCCGCACCTCGGCGGGATTGAACTCGACCTGGATCTTCACGTCCTTCGCGATGGTCACCAGGTTCGCGCCCATCTCCTCGACGAGTACCTTCCTGGCTTCTTTCAGCGTGTCGATGTAGGCGTAGTTGCCGTTGCCCTTGTTCGAGAGTTCCTCCAGCGTGGCGTCTTTCACGTTCCCCATGCCGAAGCCGAGGATGGTGAGGAAGACGCCGCTCTTGGCCTTCTTCTCGACCATCCGTGTTAAATCGCCGCGATTGGTGACGCCCACGTTGAAGTCGCCGTCCGTCGCCAGGATGACCCGGTTCACGCCGCCCTCGATGTAGTTCGCGATAGCCACGTTGTAGGCCAGCTCGATCCCTTCGCCGCCATTGGTCGAACCGCCCGATTGCAGCCGGTCCAGCGCGCCCAGGATGGCCTGGCGGTTGTCGCCGCTGGTCGACGGCAACACCAGCCCGGAGCTGCCCGCGTAGACCACGATGGCCACGCGGTCGCTTTCGCCGAGTCGCTGGGCGAGGAGTTTCATCGCCTCCTTGAGCAACGGCAGCTTGTTTCGCGGTCCCATGGAACCGGAGACATCGACGAGAAACACCAGGTTCGTCGGCGGCCGTTCCCCCGCGGGGATTTCCCAGCCCTTCAGGCCGATACGCACCAGGCGATGCTCCGGCGTCCAGGGGCAGCCCGCCACGGTGACGTGGGAGGCAAAGGGCGCTTTTTCCAGGTCGCGGGGCGGCGCATAATCGTAGGCAAAGTAATTCACCAACTCCTCGATGCGCACCGCGTCCGGCGGCGGCAACGTTCCCTGGTTCAGGAAGCGCCGCATGTTCGCGTAGGACGCCGTGTCCACGTCGATGGAGAAGGTCGATAGCGGCTCCTGCGTCACCGCCTTGAATTCGTTCTCCACGATGCTGTCGTAGCTCTCCGTATTGTGTCCCGGCCAATAGACCTGGTACGGGTCGTCGTGGGGCGGTCCGGGCGCCGGAAGCCTGCGCACGGAATCCATGCGTCCTTCCAATGCCGCGCTTTTTCCTGCGGCAACAGGCATGGGTTGCCCGATGGTAATCTGGTTGCCGGCGTCGTAGCCGAAGGCTTCCGGTTGAACCTCCTGTCGTGGCGCTTCCTTCAGGTCCAGGTCGGTTGCCACCCCAAGGCGTGCGCGCTCCGTGCCGGACACACGGCCGCGCCGGGAAACACTTGGAGAAACCGGGCTGCCGGCAGCGGCTTTCCAGGTCAATCCCTCTGTTTCCACCAGTGGCACGGGCGACGATTGTGCCGGACTCTCCGAAGGCACCGCCGGGTGTTTCATCTTGTCAGCGGTGGGCACTCCTTCGGCACCGGCCTGCTCGTAGGCAATTCTCGCAATATGCTCCGGGACAACGTTGCTGTCGGGGTTGTTCACGTCGGCAATGAAGAAACGTTGGATGGGCTCCCGCCGAACACCCTCCTCCCGCATGGTTTGCACCAACTCGTCAACCTGCGCCTGTTTTTCAGGTGGAAGCATCTTTTTCTCTGCCAACCACATCGGCCCCTTGGTCACGAACCCGCGCGTGCGGGAAAGCGCCGGCAGGAGTACCATCGCACCGCCCGCGATGACCACCAAAGTCGCCGCTACCGCCAGCCAGGGCCGCCAGCGGCGTATGGGCGGTTTCACCACGTTCCCCGGCGCTTCCGCCCGGGCGTGGATTGCTTCCCGCTGTTCCTCGCTCAGGGCGATGGCCGGCTCCGCAAAGCCCGCCTCGCCCATGAGCTTCGCCGTGGCACGGAGTTCCTCCACCATGCAGCGGGCGGTGTCGTTGGCTTTCAACGCTTCCTTTACCGCTGCGACCTGGTCGGCTTCCAATTCCCCGAGCACGTAGGCGGTGAGGGTTTCCTCGTTCAGTTTGATAGTCATGGCTATACCTCCCGGGCCAGGTCGAGCCGGGCGCCGAGTTCGGCGCGCACGTGGCTCATGGCCCGCGTAATCAGGTTGCTGACGGTACCGAGCGAGACGTCCATCACCTGGCTGATCTCGCGGTACGACAGGTTGTCCTGGAACTTGAGGCGACAGGCCTCGCGCTGGTCTTGCGGCAGGCCCGCCATGGCGGACATGACAAGGCGTTGCGTCTCCTTTTGCGTCGCCACGTCGCCCGGCCCCGCGGCGGAATCCGCGAGCGCCTCGGCCTGGCCTTCGGCTAAGGGGTTCATACGACCCTCCTTCTTCCGGACATCCAGGGCGCGGTTGCGGCACACGGTGTAGAGCCACGGAGCGAGGTGACCTTCCACCTTCGCTCGGTCGGCCGCGCAGAGCCGCAGGAACGTGTCCTGCACCACGTCGCGGGCCAAATCGGCATTGCCCGTGATACTGGTCGCGTAGCGCAGCAGCCGCGCCTCGAATTCAGCCAGCGCCGCCCGGATCCACGCCGGCCTGGATAGCTTGTGTTGCGTCATTCGACTGTTTTCCCTTCGAGGTGTTCGCGAACCACCTTCGCCCTATATAACGCCCGAAGGCGGGCGGCGTTCAAGGGGGCAAGAGAGGGGCGTGGGGGGGCACAACACGAATAGGCACGGACCGCGCCATTGTCCGTGCAGTCCGTGCCTGTCCGTGTTCGTCCGTGTTATGCCAGCGATTGATTCCGCGCCCCCGGGCCGAATTCAATCTTCCAGTTCCCGCACCCAGATGTTGCGGAAACGCACGGGATTCCCGTGGTCCTGAAGCTGGAGAGGGCCCTTGTCGCCATGGGGCTCGTAATGGCTCACGGCGTGGCCCCCGCGCCACCCCGTGCCGCCGCTCAATTCCACGTGATCATGGACCAACACGCCGTTGTGCAGCACGGTGAAGGTGGCGCGCTTCACCACTTTGCCATCCCTGAACTCGGGCCGATGAAAGATGATGTCGTAGGTCTGCCATTCGCCCGGCTTCCGGCAGGCGTTCACCAGCGGCTTTTGGCGGCCATAAAGGGCGGCCGCCTGGCCATCGGGGTAGGTGCTGTTTTCGTAGGAATCCAGGATTTGGATCTCGTATTGGCCCATGAGAAACACGCCGCTGTTGCCCCGGCCCTGTCCCGCGCCTTCCACCTTGGCGGGCGTGGCCCATTCCAGGTGCAACTGACACGAACCGAACTCCTGGCGGCTTTGGATCATGCCGGAGTGGGGGGTGGGCATAAGCGCGCCGTCCCGGATAATCCATCGGGTTTCCTCGCCCGCTTCGGTGGAGGTCCACGCATCCAGGCTGATGCCGTCGAAGAGTACCACCGCGTCCGACGGCGGCTGCGTGGAATCGGTTCCGGGTGTCACCACGGGCGGCGGCGGCTGAATGGCGGGATCGGTTTCATGCACCATGATCCCGTCAATGGTCATGTAGGTGACCTCCTTTGTTTTGCCGGGGCCGTCCGCTTCCATGACCGTCCACTCCCTGATGACCGGCGTCTTGAAGGCGGCCGCGGCGGGGAAGGCAATGAGCACGATAAGCACGAGGGACAATGCAACAGGATTCATGGTCATGACATTCTTCCTCCGGTGAAGGTTCCGGTGCGTACTGCGCCTGATTCTACCCCGTGCCCCCGCCGCAATGCATGCCGGTTATCACGTGTCCAATGGCTGCACGTCGCCCACCTCTTCCTCGATACGTTGGTGCAGGGCGTTCAGGGCTTCCTGGAGCCGCACCCGCGTCTCGTCGATGTGGGCGCGCGTGTCCGAAACGGGCGGGGGAATGGGCGCTCCGTAGGCGCTGATGACGCGGCAAAAGGGTCGGGGTACGGGGAAGCGATCCCAGGAGCGCAGCCGCTTGCAGGCGGTCATGGCGAAGGCGTGGGGGACAATGGGCACGCCCGTGCGGGCGGACAATATGGCGGCGCCGGGCTTGGAGACGCGGCGCGGTCCGCGTGGTCCGTCGAGGGTGTAGGCGATGCAGGGGACCAGGTCCAGGGCCTTTTGCATCTGCATGAGTGAATTCGAACCGCCCCGGGAGGAAGAACCCCGAACGGCCTCGCATCCAAAGTAACGGATGACGCGCGCGGCCATCTCGCCGTCGAAACTGTAGCTTGTACTGGTGTGGTAGT
Source organism: Candidatus Hydrogenedentota bacterium (assembly GCA_024278275.1). Taxonomy (GTDB): domain Bacteria; phylum Hydrogenedentota; class Hydrogenedentia; order Hydrogenedentales; family JAJRTN01; genus JAJRTN01. The sequence continues at coordinate 31,029 of JAJRTN010000167.1, forward strand.
TCTTCCCGCGATAGATCCAGGCCGCCAGCGCCATGCTCTCATGCCAGAAACCCAGGATAACACGCCCCTCCCGGTCCATCACGCCGTCGAAGTGTTCCCGGTCGCGCACCTCGATGTGACAGGTACGCATGAGGAGTTTGAATACCGTTGACGCCACCGGCGGGAGGACACCCAGAAGAAACCGCTGTTTGGGCGTAAAGGTGTTGGGGCTGTCGTATCGGAGTCCGGAAAGCTTCACCGGTTTTCAAGGCCCTTGACCAACTGGTGAATAACGCGGGTCCTGGGTGTGGGCAGCGAGGCCAATTGGGCGCGATGGAGAATTTCGCCACTGATGGCGTCAATCTCGGTAGGCCGCGAAGCGCGGATATCCTGAAGCATGGAGGAGATGTTTTCGCTCGTATCCGCGCAGGTTTGCTCCGCCACTTCAACAAGGCTGTGATCGAAGCGGTAGCCTTCGGCGGCGGCGACTTTTGCCGCCTCCACCACCAGGTCCCGCATGAGCTGTCGTACCTCCACCAGCTCGAGGAGCTTGCCGTTGGGCACGTCCATGAGTGCCGTCAGGGGATTGATGGCCGCGCATACGGCCGTCTTTTCCCAGATGATCTGGCCGGGAGAATCGGTCAGAGCCACCTCGAAGCCCGCGGCGCGCAGGCATTGACCGGCTACAGTCGGATCGCAGGAAGTCCAGCCTCCGAAACGCGTCAGGCCGGCGGCGGTGTGGCGCACGAGGCCCACGTCCAACTGGGTGCAGGCTTCCGACGTGGTGCCCGCCAGCACCCGGGCGCTGCCCACCAGGGAACACAGGGTTTCCACGTTGCCCAATCCATTCTGGAGCGTGAGTACGGGCACTTCGGGCGGGAAGCGCAGCGCTTCCGTGGCGTAGGCCTTGGTAAGCACCAGGATGAAGTCCATTCCCGTGGGCACGTGGAGGGAAACGGAAGGGTGCGCGGTCAGGACTTCTCCGGCGCTTTCCACCGTGATCCCCTGCTGTTCCAGGCGCTCGGCCCGTTCCTTCCGGTGGTCAATCAGGGTGACCTTGGTGCCGCTCCTGGCCATGCGCGCCGCGAAGAGACAGCCTAACGCCCCTGGTCCGATTACCGCCACCTTCATTGTGATGTGTCCTCAGTCCGTTACGCCCGTTCAACCGCGGGCTTTGCCCAACCGTACCGGCCCATTCCCTACTGCAAACCCGGCTCCATCTTAAAGCGTGTCGGACTTCCTACGGCAACTTCCGCACCCACGCTTCCTCAAAAGAAGGCTTTTTTTTCAACACCGCGCAGGCGGCCTTTGCCGCCGCTTCATCATTATACCCAACCAGCACGACTTTACACCATGACTTCTCATGGAGAATTCGGGCACGCAAGCCCGCATTGTCGCGAAGGCGCCGCCGGTAGGCCTCCGCGTCCTCCTGACGCTTGTCACCACTGAACGCGGCAAGCTGAATGACCCAACCGCGCAACGGGACGACTTCGTCCCGCTTCGGTGTTGGTGTCGGTGCGGGGGACGTGGACTCAACGGCGGGAGCAGCCGGCGGTTTCGTCCTTTTCGGCGGAACGGGCGCCGTTTTCTTCGGGACCGTTGGCGTTTCTTTTTTCGTTGCCTTTAGGGGCGCCGTTGGCTTTTTCGGGGGAGTCTTGACCGGCGGTGGGGGTTTGAGACGCGTGCGTCGGGGTTCGTTGGTGCGCTCGTTCGGGCGCGTGTAAGGGCGCACGTCTTTTGCGGGAGCAGCGGGGCGCGGCGAAGGGAGCGCCTGCTGTTCGCGCGACCGCACGGGAGGGGGCATGGTCGCTTCTTGCGTCCCCGGCGTGGCCGCTGTCTTCTCCTGGTGAAGAGAAGGATCGAGTTTCCCCACAAGAATGCCCACCAGGAAACCGCACAGAACGACCAGCAGGCACACCACCATGCCGATGACCAGTTGTCCCGAGGTGAACTCCTCGGTAAGCCGGCCAATGCCCCTGCCCGTCGATTTTTTACGTGGCGCTGCCATCGTTGGTTGCGGTTCCTTCTCGTGTGATCGCCGTATCACGGCTGTCGCCGGAATCTTCCTTCGATTCCGGTGGCGCCTCAAGCGCCCGCAGCCGTTCGAGCAAAAGACCTCGGGCCGTCTCCAGTTCGGCATAGGTAAAGTTCGGATCAATCACCTCGATCAGCCGGTTCCCGATACGATCCGAGTATAACAGGGTTTTGGCCTGGCCGTCGGCTTCATCCGACTCCTTGACCATGCGGAAAACCTTCTGCCGACGCAAAAGCTGGGCGGCAAGAAAAGCCTTGGCCAACTCAAGCCGATCCTCCGAGCTGACCGCCTCGTAAAAAAGCTGGCGCAGGGGGGAGAAGACCTCCGGTGGCTCCTGCTCCGCCACTTTCGGATCATAATACTCCACGGTCCAGACCGAATACGCCCCGGATTGATCGGCACGCTCACGGCATGCGCCGCAGTAATCCTCCCGAACCAGGGTGCCCTCCTCGATTCGTACCAGGGACAAGAGGGATTCTTCGTGCTCGAAGGATTTCTCGCACCGGATGCATCCATGAGCGCTTCGGCCTATCTTGATCTCCATACTATCTCGTTATCCTGAAAGCACTTCGGGGGTTGAAACCTACCACACGGCGCGGCCTACTTTCTGCCACCCGCCGGTTTGGCCACGCCCACCGCGCCGCCAATGATTTTAAACAGATCGATGAGTATTTGTCTAGGCGTGTCAATAATCTTTACCACTTCCCCTCCCACGGTGAAGGCACCGTTTACCAGGGTTACCCCCACCGGTGGAAGACCGGCCACGCGCCCACTGGGACTGAAGGTGGGTCCGGTAATGTGGAATGCCAGCTTTATATCGGTTTGTGTGGCTTTGTGGCCGGATATATTCAGGTTTGCCGCCAATACCGGGATGCGCGCCGCCGTCTTCGGAGAAATCGAAACATCGATCATATAATCCATATCGCCGTCAAGAATAAAGTAACCGCCGCCGGAAATCTCAATTCCCTCGGATTCCAACAGGATATCCGACGTGGTGATTTTGTCCCCGTCGAAGGCGACATCCGCACGCAACTGTTCGAAGGCCAGCGAAGGCGGAAGGGCCGACAAATCGGCGTCGAGTTGGGATGCGAGCAGTTGCACCACGAAATCAGCGCTGAACTGGCCCTTGCGTATATCGAACCGGCCGCCCCCCTCCAGGGTGCCGGGATCGTCGCGATCCATGGAATAGTGGACCTCGCCCGTCATGGTGCCCGTCAGTAATTCGGGGAACTTCATGTGCCGGAGGAGGTAGATGGCAGGTATCTCCGTCCAGGAGACATCCAGCGTACCGATATTCTCGGCCCGCTTCACGCCATAGGAACCCTCCAGACGTCCCCCCCCTTCGATATCGGCCGCGAAATGGCGGATCACGTTCTGCTCTTTGGAAAAGAATCCCGTGCCCTCGAAGTTTGTGCCCCGCCAGGGCGGCAAGCTGATGCGGTCCGCCCGGAGTTCATACCGGGTCACCATGGGCCGCCTTGGAAACCGCGCGTCCAGCTCCTTATCCTCGGGTCGGAAGGGGGGCAGCCAGGGCGAGGAGAGGGCGGGCACCCGCGCTTCCCTGGCTTCCACCCGGAGCGAAACCGTGCCGGGGTCGGGGCCGTTGTCAAATTGGGCGGTAAGCCGCGCGTCGTTACAAACTATCGGCGCAAGGTTGTTGCCGGGCTCCAGGGAGATCCTGGGAAAAAAGACGGAAGTAGTGATTTCGCCCTTTCCCGGCTTGCCGGTGGGCGAGGGACGCCAGGCGAAGGTCCCCTCCGTGGCGTTTTCGCCGCTCAACCTGTAAGGAAGCCGCAGGCATTCACCCGTAGTCAACACATTCACCGCATCCGACCGCGCCGTGACTGTCTGAGGTTTCCAAGTCCCGTCGCGGTAGGCCAGGGCGGCGTCAAATGCCACCGTGCTCGTGGCGGCCGAGAGGATTCCCGCCACGGTGAGCGATTGTTTCGCTTTCAAGTCAATGTGGAGGTCGCGGACGGACGCTCCCATGCCTTTCGGCTTGAGGAAGAACCAATCATATTCGACCTCCGCCTGCGTGAGGTCAACCGTTGCCTGCACCACCACCTGGTCCGGGGCGGCAGTTCCTTTACACGACAGGTGAACCGCTCCCTTCACCCCCCCTTTCCCAAGCTTGTCCATGAAATTAAGGCGTTCCACGTCGGCCAGCACCCCCGTGAGCCCGAAAGCAGCGGTCTTGGTGCTGAAGTCATAGGTGACATCTCCCGCCATCTCGTTTCCTGCCACCGTTGCCGTCAGGGGATCGAGGATGGCTTTGCCGGGCCTCAGCACCAGGGTGCCCGTAATATCATCCGCGGCCAGGCCCAGGGCGCCATGCCGCAAGGTGCCGCCCGTGATGTTCAGCGTACCCACGGGCTGGCGCAGCGTTGAGTCCCAGCTAAGCGCGACCATGCCGACCCGGAGATCGGCGGCCGGATACCGTTGATCAATCGGCTTGAAGGTCACGCTGCCCTGTTCCATCTTGGCCTTCACGCTCAGGGTGGGTGTGTCGAGCGTGCCCCGCAGGGCCAGGGCGATGGTGTATGGATCGTCAATCTCGAAATCCACCTCACCATATTGCCCAAGCGCCGCCTGAACGGCCTGGCGCGCCATTTCCTTGAGGGGAAACTGCTCCACGGAAAGACGCAGGTCGAGAACGCCCGGCGGTTGGGCCACCGACAGGGTTCCACTCACATCACCGCTCATTTGCGCCGATTCCAGGCGCGCCGACGTGAGTTTCACCTCATGCGTGTCCAGTTGATAGCTGGCCAGCGTGCTAAGTGTACCGGTCAGCGGCGGCAACAGGGACGAATCAGCCAGGGCCAGGTTCGTGAAGGGCGCATGGACCGAGATCACCAGGGTATGGTCGGGATAACCGGACAGGCGGATGGCCGGCGCCATGGTGCTTTCTTCCGCCAGGCGCGCACCGGCGGGAAGCAGGGCATTCACATCGGCCGCGACAAGCCCCGCCCCCGACACGCGCAAATCAAAATCCTCCAGGGCGCCGTAGCGGAAGGTGGATTGGACGGGCCGTCCCCTTCCCTTGCCAAGCAGCCCATGAATGCGCCCCACCGTGTCGGGGGACTGGGGGAGCCGGGAAACATCGAAAGCAAGTTCCCGGAGTTCCAGGGCCGTTTCCTCTTGACTGCCCGCGATGCGCAGCGTGCAATGACGCCCCGTCACCCGGAAAGAAAGCGTCTTGGGCATCAATCCACCGCCGCGGGGCGCGTTGAACCAGGGCTGTCCCGCCTCGCGACTGAGGGTAAAGGAAGCCCCCTCCACCAGGACGCGCTTAACGGTCATCTGACCGTAGAACAGGTCGATAAGGTCGATATCAATAAAGGTCTCAGGCGCCTGAACGCGCAGCCGCGGGCCGAGGGGCGTGGTGAACAGGGCGTCGAAGCCCTCAACACGGAGTCCCCGGAGTCCGTTGACCTCCACCGCCTTCGCACCGAAACGCAGGCCAAGCCGCTCCTCAGCCTGCTTCGCCACCGTATCCCGGAAAGACTCGAGCTTATACTTGATGAAGAGTAAACCCGCCGCGGCCACCACCGGCAAAAGGAGCAGAACCAGCAGCGCTGCACGTGTCCGCCGTCCGTAAATGGGGACCCCGGGACCGATCCTGGATGGCTTACTCTGCTTCAGTGCCGGCCTCTTCTTGCTCCACTTTGCCATGGCCTGCCCACACCACCTCTCGCACTTTCAGCACCGTGTCCCGTATGTTCGCGGCGATGTCCGGGTTGTCCCGGAGATACTGTCGCGTGGTCTCACGGCCCTGCCCCAGGTTCTCACCGTTCATGGAGAACCAGGCACCGCTCTTCTGGATGATTTTCTCCGCCAGGGCCAAATCGAGCAAATCCCCCTCGCGTGAAATGCCTTCATTGAAAAGAATATCAAACTCCGCCTGCTTAAAAGGTGCGCTTACCTTGTTTTTGACCACCTTCACCCGGACCCGGTTGCCCACGTTTTCCTCTTTGTCCTTGATGCTTCCAATCCGGCGGATATCCAACCGCATAGTCGAATAGAACTTCAACGCCCGGCCGCCCGTGGTCGTCTCCGGGCTGCCAAACATGACCCCGATCTTCTCCCGAATCTGGTTGATGAAAATTACCAGCGTGTTCGACCGGCTGATCACCGCCGTAAGCTTGCGCAGGGCCTGCGACATAAGCCGCGCCTGGAGTCCCATGTGGGAATCCCCCATATCCCCTTCAATTTCCGCCTTCGGCACCAGCGCCGCCACCGAATCAACCACGATAACATCCACGGCATTACTGCGCACCAGGCTTTCACAGATTTCAAGGGCCTGCTCCGCCGTATCGGGCTGAGAAACCAGCAGATTGTCTATGTCCACGCCGATCTTGGTTGCGAACTGGGGATCCAGCGCATGCTCCGCGTCGATAAAGCACGCGATCCCGCCCTCCCGCTGCGCGTTCGCCACCACGTGCAGACTGAGCGTCGTTTTTCCCGAGGATTCCGGGCCGAAGATTTCCACCACCCGTCCCCGCGGAAGCCCGCCCACCCCCGTGGCCAAATCCAACGAAAGACTGCCCGTGGAAATACCCGCGATTCCCGCCGTGGACGTCCTGTCGCCCAAGCGCACCAGCGTTCCCCGCCCAAACTGTTTTTCCAACTGGGAGACCGCAATATCCAGGGCTTTCGATTTTCCCGCATCATCGGCTTTCTTCGCGCACATGGGCTTCCTATCCTTCCTGAGGTACTGAATAAACGTTCACCAGTTGCGCTATTCTGCCAAATCCCGCGCGACATGTCAAGTGATCGTCAAAAGCCGGCCATTCCCCAAGAGACGCTCCCCCCTTACATGGCCGCAATTGTAATAACTCCCACCAAAAATGTCCACCGCTTATTCCACATGAGCGCGTGGATATCGCCACGTTAATAAACCAGCGGGACTCACAGGGACTTCCTGGAGAAAAAGCTTTCCCCATCCTCCATGCAAGCCCGGATTAAACGGTGTCAAGGTTCCAATCGCGCCCCCTCCCGTTTCGATTAGCCTACCTCAGATTTGGAACCAAGGCAAAGCGCTTGGAGAGAGGCTCGTTAGGGGGTTGGTGAAAGTGCGAGTGCATGAAGGTGCGAGTGCGGTTGTTTTCGATGAAAGGGAATGCTAGCATCAGGTGGTGTAAAGGGAAGCTGAGTGTTTTTACCAGAACGATAGCGGGGATTGCCTCCATGGAAAAAACTTTGTTTATTTTGCTGCTCATGTTCTTGATGGCCGCTTCGGGGGTCGCGCTGGCGGAGCCTGTCGATGCGTCCCCGACGATTCTTCCGGAGGCGGCCCGTGCGCTGATCCAGCAGGCGGGGAACGCGGATGATGACAAGGTCCGGCTGGCATTGCTTAAGGAAGTTCAAGAACTTCCCGATTTGGCGCCTGATTTCCAGTCGGACTTGGCCAGTATGATTGACCAGGTGGATCAGTGGATCAATTGCGATAAGCTGATGTATTTCTATCATCGGGTCTGGCAGGATGGGGACTGGGACTTCGGGATTTCCGAGGATTCGCCCCTCTATCCGCTGACTTATCTCTACCGGGGGCGCATGTTGGCGTGGACCGCGGTAGAGTATTCCGGGATCTTTTTTTACCCGGAGCGTTGCCGGCAGGTTTTTGAAAAGGCAAGAAGGAACTTTGAACTGGCGAAACGGCATTTCCCCGGGAACCGCATCGCCGGCATGTATCTTGGCGAGCCCATACCGCCACGCAAGCACTATTACCCGGTTCCGGGCGCCCCGAAGTGGGCGGTCTATCAGCGGGAGGGCATTGAGCGGCTCCTCGATATTGTCGAGTGGTGGATTGATAACCGGCAGCAGGAGGACGGCGAGTTTGGCGGGCGTTGGGGCGACGACTGTGAAATGTGGGGGTGGTGGGCGCCGATGATGATTGGCTTCGAGTGTCCGAAGCTTGCCAGGGCCCAGGCTTTCTTCTCCAAGTCCCTCATGAGTCAGCCCCACATGGAGCCAGGCTACACCAATATCATTTCAGACGTGGAGCACTCCGCCGAGCCTTCGGCCTATGCCATTTTGCCCATGATGTATCTTGATCCGGAGGACCCCCAGTGGGGCGCCATGGCCTTGCGCCTGGCGGACCTGATGGAAAACCTCTGGACCGGCCGGAACGAACGGGGCTTTCTCCAGTTCAAGAGCACCTTTATCTCGGGCAGCGAGGTGGATGCGTCGCCCCAACGGGCCTGCGACACGAACATGCACCCCCGGGTCATGATCCCTGCCCTGCTGTATTGGCAACGCACGGGCGACGAACGGTTGACCAAGTTGTTCAGCGATTGGATGGATACGTGGGTCGACGCAACCGCCCGAAGCGACCGGGGCAAACCGGCGGGTATCCTGCCCAGCGCCCTCCATTGGCCCGACGGGCATGTGGGTGGCGTCGGGGAAAACTGGTGGTATCCCGAAAATTATCCTTACGGAAAGTTCTATTCCTGGCCGGGCAGCCTGGGCGTTATGAGCACCACGCTCCTTTTGACGTGGCACATGACGGGTGATGACAAGTACCTGGAACCGATTTTCTCCATGATTCGCATTCACGATGAATACCTGGCTTCACCGCCGAAAGAGGAGCCGAAGCCGGGGACAAAGGCGTGGTGCGCGGCACAACTGGGCGGGATAGGCGGGGTGTTGGCAAAATACCGGTTTCTGACGGGCGATACGACCTACGACGAAATTATCGGCAAGGGGGCCGCGCCTTACGTGCATTTTCGCCTGACCGGAGACCGCGAGCCCATGGTCGAGGCGTTGCGGAACAATGCCGAAGCGCTGCGCGGCAATTTCGAGGCCTATACCAGTGAACCCCGCTACACGGACCGGATGATGAAGTTCAACCGCTTTTTCATGTTTCCGAATATGATGTTTCGCCGCCCTATCACCACGCTTTACTATCCCGACGGCGGTATCCTGTACCGCATGATCAGTGGCGAGCCCGGTTCGCTGACCTATTTCCCGACCAATGCCGTGCGCTGGTTGACCAATCCCCGCAAGATCGCCGCGCTGGTAACCAAGTCCGACAAGCAGCATTTCGAGGCGGAGGTCTTCACCTTTGACGACAAGCCACGGGACATGGGCGCCGAGTTTTACCTGCTGGAGCCCGGAAACTACGAACTCATGATCGCGGTCGGCGATGGCACCTGGGACGCCTATGAACCGATGATGCACCAGAAGTTTACGGTGGATTCCCCCCGAACGCGGGTTTCCTTTGTTCTGCCGCCACGCAGGCTCAGCACCTTGAAAGTGTATCCCAAGTGATGTGAAAGACATCCATGCCCCGCCTCGCCGTTACCCGTCGGTAAAGCGGATGCTGTCGATGCGGATGGTGCCAGTTACGGCGTCCCCGCCGGTCAGGTTGATGCGCAGTTGCTCCACCGTGCCTTTCCAGGAAGGTTTCGCGGACAAATCCACCACGGTCTCCATGACCTGGTCATGGGCGGAGGCCGTCTCGATACGCAGGGATTTGGCGTCATCCCATGTGGAATCCCCGGTGGTGATGAAGTGGAGCTTCATGGCCGTCGCGGCGGTGTGATTCTGAAAACGCAGGCGAAGCACCTTGCAGGCCCCGGCGGGTAAACCCAGGTCGCCGGGGGAAAGGATGTGGGCGTTGGGCGCCTCTTTCACGGCGAGAATGTAGTAGCCACCGGCCACGTAATGGACCGGCAGGGCCGTGCCGACCTGCTTCTTGTATTCGGGGGCCGTTCCCAGGTCCGCCTCGGTCCATCCTTCTTTGTCGAGCACGCCGTTGAATTCCCAGGTTTTCACCGGGGAGACGCCCCCGGGCAATAGGCCGACATACATGAGGTCACTGGTCCAAAGCTCTCCGTCATCTGCCACCAAACGCAACAGGTAGTCGCCGGGCGTGCTGAAGACCGCTCCCGTCCCCGGGGAATCGGCATCGGCAAAGTTGACGGTACCCGGGCCTTCGAGCAGTTCCCAACGAGACTTCAGGGATTTCCCGGCGGGCCTCTTGTCGTCGGAGACCGTTCCCCGCAACCCTACGCGGGATTTGCCGGTCACCTGGTCCGGTCCGGCCGACACCACGGGTGGATTATTGAGCGGCATGGCACGGTCCAGTGCTTCCCGCGAGGCAAAGGCCGTGTTGTCGCGAAGCGTCCATTGCGTGGTGTCGGGGGCCTGGTTGACGAAGAACGCGACGCCCGGCGCCAACACGTAGCCGTTGTCGTGGATGGTCCCCGTGCTGCACGCCACCGCCGGATCGGGCTTTTTCCCGCCCCAGACGAATATCTCCGCCGGCCCGAGCTTTTTCGCCCCGTTGTTCTTGATGAAGCGTGAATTACGGATCTCGATATTTTTCGCCTGGGGCGAGCGAAGCCCCAGGACCTCGATGGCGGCCCCCGCGTTGTTCATGAAGGTGCAACCGTCGATCAGGCAGCCGTCGCCATTCGCCTCGAAATCGATGGCCCCTTCGTCATGGCTTCCCGAATCGGGCTGGTTGCGGAAGGTGCAGTTCCGAATGGCCAGGCCCAGGGGATTGCCCAGCATGATGCCCATGGTCCCGGCGAAGGCATGATACCCCGGCGCGTCGAAGACGCAGTTCTCCATGACCGAGTCGATGGCGGTGATGAGCGCCGGGTGGGGCGACGTGTTGTACACGTAGCAGTCGTGGACGTTGACCCGGTCCAGCCTGACCCGCTCGCCCGTGACGAAAAAGCCCCAGGAGGTCTGAAAGATATCGCAATTCCGGATGGTGATGTCCCGTCCACGCCCGGTAACCGCGATGCCCGAGGAGGCCCGAAAACCGTCGTCGAAAGATCCCTTGTAACCGGTCCACTCGGGAATGCCGCTGAGATTTCCCCACTCCCGGTAAATGCCCTCGATATGATGGGCCACGCAGTCTTCGATCAAGAGCCCGCCGTGTCCCGGCTCGGCGTAGTAGACCACCATGCCCTTGCCCGCGTAGCTGAAAGTAAGCCCGAAAATGCGCAGGAAGTCGGGATTCCTGATTAATCCACAGCGCTCGTGTATTTGCCAATTTCGCCGGAGTATGGGCCGCGCACCCTCGCCGTAGGCCCCGATCTCCGCCCATTGTTCGGGTGTCCCTTTCGCGCCGATGCGCAGTTCCTGGCAGATCACGCTGCCCCGCTTGATCAACAGACGCTCCCCGGGACCAAGCACCTTGCCGTTCACGTTGGTGAAGTCCCGCCACGGCGCTTCGACGGACGTGCCCGGATTGGCGTTGCTTCCATTGAGGCTGTCCACGTAATAGGTCACCGCCTTCTGCGCGGCCACGGGGCCATGGAGCAGGGAGGTGAACACCAGGAGACAGATCGGTGTCCATCTTCCAGCGCGAACAAAACGTGTGAACTTGTAGCCGTGCATGTACCGTCTCCTCTGGTAAGAACAATAGAGCGGTGGAAGGATGAACCGTTTTCCTGTTTCAAGGTTTCTTTTCGGGAACGGCCTCCACGTCTTGTATGAAAGCCTCCCACGCTTGCCGGTATACGGGTTCCGACTCGACGAAACCCTGGTTGTGATCACCGGTGATTTCGATGAAGCGCTTGGGCTGGGGCGCCAGTTCATAGAGCTTCCGTCCGTGCCGGTAGGGGATTACCGTGTCCTGTGGGCTGTGTATGACCATCACGGGGGCGCGGATGTCCCCTACTTTGCGGTCCGACTCGAAGCGGTGTTTCAGGAGCATGCCCATGGGAAGCCAGGGGTAGATCGCCCGTCCCATGGCCACGGTGGAGAGAAAGGTGCTTTCGAGCACCACGCCCGCGGGAACCACGCGGGAGGCGAGATCCGCCGTTACGGCGCCCCCGAGAGAACGACCAAAGAGGATGACCTCCCTCGGGTCAATGTGCCGTGTCTCGGTGAGATACTGCCAGACCGCCCGTGCATCCGCGCAGGCACGCGCCTCGGAAGGGCTCCCCGTGCTTCGTCCGTAGCCGCCGTAGTCGTAGGCCGCGACGGAGAGTCCAAAGGAACGCAGCAGCCCGATGGATTCCAGGCGGTCGGCCATGTTGCCCGCGTTGCCGTGGGAGAAGAGCACCACGCCCCGGGCATTTTCGAGTGGGATGAACCAGGCATGGGTCTTTTCGCCCTGCACGGGGAGGAAAACCTCGTCAAAGTCCCACCCATAAGCGCTTGGATCGCGGTACACGTCACGCGTGGCGGGAAAGAGGATGCGTTCCTGGAAAACATAGAGCAAGGCGACCAGGACCACGTAGGCCACCACCACCACGCCCGGAATGAGTAGAAGACTCACGCGGCGTCCTCGGACTCGTATTCTTCGTAAAACCGCCACAGTCGCTCCACGATGGGTTCCACTTCCGTGAACTGCATAAGGTCTTTCCGCAGGTTGGCGATATTGCGGACGCCCTTGAGATAGCCCGCGTAGTGCTTGCGAAACGACGGCACTCCCCGTGCCGCGCCACGAAAGGCCACGGAGTCGGTCAGGTGACGAATGCACATTTCGATACGGCGCTTGAGACCGGGATCGGGCAGGCGTTCGCCCGTGTCCAGGTAATGCCGGGCGTGCCGGAAAATCCACGGGCTGTGAATCGCACCACGACCAATCATCACGCCGTCACAGCCCAAATCGAAACAGGTCTTCACGTCCTCCGGCGTCTTGATGTCCCCGTTGGCAATGAGCTGAATACCGCTCGCTTCCCGGATGCGGGGCAGCCACGACCAGTCGGCGGCGCCCGTGTAGCCCTGCCTGCGCGTGCGGCAATGAACCGTGAGGGCCTGCACGCCCAAGTCCTCCAACATACGGGCCACGTCGAGGATGACGATACTGTCTTCGTCCCAACCCAAACGGGTCTTGATCGTCACGGGGAGCTTCGTGCCGCGCATGACCGAACGCACGACGGCCTCGAAGCGTTTCAGGTCGCGCAGGAGCCCCGCGCCGTCGCCCCGGTTGGCAACCTTTTTCACCCAGCACCCGCAATTAATATCGATGAAATCAGCCCCGGCCTTTTCGGCCAGGGCGGCGGCCCGCTCCATGGAGGCCTCGGCACTGCCATAAAGTTGAATGGCGATGGGCCGTTCATTATCGTCCACGAGGATCTTGCGCCGGGCGTTCTTCACATTGCGAATAAGCGCCTCGCAACTGGTGAACTCCGTGTAGAGGAGGTCCGCCCCCTGCTCCTTGCAAATGGCGCGAAACGGCCGGTCCGTTACGTCCTCCATGGGCGCCAGGCACAGGGGCCGGTCAATGTTGATATTACCGATTCGCATGAGGTGTCTCTTGTGGACATAATGACGGGGGGATCAGCGCGTCCATTATATCACTCCCTTTTGTTTCCCCCCAATGTTGCATACCTGCCCATTTGCGAAAAAACGATTTTCAGCAAGGTTGTTCTACAATCCTGCATAATGCGTTTTCCTGGACCGCAACATCAGACTTCCTGATTCCGGCCGGGACAGGGATTTAATGCAAGACGTGTCAAAATCGCGGATCATGATGATCTCCCTTTTCGTACCCATCCGCGAATGGTTTTCTCGTCCACTTCGCCCCAGTAGAGTTCCAGAGCGCCCAACTCACCGCGCCAGGGGAAGGCCTCCGCATAGTCCCCCACGGCGCTCGCGGGGTCGCCGCCGAGGGTGAGACCCTCGTTGGGGCGGGCGTTGACGAAGCCGGGCGTGGAGGCTTCGCCCGCGAGCTTGCCATTGACATAAAGGCGGAGCTTGGGATCGCCGGTCAGAACACAGGCCACATGGGTGCGGTGGCCCAAGGTAAGGGGCTTGTTCCCTCGCACCACCGACGGCGCACCGGAACTGCGGATGGCAAAGCAGGGGACGCCACGGTCGAGATAGAGGGCGAAACCGTGGGACTGGCCACCCACGGACAGGGCGACCCCGTTTGGCGTTTCCGGCGAGAGCCACAGGCCGAAACTCAAGGGGTTGGCCTTCGGGTCGAAGGCCTTCGGCAGGGGTTCGAGGCCGATGCGTTCTTCGCCCGTGAAGCGCAGGCCCGTCGCGGCTGATTCGGGTGCCTTACCCCGTACCCGCGCATCCCAGCCGTGGCCGGAATGGTCGGGAAGCACGCCATCCTTCAGGTCGGTCATGGCGTAGGACAGGGCGAGGGTAAGCAGTATTTTCATGCGCGGCGGCACGGGGTCGTCGTAGCCGGCTTCCCGCTTGAGCCGCTTGAGTTCAGCACGCATCCGGCCCAAGGTCCGCGCATGGGCGGGATCCTGCGCCAGGTTGTGCATTTCGATGGGATCGTGTACGAGGTCGTAGAGTTCCTCGCCTTCCCCGGGCCGGTCGGGGTAGGTGATGTATTTCCATTGGGGCGTGCGCACGGCGAGCATGGTGGGAATGCCCGGCAGCCAGGCCTCCTCGAAATACTCGTAGAGAAAGGACTTCCGCCACCGGGGTGTGCCACCCCGCAGCAACGGCGCGAGGGACCGGCCCTGCATTTCCCCGGGCACCGGCTCCCCGGCCAGGTCGATCAACGTGGGCGCCACGTCGATGTTCAACACCATCTCCTCCCGCGCGGTCCCGGGCTTCGCCCGCTTCGGGAAGCGCACCAGCAAGGGGATGCGCATGGACTCTTCATAGGCCAGGCGCTTGTCGCCCCGCCGGTGTTCGCCGAGAAAAAAGCCGTTGTCGCTGGTGAAAATGATACACGTGTTGTCCAGTTGGCCCTGCGCTTCGAGCAGGTCAAATATCCGCCCGAGGCCCTCGTCGATGGCCTGGATGCTGCGCAGGTAATTCATGCGGTTCCGGTCGCGCCCGTTCCACGGATAGGGCGGGATGCGCTCGGGAACCGGCATACCCTCCGACGCCTGCCAGGGCTCGCGGCGCGCGCCATACTTCGTGCTCCTCCGAATCCACGGCGGCTTGTCGGCGTAGTCGTCGTCCCAGTTCGGCGGCTGGGGCAGGGTTTCGCCGAGGAAGGCGTTCCGGTCCCGGTCGGGCGGCGTGAAAGGGCCATGTACCGCCTTGTGCCACAGGTTGAGGCAGAAGGGTTTGTCCCGCGCTTGTTTCAGCCACGCCACCGCGTAGTCCGACAGGATATCCGTCATGTAGCCTTTGGCCTGGAATTCGCGGCCATTCTCGTTGAGCGTGGGATCGGTATACACGCCCTGCCCCCGGAAACTGAGCCAATAGTCGAATCCCGGCCGGGGCTCGGCGGTGGGCCGCATGTGCCATTTCCCCACGTGGGCCGTGGCGTAGCCCGCTTCCTGGAGTACTTGCGGGTAGGTGGGCAGGCCGGGGTGGGAGTCCCGGCCCTCGTTGGTGCGCACGTCGTGCTTGTGGGCGTAACAGCCCGTGAGGGAGCAGGCCCGGCTTGGGGAACACAGGGAAATGGTGACGAAGGCATTCTTGAAATCCACGCCCTCGCGGGCAATGCGGTCGATGTTGGGGGTTTTCAGAAACGGGAAACGCCCCGTGAATCCCATGGCGTTCCAGGCCAGGTCGTCGATATTGATGAAGAGGAAATTGGGGCGGTCCCCGGCGGCCCGTGCCCGGGAAGGCAGCGCCAGCGCGGCCCCCAGGGCGGACCCCAATCCAAAACGAAGCAGGTCACGGCGTGACAGGTGGTTCATGGTGCTTCTCCCGGCAAGTCCACGCAAAGAAAGAGACAGACCCGTCTACGCTTTCGCAAGATAGTAATCTTGCTCTCGCGCGGCGGCTCGTTCCTTGCTTCGCTGGCGTCAGTCCCTTTTAAACTCATACCGGCCGGTCGTAGATCACCTTCGGACCGGCGTATGGATCCTGGATCGTGATGCCGTCCTCGTTGAAGAGGGCGGTCACGGGGGCGCCCCGGCTGCTTTCGAGGTATTCCGTGTTGCGGCGCATGACTTCGCGGGCGGCGTGGATGATGAGCGTGGAGAGACGGCCTTCCTCGGCGTTGGGACATTCGGCCTGGGCCTCCGCCAGGGACTTGCCGAGAAACTTCATCTCGGCCACCTTCTCGATGCAGACCACGAGACTGTCCACGCCGTAACCCACGTAGGCGTCCGTACCGTCTTCGCGGCGCACGTCGCGGGTGAAGTGATTGTTGGCCGTTTGCGTGCCCTTTTCGGTGGTGGCGAAGCGGAAACCCCGGTACTGGCTGTCCGATTCGACGAGGCCTTCCGTGCCGAAGATACGGCTCTCCTGGTTCACGGGAGCTTCGAATCGGTTAGGTACGATCCAGTTGTTGACGAAATCGATGCTCATGCCGTTATCGAACTGGACCTTCACCTGCACGGCGTCGTAGGCGTCCATGTCGTACTCTTCCCGGAGCTTTACCTTCTGCCCCACGGCGTGGAGCGATACGGGCTTCACGCCGTAGTAAGCGACAAAGAGGTCGGTCCAGTGACAGCCCACATAGCTGAAGGGGTCGCTCTTTTCGGCCCATTTGCGGAAGACCTTGGTGGAAATATCGAGGGGTTCCTCCAGGAGGGCCATGCCATAAAGAGGCTTGCCAATGCGCGTGGCGAGGTCGTCGCGAATACGGAGATGGTCGGGGTCGTAGCGCTTATGCATGTCCACGCCCACCAGGCACCCGGCGGCATCGGCCGCCGCGATGATGGCATCCGCCTCGCGTGCGTCGAGGGCCATGGGCTTCTCGGTGATGACGTGGACACCCCGCTCCAAAGCGGCGAGTATGGGCGGGGTGTGGAGGTGATCGGGTGTGGCCACGGCCAGGATGTCCAGGTCGGGAACCCCGTCGAGCAGGTCAATCCAGGGGGTGTCGCCGTGGTAGGTGGCGAAGTCCATGCCGAGCGCGCCGTATTGTTTCAACTTGGCGGAGCCGGAGGCCTCGGTATGCGTGGCAAGGGCGGCGAAGTCAATCTTGATATCGCCCAGGGGCCGGGCCATGTTGTCGAGGCCCAACCGTCCGAGCCACGGCAGCAGGCCGTTGGCCTCCAACTGGCAGAAGGAGCGAAGATGCACATCCCCGCCAAACATGCCCGCGCCCACCAATCCAATCTTCAGTACACGATCCATGGGTCAAAATCTCCTGCCTGTGGTACACGCCTCATGGGGTTTCAGCCAATAGGGGTAAAGTGGACACAGTAGACCAAGTGGACCTGAGCGTGTCCACGCGCATCCACTATGTCCACTGGGTCCACCGGGTCCACAACCCTCAACTTCCATCCTTCTCCGCTGTCGCGTCGGGTTCTTCCTTCTCCGCGGGCGGCGGCAGGGGCACGGGCGTCCCGTCGGCGGCGTAGATCTCGACGGGAATACGGGCGCGGGCCTCCGCCACAAGCCGGGCGATGCGGGCGCTTTTCTTGGCGTTTATCAGCCCGTGACGCAGCATGGGTTCCAGTTGCTCAAAGGAAATGATGCCGGGATTGTGCAGGGCCACCACCTTGACAAGATGCCAGCCGGTGTTGCTGCGGATGGGCTCGGAAACCTCGCCGAGAGGCAGTGAAAACAGGGTGTCCACGAGGGGTTCGGGCGCGTCCTCCTTGCGTACTTCGTAGTACATGCCGCCGCGCGGGGCGGACCGGGGGTCGTCGGAAAACTCACGTGCGAGGTCTTCCATGGATTCCCCCGCCACGATGCGTTCGCGGATGGACTCGATGCGTTCGCGGGCCGCGCCCCAGTCGGCAATGTCGGTGCCCCGGACGCGGACAAAGAAGTGTATGAAGTCCAAGGTCTTGGTGCGTCGGTAGACCGCGCCCTGTTCGCGTACTTTTTCGTATTGTGCGCGGAGTTCCGCCTCCGTCAGGGTGATATCCGCGGTTTCCTGCTCAATATAGGCTTCCTTCAAAAGCCGTGCGCGGATATCTTCGAGAAGCTGTCCTTCATCGGTTCCCATGTTTTCGAGATAGACCGTGTAGTCCTCGTCGGACGCGAAGCCTTCCCGGCCCCGGTCAAATTCCTCTTGCACCTTGGCCCTGTCCACGGTCAGCCCCGATTCCTGGGCGAGCATCCGCAGAATAGCGCTCTCGATGAGTTCCATGAGGGTGTCGCGCTGAAAGCCGGGGCCCGGCTTGTAGTCCGCGCCCCGTTCCATGCGCAGGCGTGTGAGCCGGTAGTGTAGGGCACGCAGAAAGGCATCACCGGTGATGATTTGGTCTCCGACCCGCGCCACCGTCTCGGGGATGGGGGGCGCTTCGGGTTTGGCCGCCCCGGGTTGAGCCGTGTCCTCCCTGGCCGTGTCCACGGGCGCCTTGTCCTGAACGGATGCGGTTCCGAATGGGGCAACCATCAGGATCGCGAAAAACATAGGCAAGAAAAACTTCATAAAAGGGCACTCCATAAAATGGGATCAGACCCTGACCGCGCGCCCGGTGGTGGCGGCCCGGTAGATCATCTCGATAAGGTGGACCGCCTGCCGACCTTCGCGACCGTCGATAAGCGGGGGCGTTCCGGTGCGTATGGCGCGCACGAAATCCTTGATCTGGCGCAGATGGCCGTCGGCCCGAAGGTTGCTCATGGGGTCGCCCGCGCCGGAACCCAGCTCCGATTCCTGCTCCAGCAGTTTGCCCGCCTTGCGATCCCAGGGCTTCTTCTTCTGAAACCCCCACATAACGAGCTTGCCGTCCTCGATAACGGCGCTGCCCTCGCTGCCATGCACCTCGACCCGTGCCGCGTGCCCGGGCCAGATGGCGGTACTGCCCTCGATGACTCCGAAGGCGCCGTTCTCGAACTCCAGCATGGCCGTGGCGATGTCCTCCACCTCCAGACCCCGGTGGGCGATGCAGGCCTTTTGCGCCCGCACCCGTGACACGGGGCCCATGAACCACAAAAGCAGGTCAATCTGGTGGATGCCCTGGTTCATCAACGCGCCGCCGCCGTCGAGCTTTCGTGTGCCGCGCCAGGCGTCCCGCCGGTAATAGTCGGGCGAGCGATACCACTTGATATAGGCATCGCCAAGGACGAGCTTGCCGAAACGGCCTTCCTCCACCGCGCGCCGTACCAGCCGGGGGCCTTCGGCGAAACGGCTCTGGAAGATGCAGCCCAGCAGGACCCCGGCCTTGTCCGTGGCACGGATAATACGGTCGATACGCTTCGAACTTACCTCCAGGGGCTTCTCGGCCAGGATGTGCTTGCCCGCCGCCGCGCAGACCTCGGCAATCTCCGCGCGCATTCCGCTGGGCACGCAGAGCGACACCGCCTGGATGTCGTCACGCGCCAGCAGGACACGGTAGTCGGTGTAGGGAATCGCCCCGTATTCCGAGGCAATACGCTTAACGTTTGCTTCCGACAGGTCCGCGGCGGCCACCAGCTTCGCCCCGCGAATACGTTGGAGGCTTTCCGCGTGTAACGGCGCAATCGCGCCACAGCCAATGATACCGAATCCGATGGTTCTCATGGGTCTCCCGTGTGTCAGATTAAGGGCCTGGATCCCGCCCTTCCCCAAGCAAGAGTATAGCATAGGGGCCATGGGAGGAGTTATCGAGGCATTGGTGATTGCTGATTTCGCAAACGCCTGGCCCGGTCAAGCCGGAAGCGGAATCGTTTCCACGGAGAACCGTGGTTCCAATGAGAAACAGCCACCATTCCCGGTCATTCGGCAGGGTCGTGCTCCCCGCGCGATCGTTGGCGGCGAAGGCCCCACGCCAAGAGAAGGAGCGCCCTCCCCGGGGGAAGCACCTTCATCCAGGGTACAAACGGACGCTTGCCCTTTCCCGTGGATTCCGCGTTTGCGACGGGCAGTAAACAGGCTGTCGGCTCATGAAAGCGGTGGCAACCGTCGTACTCCCAACCCAGGTCAACCGGATGATGGGCGGGTCCGGGTACTACAGCGGGGAAAGCTTGAACAGGCGGGTCTCGCCGGCCTTCATGGGGAGGGTGAAGCGGTCTTTCTGGGGCCAGCCGATTTGCTCGTTGAAGAGATCCCGCACGTTCATGTAGCTCCCCAGATCGATGGAGCGTTCGCCGATGGTGCGGCCGTGTATGGCCAGCAGTCCGTTCCCTTCATGGGTCAGGTCGTAGTGGTTGGGGCGCGTCGGTTCGAAGAGCAGGGGCTGTTCGAGGATATTAAGCACCTCGCGAAGGAGTCCGGGGATGAAGGCCGGCTCGGCCACGTAAACGGAGGTCCAACCGGCGTCCATGCTGCGCATGGCGACACTGGTTTTGCCACTGCCACGGTACTTGGCAAGTTCGAAGGCCTCCTCGTCATCAATGTAGAACAGGGGGAACCAGGTTTGCGGCGCGCCGATACTCGTGCCTTCGGGAACATATTGTTGCCCGGCGACGGAGAAAACCGATCCCGCTTCGGTGGGTGCCTCAAAGGCCTTGACCGACATGCCGGTGAGAGCCCGAACGTTATCCACCCCGGACGTTTCACCGATGTAGCCGGGGGCGTAAAGCCAGATGGCGCAGGTCTGATCGCGCTCGAAACGGTTGAACAGTTTTTCCCGTTCCTCCTTCGTGATGTGAAACGCATTGAGGAAAAGGCATACCGGGGCCGGGGGCGCCACATCGTCAAGTACGTCCTGGAGCAGACAAAACTGCGTTGAAACACCCGCCCGCAAGGCTGCGTCGCGCGCTCCGGTGAGAATCCGACGGTTAAGCGGTTCGGCGCAACGCTGATAAAAGCGGGCGCTCTCATCCACGACCACCAGGACATCGGGAAGAAAATCCGAGGGAGAAGGGGGGGGCGTGGCCTCCTGTCGCGAAGCACCCGGGTAAAACTGCGTGTAAATATCGCGCATTTTCGCGAACTCGGCCCACTGGTTTTCGTCGTGCAGCCACCCCAGTCCCTGGGGATCGGCCCATGTAAGGCCCAATCCCTGTACCAGCGCCAAGGTGAAATTGCGCCGTTGTACGTTATACACATCACCGGGGCGGATGCCCTGGATGGGCGAGGCCGTGCCGGACACGGCGTCAAACGTGATGTGCGTGCGCGTGTCGTCCACGATGAACCACTGTTTTCCGTGGTAGACCGCGCTATTGACGGGGCCCATCATTCCTCCCACGCCGCCCAGGCCGCGATCCACGTAGGACACGGGACTGAAGAAACCGTCCAGGTCGCTGTCGAGGAGCAGTCCAAGGGCGTAATGGCCTGCATCGTTTCCAGGAAGTTCGAAGCAGAAGCCATAAGGCGCCAGCAACCGGCAGGTCTCGGGCACTTTGGGGGCCGTGTAGGCGCACAAGGCGGCGAGGGCATCCGCCGTATTTTCCGAGGTGAAGCGCAGATAATCCACCACGGGCTGCTCCTCGGGGAGTCGGAAGAAGACGCTCTTGGTGTCGGACGTGTCCGGCGCCGGAGGAATGGCCGCCGTGGCGAAGGAAATGTCCTTGATGCCCCAGGCTGCGCCCAGGGCCTCATCGGTCTTGTAGCGGGTTTTCAGCCAGGCGCGGAATCCGGCCAACGTCGCGGGGGATTCATCGAACCCCGCGCCCCGATACCATTGGCCATGGGCGACGGCCTCGAAAACGTAACCCGTGACCCGCGGGGCGAGGCCGCTTTTTTCGACCATGTTCAGCACGGTGTCAATGGCGTCGGTGGCCGCCTTCAGCCAAGCGGCCGAGGCGGTGCTCGCGTAAGGTTGGGGCGCGCCGCCCACTTGCATGGTATCGCCCGGATGCTCGTCCAGCCATGACTTGGGCGGGTTGAGGTTCAGCCGCAGTATGAGACGGGCCTGCGGATCCACGTCCGTAATACGGCGGATAACCTCCTCGGGAGGGTCACGATCTTCCGCGCCGGGCCACGGCGGTTGCAGGGGCACGACAAAGGTGTGGAAACCCCGCTTGGCGGCAAGAGCGATTTCGCCCAAGGCGGGCGTCCAATCGCCCCCCGCCGGATTAACCGCCAGGAGCAACGGAGGCGGTTCGACCGTCTTCCCCGTATTTTCAGGGGCGGTGTTCTCCCGTGGCGGGTTGGTGGCGGCGATGGGGCCGGCGGCTTTCGGTGGCGTGACCAAACGTGGTACGTCGGGCACCGAGAGACCGCCCAGCCAGAAGCCCCCACCCGCCGCGCCGGCGAGTATCAATACCACCAGGAGCAGCGTGCGCAACAGGGGCCGTCCCTCACCGCGTTCGTGAACCGACATACCGCGCCAACTCCATCAGCCGTTGTGCCTGGTCGCCAAAGGGGGCCAACGCCGCTTCCGCTTCGCGCGTGAGGGCCGCAAGCCGTTGCCGTGCGGCGGGATGGGCGGCCTGGTCCGCGAAATTCGGACGACCTGCGTCTTCCCCCTCCGACCGCGCGTCAATCACGTCATCGCCTATTTGGAAGGCCAGCCCCACCGACCGGGCGAAGGATTCGAGGGCCGATTGCTCAACGGGGGGGATATCCAGCAGGATGGCGGGAAGACGTGCCGCCAGAACGAAAAGGGCGCCGGCTTTGAGGTGATGCACTCGCTCCACCGTTTCACATGCCATGGCGGCATCACCCAGGGTAAGGTCCAGGTGTTGTCCCATGACCAGGCCGGAGGTGCCCAGGGCCTCGGAAAGGGCGGTCGCGGCTTCACCGGCGCGGTTGCCGCCCCGGGCATCCGCGTTGCGGGCCACCAGCCGGTAGGCTTCGGAGAGCAGGCCGACACAGGCCAACAGGGCGGTGGCCACGCCGTAGCGCACATGCGTACAGGGCTGGCCGCGCCGGAGCTCGGCATTGTCCATACAGGGGAGGTCGTCAAGTATAAGCGAAGCGGCGTGGGCCATTTCCACGGCACAAGCGGCGTCGATCACCGTGGACGGCGGGGCGTTGCGGAGTTCGGCGATGGCCAAGCTAAACACGGGGCGAAGCCGTTTCCCCCCGCTCAGAACGGCGTTCCGCATGGCTTCCTGGAGTTGCGCGCCCTCGCCGGAAGGCATGGGGAGACGCGCGGCGAGCGCGTCATTGACCATGGCTGTCTGTTTCACCAAGTAGGTGTCTGGTTGAGACATTATCTTAACCAAGGCCCCTCTCATGCCTGCTTCGGTGCGCGTCGGGGCTGTCAATCCGCAGGCTGCACGGCGATCCAGCCGCCCAAATCCGCCAGCGCACCCGTTTCGTCCGCATCAAAGATGCGTCCTGCTTCAAACTCCAGTCTGCCCGCTGTCACCGAAAGCATGGTTTCATCAAGACCGTCCGACGCCAGCGTGGCAAGCGCGCGGCCGTTCATGGAGACCCGTATCTCTGTCGGACCCAGGCGAGGATAACAATTGCCATGGGTGAGCCGCAATGGTCCCGTATCCACGTCGAGCCAGGCGTGCCGGCTCATGGGGCGAAGCCCCTTCCCGGAGACCATCACCTCCGGGTACCATCCTTGCTCCGGCATGAGAAATCCCGGGCAGTAAAGGGGCGTTCGCCGCATAAGGGGCCAAAAAGCGCACTTACCCGGCCGGGTCTTGCGTTGCCGGAACCGCGTTGCCAGGGCGCGGGGCATAAAGGCGATTCCTGCGGCCCAGGCCCTCGCGTGCGCCCATACACGCCATGGCGCCCCGTCGAGCAATGCCCGCCCCACGGCTCGGCATTCCCCGAGGACGATGGCCACATTCAACTGCGGAAAGCGACGCAGGGGCATGTTGCGCAGCAAAAGGTAAAGACGGTTGCGCGTGTTCAAATAGTATTTGTGGCGTGCCCGGCGGCCTTGCCCCAAGGTGGCGCTGAATTTGTGGCGAAACACGGCCTCGGGACAGGTCCGGATGGTGTAGCCTGCGTTCCAGATGCGGAGACAGAGATCCAGGTCATCGAGATACTGTTCGAAGAAATCCGGCAGCAGACCCGTCTTGCGCAGGGCTGCGGCGCGCAACAGCACGGCGCCGCCGCAGGCACCGATGGTTTCAACCGGTTCATTCCACCGAGGCCCATCCAGCCGCCCTATCCCGCGGTCCCAACTGGCGCAGGCCCAAGAACATTCCAGCCCAATACTGTTGAGAATGTCGGGGGCGTCGAACATAACCATCTTTGGCGCGAGCGCTCCCGCCTCGGGCCGCGCCTCCGCGGCCGCCACCAGGCGGCGCAGGGCATCCGGGGCGGTCCAGGTGTCGTTGTTGAGCAGCACGAGATAGTCGGCCCCGGCCGCGAGGCTTCGTTCCATGGCCAAATTGTTGCCTCCGGACCATCCCAGGTTCCGGGGACACACCAGGATGTCGACACGGGGATCATGGCCGTAATGGGCCCGCACGAAAGCCACGGAATCGTCCTCGCTGGCGTTGTCCACCAGGATCAGCTTGACATTCGGGTAGTCCGAGGCCAACAGTGAATCAAAACAAACCTCGAGATGTTCGAGGCCATTCCAGTTGATGACAAGCACGTGCAACAAGGGCATGGACATGATGGCGCAAGTATATCAGTGTCCTCCCGGTGGGCAAAAGGCAACCCTGGCTTGTCATGCGCGAAAAGGTGTTTTTCAGCGAGATCGCCCAAGTGCCCCGGTATAGGCGCTTCTTTGGGGCGCGACATACCGGCCGACATGTAAAAAGCACCCGATTTCGCCATTTCTCTTGTAAAGTAAACACTGGACAAACTGGCGATAGATGCGTATAATTTCATCAAGAAAGACGAGCGCCCTTTCGTCGGCCCTGTTGAAGTGGCGTGGGCGCACACGGGATCAGGCCGGAAAACAAAAGGTGCCGGAACGTACAATACCTTTCAAATCGGTGGTTCGAGACGATTCAGTGTCCGATTTGGGCGGCCTTTGACAAAACGGAAAGCCGCGCAATAAAGTGTTGACAGAAAGTCATATTTTTGATATCATCGTAAAAAGTAATAGGATAGGTGGAGCAGAGGGGATGAGCGCACCCCGCCATTGGGGCGAGCCGAGGGTTCCCTTTGAACCATTCGGCTGTCGAGGCATGGGCCAAGGAGTCTGACTTCAGTGCTGTTCACCAAGCCAAAGAAAGCCATCGGACTCGATATCGGCACGCATTCCATCAAAGCAGTGCAGCTATGCCGGTCCGGTGGGCGCCTGTTCGCCGAGGAAGTGGGCTACGCCCAGGTGGATCGCAACCAGGTGAACGCCGACCCGGTCGCGGCACATGCGGACGCCGTGCGTGAATGCCTTCGCCATTTATCCGTGCAACAGTCCTGCCTTGTCACGGGGTTGCCCGGCTAAACCGTGGTGATCCGGTATCCCCGACTTGATGAAAGCGCCAAGGCCAACCTGGATGAGGCCGTTGAGCAGGAGGCGGGGCAGAGTATTCCCTACGATCTGAGCGAGGTTTCTCTCGACTGGACGTTACTGGACGAGGTGGACGAAGGCGAAGCGAAACAGCTCAAGATACTGCTGGTAGCGGCCAAGCACGAGATTATCGATTCCCGGGTACAAATTCTTGAAGTGGCGGATCTGCAAAGTTCTATTCTGGGTGTTGACTCTCTGGCCCTGGCGGACGCGGCGGAGGCCTGTGATTTCCTGCGGGTGGGGGAGACGGTGGCGCTGGTCAACATTGGGCTTACCTCGGCCAGCATCCATTTCGTGAAGGACGGCATATCCAATTTCATTCGCTACGTGAATTGGGGTGCCCGTGAAATGATCCAGGCCATTGCCAAGGAGCATCGGTGCGAATACGAAGAGGCCGAGCAAATCCTTGTTGATATCTGTTCAAATACGGAGGTCACGCCGCCGGCGGTGGAAGAGGAAAGCGCGGCAGACACGGTTGCCGAGGCCGCGTCGGCGGTGGAGGCCCTGGATGATGATCCTTTCGGTGTGCCCGACGCTTTGGGCACCGATTCCCTGCTTGATCCCCTGGGGGAAGACCTCGGGGACGTGGGGGCAAGCCAGGGCGCGCTTCCGGGCCAAGGGGCTTCGCGGGGTCCGCGGGACATACTTTCGGTTCCCCTTCAGCGGATGGCATCCGAAATTCGGCGATCATTCGATTATTACGAACACCAGTTGTATGAACGTCCCGTTGATCGGCTGGTGCTCAGTGGCGGCGTCGCCGAACTGCCTGTCATCTCCGAGATCCTGGTGGAAGAATTGGGTGTTGAAAGTGTGGAAGTGGCCAATCCGGCCGCCTCGGCGCTCGTCCTGGGAGACGATGTTGCCATGGGTCCCATGCTTGAGCACCCGTCGAAGTTCATGGTGGCCCTTGGCCTGGCCGCAAGGGGAATGGCGGACCTATGATTCTAATCAATCTCCTGCCACAGCATTTGCGCCCCCTCAAGCGCACACCACTGCCCTACATCGGGGTGTTTATCGTCATGTTGGCGGCCTTTTTCGTCATGGCCAGCATGTTCTTGAGCGTGTCGGCCCAAATAGGGGAGATCAATCAGAAAAAGGCCAAGACGCAAAACAGCCTTAATGAGTTGGCCGACGTGGTGAAGCGTTATGAAGATTTGGACAAGAAAAAGGCTCGCCTCGTTGACAAGACGATTGCCATCGAGGAGATCCTCAAGGATCGCATCCTCTGGTCCGAGCAGCTTTTCCACCTGGATCGGCTCAAGCCCGACAATATGTGGTACAGCCGGATTCGCGTGACCCAGCTTCCCTTCAAACAGCGCGTGCGCAAAGTTGATCCCAAAACGAAGAAGGCCATGAAAGACAAGAACGGGAAGGACTTGTGGGAAAACAAAACCATTAAGCGGCCCGTGCTTGAAGTGAGCGGCTACGTGGTACCCAGTGAAGAGGAATCCAACTATATCGCGCCCCTTACCCGCAGCACCACCGAAGACCCCGACTTTTCCAAGCTCTTCACCCTGTACCGATTCCGCCTTGAAGACACCGTTTTCAACGATCAGCCCGTCCGCAAATTCGTGTTGGAATACGTTATAGAGCCTTCCAAAAAGGATGGCGACGCCCCTAGTGAAGGCGGGAAGAAACCCGCGCAACCCAAGGGGAAAGCATAGATGTTCGAGTTCTTCAAGGGTACCGTCACGCCAAAGGACTGGGCTATCGTTGGGATTCTCCTCGCTGTGACAGCGGTGATTTTCGCCGCCTTTTACTTCGTCGTGCTGGACAACAGGAAGCAGCAGGTTGAGGTGTTAAGCGCTGAACTCAAGGATATCGAGGCGCAGCTCCGGATAGCCACGCAATACAAGCAGAATCTCCCCCAACTCGAACGGGATGAACTTCAAATGGGGAAGCTCGTGGAGGGCTTCCAGAGTCGATTGCCCGACAAGCGTGAGATCCAGGGGCTTCTCGAAAAGTTCGAACGCTATGGCGATTCCCTGGGGCTTCGCATTGTTCTTACCTATCTGCCCACGACGACCGACAAGCACAAGCAAACGCTCCCGTACAAGATTACCGCTTACGGGAACTACCACCAGATTGCCAGTTTCATCAATCTGCTTGAGCGTGAACAGCGCTACCTGAAGATATCCGATGTGGATATCGGTGAAGAAGAGGAAGGCGTCGCTGAAGCCACGTTTGTTCTCAGCACCTTCATCTTTATTCAACAGCCGGAAGGGGCCGCCACATGAACCCCGAAAACAGAAAGCAGATGATTATTCTCGGCGTATTGGTGGGCGCCCTGGCCCTGGTGGGGGCCTACCAGTTCCTTGGCGCCGGCAGCCCGCCCAAAACGCCCCGGAAATCCACGGCCACCAAGAAAGCAACGACCGATACCAGGATCAATCAACCCAAGTTCGAGGGCGATCTGGATCAGCTTTTGGCCGGCATTGCCGAGGTAACGTTCGACTACCGCCGTGCAACGGGGGATCGCCCCAGTCCCATGCAACCCAAGATCGCCACCCGCGTCATGATTGACGACACGAGCGGAACCCAGCAACTTCGTTCCTATGACGTGGAACGACTGCATGTGAGTGGTATTGTTTGGGATGAGACGGACCCCTACGCCGTGGTTGAAGGGGAAGTGGTCTCGAATGGGTACGACTATGGCAACGGTCTCAAAGTCCTTTCCATCGAGCCAGACCGCGTTATCTTCGATCTGGACGGCTTTGCCATCCCGGTTGAAATGGAGGAGCTGTAGACCATGAGCCCTATTAAACCCATCACGATGGCCGTGATCGCTCTGCTCTGCGCGACGACGCTTTCACTGCTTTGGGTCTCCGCCCCGGTGCAGGCGCAACGCGCGACGGTGCCACACTCGCCTTTGGCCCGGCAACTCGGCGATATTGCCGCCCTCTCGGTCCCTCGCATTAAACCCGCGGGGGGCGCGGCCTCCGCCCCCTCCACCCCTTTGCTCCCGGTCGATCAACTCCAGGCCGCAATCAGCACCCGAACACTTCCCAAGGCCGAACGTCAACGCGTGTCCAGGCTTGTAGAAGACCTCGAGGCGGTGGCCACTCCCGCCATTCTTCTTCCCCGTGACAACGTCGCCCTCCAGGCCGCGCAGGGGGAAGAAGACACGGCCACATCCAACACCGGGGAAGAAGCCCCGGGAATCACGCCTCCCCTTGACGTGGCGGAAGACGAACAGGTCAAGCCCGCTCCGCCACGGGAACGGGCCGCCCCTGTCGAGCCCCCCGTGAAAAGAGAAGTAAAAGCCCGTCTTTCATCGGACAGCAACACGGCCATCGCCAGTGTTCAGCATGCCCTCGACAAAGACGCGGCCGCCGGCCGGGATATTCTTGCCGCCAGCGGCCTCTCCGATGGCACGATGCAGGCCGGGGCCGCGGGCACGTACCACGGCGACCCCATGGAACAGCCCGTCAATGTGGATTTCCGCGAGATGCAGCTTAGCAACGCCATTGCTCTCCTCGCGCACAAAGCGGGTATCAATGTGATAGCCGGTACCGACCTCGATACGCCGATAACCATGTACCTCCGCAATGTTCCGCTTCGCCAGGCCATAAAGACCGTTCTTCGGAGCAAGGGACTGGGCCTGCTCGAACAGGAAGGCATCTATCACGTCGTGACCTACGAAGAGGCCATTTCCGCGGAACGCGAAACCATCATGATTCCCCTTGAGAATGCCAAGGCGAGCGAATTGGCCACTGTGGTGACGGACATCATCAAGGGCACGCCCGAAGACACATTGACAAATGTATCGACCAACGACGCCGCCAATATCCTCGTCATCAACGGCCCTAAATCCAAGCTGGGTGATTTGGCGCGGATGGTCCATGATCTG
The DNA here is from genome assembly GCA_024278275.1 of Candidatus Hydrogenedentota bacterium. Lineage (GTDB taxonomy): Bacteria > Hydrogenedentota > Hydrogenedentia > Hydrogenedentales > JAJRTN01 > JAJRTN01. The sequence goes on from JAJRTN010000167.1 coordinate 59,875, forward strand.
GACGTGGCGGAGCAGGTCCTGCCCACTGTTACCGAAGCGATCAAACTGAACTATGCCGACGCGGCCTTGCTTGTTCCCATGGTTGAGAAACTCCTCACGCCCGAGATAGGCAACGTGACCGCTGATGAGCGCGCCCGTCACCTGGTTGTCACCGATGTGCCGGTTGTCCTCGCCCAGATCCGCGACCTGGTCGCCCAACTCGATATCCCTGTCAAACAAGTACTCATTGACGCCATGGTGGTGGATGCCGTCCTTGAAGATGGTGCGGATACCGGTGTGGATTGGATCCTTGATACGGTGCGCAGCCAAAGCCGGCGCCAGGCCGCCTTGGGTCAGAATGGAAGGTTCCAAGGCAATTTGCAGGAACTTGGTTTGAACGCCAACATGAACGTGGGCAATGCCGCCGGCATTCTTAATTTTGGCGTTCTCACCGATAACTTTGACTGGCGCGGCATTATTCAGGCCGAAGTGCGCAACAGCGACAGCCGCCTTCTTTCCAACCCCCGGTTGCGCACCATCGAGAACAAGCCCGCGACCATCACCATCTCCCAGGAGATTCCCTATGTGGAATTGACGGAAACCAATTTGGGCGGTTCCCAGACTTCCACGAAGTTCAAGGACATCGGCACCCTCCTGGAGGTGACACCGCGTGTTACCCATGATAATCACGTCATCGTGGACATCCTCGGCAAGGAAAGCGGCACGCAGGGCGTATTCAACAATGTACCCATCGAGGATAAGCGCCAGATTGAGACCACGGCCCGTATGATGAGTGGACAGACAATCTATATTGGCGGGCTGCGTAAGAATGATGAGAACTCCACCATTCGCAAGATCCCGGTCCTCGGGAATATCCCTGTCGTGAATTTCCTCTTCCGCTCCAACCAGCGCAAAGAGACGGCCACCGAACTGCTCATTTTCCTGACGTGTACGGTGGTTGAGGAAGATGAATCCCTCACCCCCCATGAAAACGCGAAATACGAAGAGGCCCTGAACGAAGACTTTGATGTGAATGCGGAGCGTACCGTACTCCAGAGCATAGTTCACCCCAATCAGCCGCGAACAAAGATCGGCGGTGAGTAGCCCATAACCATCCTGGCACACGGCCGCAAGCGGATTCGCTTGCGGCTCTTTTTCATGGAGTCCGCCCACCTCGTGAAGGAGAAAAAGACGCAAGAGGCCGTGGATACCTTGGTCGATCATTGGACCACATCCATGCGTGTTACCACGCGGTGCGTGACCTGTGCGCCTCGAGACGTGGGCACCCCTCCCCTGCTGGTGGTAATCCACGGCTGGGGACAGACGGCCACGGCCTTTCTCGATGCTTTTAAACCCCTTGCGCGGCAAGGTTGGCTGATTGCCGCGCCGCAGGCACCGCACCCGTTCTATGTCACTCCCAGGGGCGCCCGCGTGGGATATAGCTGGCTCACCCGCGAAAACCGCGATGCGGCCGTCCGGGATATCAATCTCTATCTAACGGAGACCCTGGATATGATCGCCCGGCGTTTTTCCCCCGACGAAAAGCGGGTTTGCCTGCTGGGTTTCAGCCAGGGCTCTTCCGTGGCCTACCGTTACCTGGCTGCGCATCCCGAGCGCATCGGGGCACTCGCCTCCTGTTGCGCGGACCTTCCGGCCGATGTGCGTTCCCCGCTTCTGGACATGAAACCCCGTTCCGCTTTTGTCGCCTATTGCCCCGAGGACCGAATTGCACCGTCCCGGGTGTCCCGTGAAGCCGCGGCGATGTTGAGACAATACGGATGGCCCACCACGGAGTACTCCTTCCGTGGCGGCCACCGCATCACGCCAGCCCTGATTACACGCTTGGGCGCATGGCTCCAGAAAGCGTTTCCGTCCCGCTGACACCTGTCGGAGGTACGCCTGTATTTAATGGTTCTCCCGCGAAGGCGGGGCTCCATGATTCGTGGGCGATGCCTTGCCCTTTCCCGTGGATTCCCGCGTTCGCGGGAATGACGGAAGAAAGTTTTGTGGGGTGGGCCTTGGCCCACCATGGTTATGTTTTTATGACATGGCGGTCTCGTCATCAACATTTGCGATTGGTACGCCAAGGCCCACCCTGATATGGACCGACCTTTTCAACCCCTTATTCCAAAGCCGATTTTATTGATTGATTGATTTCTATGGAGGTGGCTTGAAGGGGAGCCTGGAGAAGGCGGACGAGGACGGTTGCTTCGACGACGTGTCACTCTGATATGCGCGGGTTACGTCTGAAATCAGACGCAGTGCCGCATGACAGTGCTCC
>JAJRTN010000168.1 GCA_024278275.1 Candidatus Hydrogenedentota bacterium
CAGGATGTTGTTCGGGATCTGGTTGGCCTGCGCCAGCATCGCCGTGCCGGCCTGCATCATGATCTGGTACTTCGTGAAGTTGGCCATCTCCAGGGTCATGTCCGTGTCGCGGATCGTGGACTCGGCCGCCTGGAGGTTCTCGTAGCTCACCCGCAGGCTGTCGAGCTGCACTTGGAGGTTGTCGGCCTGGATGGCGCCGAGGTTCCCGCGGAGCGTCGAGACCTCGTCGATGGCCGCGTCGATCACGAGGATGGCCTCTGCGAGCGCGTCGCTGTCGCCGTCCACGAACACGCCGTTCGTGTACGCACCGTTTTCGCCAGACATGAGTTCTTCAAGGGATTGGAATTTGCTTACGCCGCTTACGCCGATGCCCAAGTCCGCGGCCTTCACGCTCTGGATGCTCACTTCCACCGTCTGGTTCTCGTTGGCGCCGACCTGGAACTCGGCCTTGCCCACCGTGAGCGTGCCCACCTGACCCTTGTCTCCGGCGGTGTTTGCGGCGGAGGCAAGCACGATGATGTTCCCGTCGGCGTCCTGGAGGGTCAGGCCATCGCCCTTGTCGAATGTGATCGTCGAGCCGTTCGCGTAGGTCACGTCAGCCACGGCGTCCTTCCCGTAATCCACGAAGGCCGTCGTATCAAGTTTAGTGTCGCGGGTGGTGAAGGTGATGTTTTCGTCGCTGCCGTAGTCCTCTGTCGTGAGCGTGATGACTCCGGCGTTGTACGTGGCCGTAACCCCGGTCTGGTCGGTGTAAGCGTTGATCTGGGCGGCCATAGTTGAGCCGGTCGTGCCGCTTGCGAAGGCGAAATCCACCCCGTTGATGTTGAACGTGAGGTCGGTGCCGCCAGTAATAAGTGTGCTGTCTGAGCTAAATGACACGCCTGCGTTAAAGCTGACATCGGCGGTGCCTCCCTCGCCGATGGTCATCGTGGCCTGTTCGGCCGAGGTTGTCAGGTTCAGGCGGACCCCGCCCGCCTTGGTCGTGTCGGAGATGGCTTTGAAGTCCGCGGCCGCGATGGTGTTTCCCGAGGCCGTGAACTGGGTGCCCAGAGTGCCGTCCAGGAGTTTCTTGGTCCCGAACTGGGTGTACTCCGCGATACGGGTCACAGACTCGATCGCCTCGTCCAGTTCGTCCTGGTTCGCCTGGAGCATGGCCTGGTCGTTGACGCCGGTGTTCGCCGAGTCGATTGCCAGTTGCCGCATCTTGTCCAGCAGCTTCTGGACCTGGTCCAGGGCGGCCTCGGCCGTCTGGATCATGTTGATGGCCTTTTCGCTGTTCTTGACGGCGGCGTCCAGGCCCACGAGCTGGGCGCGCATCTTCTCGCTGATCACCAGGCCGGCCGGGTCGTCGGCGGCGCGGTTGATCCGAAGACCGCTGGAGAGCTTCTCCATGGTCTTCGACATGCGCAGGTCGGTCTGCTTGAGGTTGCGCCAGGCGTTCAGAGAGGTGATGTTGTTGTTGATGCTGAGGCTCATGACTTTCCTCCATGAATGTTGGCTGGGATGTTCCGGCGTCCTTGCCGTTGGCGAGCCGCCGTCAGGGGGGCGGCGTTCCCCGGGGAGGCCCTCGGCCCCTCCCCTGGCATCTCCGTGCTAGATCGTTTTCCCTACGGCTCTCACCTCCTTTCCGTCTGGGCCGCGCCGTCCCTGGCCCGGCAGTGGCTCGTCCGGTTCCTGATTCTAGGAATCGGCGTGCGGGCCGGCGGGCTTTAGCGCGCGGACGTGTCTTTTTGGTTCTGTTCGAGCCCGCGCAGAGCCTCGGCGGCCCGGGCGTGGCCCGGGGCGTGGGTTAGTGCCTGTCGGTATGCCTCGCAGGCCCCGTGCGGTTCCCCCAAAGCTTCCTGGGCCTCGCCGGCCACGCACCACAGGGCCGGGTCGTCGGGGTTCGTCTGGAGCAGTTCCACAACGGCCCGCAGGGCGAGCGCCGGGTTCCCTGCGCGGATGATGGCCCTCGCGAGATCGGGAGCCTGGGGGCCCCCTTCTGTGCAAAGGGGGTAGAGGAGATCGGCTGCCTCCCGTGGTCGCCCACCCGCAAGGAGAAGTTTTGCCATCCGGGGCGACACCACCTTTTGCAAAGGCGCCCAGGTGGGTGGAGAGAGTTCCCGGTACCGGGCGAGGGCCTCGTCCGGCCTGCCCTCGAGTTCCGCCGCAAACGCCTGGGCGAGCGTGCGCAGTTCTGCCGCTTCCGGGACGGTGTGCTCCGAAAATGTGTCCCCCGCCCGGCGCAGGGCCGCTGCGTCACCCCGGCGGAACGCGTCCTGAAGCTTTCCGAGGGCCGTCTCGGGCTCGAAGCCGCCGGTCCGTGTGGCCTTCTCCTCAAAGATCCGATCGGCCGCACGCCTGAGCCGGTCGCGGGACGCTGGCGAGAGGTTCTCCCAGAACCGTTCGCGCACCCCGTCGGGAAGGCCCTGGTACCGAAGGGGTTCGCCACCCCTGATCCACTGGTCGGCAAGATGGTCCTCCCGTCCGGCGGGGTCGAGTTCGTCGATGCGCAGTTGCGCCTTGTCCAGGACGCGGCGGAGCAGGCCTTCCAGGCGGGGAAGGGTGGCCTCGTACGCCCGCAGCAGCATCTTGTCGTGGCGAAGCCGCGCGGCCAGATCCGATAAACGGGTCTTGGTGTCGAAGTGGGCATAGAAGAGGTCGGGAAACGCCTTCTGAACAACGTCCAGGAACGGGCCGTGCTTTTGCTGGATGCGGGTCGTGTGGCGTTTGAGTTCCCGGACCTTCTTGGCCCGCTTCGGTTCCGGGGTCTTGTCGATTTCCCGGATCAGGCGCGATGCCGCCGATACGCGCCGCCGGATCCTTGCGCATTCCTCCAGGTAACCCTGGATCTCGCCCTTGCACTGCTCCAGGCGCGTCCTTCTCTGCCCGGTGTCCAGGGGGGGACAACGCCGGGCGAGCGATGCGGCGGCATCGAACCGTTCCCCGGCAGGGGTGATCTCGGCCGGTTCCACGAACTCTACCCCCGGAACGACTGCGGCGCTCCCCGCCAGGTTGATCAGGCGGGTTCCCTTGGCCGAAGCGATGGCGGCGAGGCGGGCCAGGGACGAAATGCCGGTCAGAAACGGAAGGTCTGTTTCGGCCTCGTCGCCGCGGTTCGTTTCGACCACGCGCACGTCCCGGCGGACGGCCGCCCCTTCGGCCGCCCCGCTCACGCTCTCGTGTGCCTTCCCTCTTGGGCCGTAACACAGGTCTATGCCCGCCAGATAGATCGTCCGGAAACCCATGAGGGTGGCCGCCCATACGGCAAGATGTCCCACGGTGGGGCCGTAGGGGACCTCCTCGCGTACCTCCCACGGGCGTCGGGGACCCGTATAGAAACTCCTCCCCGGCCACATGGCGACCAGGCCGGGATGCGCGTGGGTTTCGTACACCAGAGCGCGATCGGCCGGGAAACGGAGCATCTCCTTGCTGACCTCGAAGCTCACCTGCTGGGGGTCGATGGTGAACACAAAGTCGGGGAGGAGTTGTTCTGCTAGCAGCCGTTTCGAGATTCTCGAAACGGCTAGCACCGCCAGTTTATCGCGATGGGCGCGCACCCACGGCAGCAGTTCGTCGAGCGACGGCCCTCCGCCGAGAACCACCGCCTCTCTACCCCGGAACACGTCTTCCAGGGCCGAAAGGGGGTATTCATGGTCCGGAAGGTTCTCGAGACGCCGAACGATGAACCCGGCTCCCTGAAACCTGATGTTCACCTCGAACCTGGCCAGTTCGAGCCGGTCCCTTAGATATTGCAGGAGCGGTACATACGCGGGGTGTTCCCTCGTGGCGCAAAGGGCCGGCACGAGAAATACGCTTTGGCGAAACATGTGGTGGCGCAGGTCCACCGTGTTCAACGCCCCGGTGAGGTCTTCGCGTTGCACGAGGTGGACGTTATCCGGAAGGTCCCCCGCAAGGTTGCGGGCGGCGTCGTAGTACTCGTCTGGTTCCACGAATATGTAAACAGAGTCCGTGTCGCTGAAGTTGTTGCTGATATATTTTGCAAAAAGACCTGAATCTGTTCCGCAGATTACAAAAACTGCGTTTTTTGCGGAAAAAGGCCTTTATAGAGTCTGTCGTATTGTTGGGCGCTCGGCTCATCTCTAAAGTCTGTATCGTTTATTTCATGGATGTAGGTTTCATTCCACTTGTTTTTTGCTAGTTCTATAGCCTTAGAGCCAGCCATGATAGCCTCTTTGTATTTCGGTCATCGGGTTGGCGTTTCGCTCGGGTGTCTCGCTTTGTTATTCTGTCAAATCCCAGGCAACGGGGGTTCCGCGCCGTACCGGTGCTCGGACACGCCGACCGAGGACCGCCGCCAGGTATTTCGGCGGCAAGCCGTACCCCGGCCGGATGGACCGAACGTTTTTCTCGGTGAGCGCGTCGCCGGGTTCGAGGTCTTGCACCACGTAAAGGGAGCGCCGCAACACGAGGGAACCCCGTTCGCGCTCCGTGGGGGCGTACCGCACCCGGCCCAGGGACTGCCGGGCCCGCCGGGATTCCTCCACCAGTTGGCGCATCTCGTGGGGCTCGAGCGAAAAGGCGGCGTCCACCCCGCCGTCGGCCCGCCGAAGTGTCAGGTGCTTCTCGATCACGGTCGCCCCCAGGGCCACCGCCGCCACCGCCGCGCCGATGCCCAGCGTGTGGTCCGAGAGTCCCACCTCGCACCCGAACAACTCGCGCATGTGCGGAATGGTCAGTAGATCCGATTCGGCCGGGTCGGCGGGGTAGGTACTCGTGCACTTGAGGAGGACGATCTCCGGGCACCCGGCCTGCCGTGCGGCCCGCACCGCCTCGTCGATTTCGGCCACCGTGGCCATGCCGGTCGAGATGATCATCGGCTTTCTGGTGGACGCGACCTTGCGGATCAGCGGCAGATCCACGATCTCGAACGATGCGATCTTGTAGCAGGGAACATCCAGATCCTCGAGGAAATCCACGGCGGTCACGTCGAACGGGGTGCTGAACGCCACCAGTCCCCGTTCCTTCGCCCGCTCGAAGATCGGCCGGTGCCATTCCCACGGGGTGTGAGCCTCTTGGTAGAGGTCGTACAGGCTGCGGCCGTACCAGGGAGACTTGGGGTCGCTGATCAGGAACTCTCCCTCCCGAATATCGAGCGTCATCGTGTCGGCCGTGTAGGTCTGAAGCTTGATCGCATCCACCCCGGCGTCAACCGCCGCGTCCACGATGGCTAGCGCCCTCTCCAGGGAGCGGTTGTGATTACCGGAGAGTTCGGCAATAACCACCGGTTCTTTTTGCGTTGAAAGGGGAAAGAGAGACTTGTTGGATCGTTCAAGCATCGTTCGCGTCCTCCGGTCGGCGGACGATTTCTACATCGGCGCGGACCCTCTCATAATGCATGCTCGCGCGCCGAAAATGGATTCGAAAAGGCCCCACATCAAGGAATGCTGGCGGATACCCAGGGGCATCCAGCATGCGAATCCAGTCATACACCTGCTCAAGTGTCTGCAGCCCCCGCAGATTCCCCTGGTCGGGCTTCCGTCGTGAAAAATAGACCGGGTTCCCTTGTTGCGGAATAGGTTGTGGTTCGGTCTCGACTATTTCAACTATCATATCTTCTATTATGTGGCTAGCCCTGATAAAAATCTCTTCGGCGCGCCCATGTAAGCAAAGTGGACGTTTCATGTAGATTGGTCCAGCGTCTATTTCGTTCACGCATCGAACGGCACATATGACTGTAGTTTTCTGTCCTCTGGCTATCAAATTCTGTAAAGGACTTCCGCCCCTGCCGTAAGGCAAGTCTGTCATGTGAAATATAACCGCTTCGTAGTTTTCGAATATTGATGGTAGAATTTTTTGAGACCAGTGGGGGAAAAATATATATCTTGGGTTTAGCCCTTCTAACGCCAGTGCCTCCAGTTCTTCCGAGTTGTGAACCGAAATAAATTGCCCCGGACACCGCTGAGACACGCGGTTTGCCATCCCCCCGTGCCACTCGCGGTTTGACGCGATGATATACGTCTCACCATCCGGCTTTGACATTACATTCTCCAGACTCGTGTGAGCGATTGGTCTGTGTGATCATTATTGTTGGCCTTGTTTCTGAGTGGAGGGCTCTTTTCGTCGTTTCTCGAAACGCAAAGTGTCAAGGTGCCCTGAACGTACTTGCTCAAACCCAGCTTTCTTGAACGCTGCAACTGATTTTACGTTCCCAGTCTTAACTTCGCCGATCAACGTTTTGGTGGTCAATTCCTCTAGCCAAATTTGAGTAGCCTCCGTTAGTAAGTGGGCCGACCAGCCTCTCCCGCGAAACGTGCGAGCAATGCTATAGTCCAGATGGGTTTCACCGTCACGATTCTCGAGTCGTATCTGCCCCACCGGCACTCCATGGTGAGTCTCGAAAACGAGAAGCCTGGTCTCCGGATCCCTAAGGCGGTTCGAAAACCACTCCTTATGGGTGGACCACTTGATTTCTGCCGAAGAGAATGCATTGCGGCGAACTTCCGGATCATTCGCCCACAGGAAGTATAGCAATACGTCTTCAGCGTTTGCTGATCTACATTGAAGATCTTTGTAGTGACTTGCAAACATGGCCTCCGCAACTCGCATTACACCAAGTCCGTCGGTGACCAGTTGAGCCATGTTTGATAGTTCCATTACTTGGCTTGGTGACGAGAATAGTGACTTGAGAACGTTCTCAAAATCCTGATCACTGATATTGGGTGCGTGGCCTGCGTAGACGATAGATCCATATCGAGCCAGTTCTCGGGTAGATGGGATCTGATTCTCAGCTACGGTTGTGACAATAGTGGGTAACCCATTGGCACATCGTTCCCACATGGTGACCCCGCCGGCCCCAAGCGCAAGATCCGCCTGCGTCATTAGTTCCAGCAAGTCCTTCTGGACTGGTAGCAGACGCGCGTTAGGGTGCGCAGACACGAGAACTTCGAGCGATCGTGGCGTCTGCTGATGGATACCGGCGACAATGTCTACCGGAATATGGCGAAACGATTCCTTCGAAAGAATCCGCAGTGCCCTCGTAATTTCACTGGTTGCATCGACTCCCCCATAAAATATAAATATGCGTGCTATATCTTTTCGTGTTCTGCGAGTTTTGCCGTACGCAGGGTTGATGAGCGCGTAAAAAGGGCCGAGAAGGGTCTGGCAGTGCGACGGCACCAAGTTCCGGTAACGTCTGGCAAGCTCGCGAAAATAGTTCTGATCCACCAAGAGATCGCAATCATGGCTCCGATTGGCCAAATCATCGATTACCCCAAGCCACCTGGTGCATTGTTTGACGATTTGCTCCCATTCTGCGCCTATACTGTAGTGGTCGAGAATAACCCAGTCAGGAGCCAACTTCTCCAGATGGGGCAAGGTCTCCTGCGCATCTTCGAACTGGGGTACGCCGAGCCAAGCTTCGTATCCGTTGGTTCCGCATGTTTTTCTTTTTGGTGGTGTTAACTCTGTTACGGGGAACCCTTCGGATCGGATTCTTGCAGCCATATTTCCCTGCAGAAGCCGGTGGAGAAAATGGCAATCAACTCCCCTCTTGCGAAGTTCTCGCGCCAAAACCAGGCACCTGTATACATGGCCGGTGCCTATCTGGACCGACGCATCAACACGGAACACTACCCGGCTCACCGGATGATCTCCCTCCCCAACACGAAAGCCTCAGCTGCAGTAACGCCGGTCGCGGCTCCTCTCCATCGTGCAAGGTGTTCCACCGCCTCAAAAGACCGAGGGTGTGGCCAAGGCCGCATCTCCTTCTCGTACAGCCGTAGCGCCTGTAGCTTTCTCTGAATGGTGGCCGATATATCCACGAAGAGGTTCGGAAAAAAAACCTCATTCCCCGAGGCAGGGGGCCATTCCGAGCTGGAGGGGACCTCGAAGAATGCAAGACGCCGAACGGTGTTCCCTGGGAGGGGCCGGCATGCGGTCACCACAGCCTGATGAACGATCCGGTGATCGATGTTTAGATCGTTTCCATGATGGGTGAAGACCGCGTCCGGTCGGAATCGGTCCACGTGCTCTTCCACCACCTTGACGACCTCCAGAAGAGGCACAGTGTCCATACGGTTGTCGGGGAAGGGGGCGATTTCGACGCATTGGGCGCCAACCTCCTCGGCCGCCTGCCGGGCTGCCTCGTGCAGGGCCCGGAGCTCCCCTGAACGGCGACTTGGATCTCGGCCGGGATCCCGGCTTGTGAGGCCCTCGGCCATGAGAACGATCTGGACCTCGTGACCCTCAGTCGACCATCGGGCGATGCTCCCGCCGCACCCAAGAATCTCATCGTCCGGGTGGGCAGCCACGACCAAGACTCTCATTTTGTGCTCGCCTCCATCGCCCTGTACAGCAGTTCCGCTCGCTCCCAGTCCTCCTCGGTATCGATGTCCTGAACCCGATATCGGGGAAGGACGCACGCGACGCTGTGCCGGGCGAAAATGGGCAGGCCCGAGAGAAATGCCTCAGCGCGGCCCCAGTAGAACTGGCCTGCATCGTGGTAGGCCTCCTCTAGATCCTGCGACCGCGCCGCGATGTGTTCGGGGAAGATCGGTTCGACCGCGCCGTCTTCGAACCGGCGGACGGCCCGCCAGATCGGGAAGGGGAAAGTGGTGGCTGAGAAGGCGAATGCCTTGTCCGACCCGACTAGGATCTCGTAGCCGCGGCGGAGGGCCTTGGGCGTCACGAGCGGCGCTGTGGCGTAGATGCAGCATACAAACGCAGGCGTTTCTCTCCGCGCGTCAAACCACTCGACCGCATGGCGCACCACGTCGTTGGTTCCGGTGTGGTCGCCGGCCAGTTCAGGCGGCCGTAGGAAAGGAACCTCGGCACCAAACCGCTTGGCTACCTCCGCGATCTCTTCGTCGTCGGTACTCACGACCACCCGATCGAAAAGCTCCGACCCCAGCGCCGCCTCAATGGAATACGCGATGATGGGCTTTCCGCAAAAGGGGCGGATGTTTTTCCGGGGGATCCTCTTGCTTCCGCCCCGGGCCGGGATCACCGCTAGGATCATGCGATCGCCTCCCGCAGGGCCGTCACCACCCTCTCCTGATCCTCATAAGAGAGGTCCGGGTAGATGGGTAGCGAGATCGCCTCCTCGTAATAGCACTCGGCCTCCGGGAACATCCCCTCCCGGAACCCCAACTTCCGGTACCACGGCTGGAGATGCACCGGGTTGTAGTGGACCTGCACGCCGATGCCGGTTGCACGAAGGGCCTCGAAGATGTCGCTGCGAGTCTTCGGGGCGATTGCCTTTAGGTCGAGGCGAACCACGTAAAGATGCCAGGCCGGTTTCCGGCCGGATCGCTGCGTGAGGGAGGTTAGGGGAAAACCCTCTAAAAGGTCTTCGTAGCGGGCCGCCAAGGCTCTACGACGTGCCACGAACTCTTCGAGACGCCGAACCTGGCTGAGGCCGAGGGCGGCCTGAATATCGGTCATCCGATAGTTCCAGCCGAGTTCAATTTGCTCATAGTACCAGGGGCCGTGGGGCTCGTTCTCCATCTCGTCCGGATTCCGTGTGATGCCGTGGGACCGCAGGCGCCGCATGCGGGCGGCGAGATCCGGATCGTTCGTCAGGGCCATGCCGCCTTCGCCCGTTGTGATGAGTTTGACCGGATGAAAGCTGGTCACCGTGATGTCGGCGTAGCGGCCGGTCCCCACGGGCTCGCCCCGGTACGTGGCCCCGAGGGAGTGGCAGGCGTCTTCGATGACGAAAAAGCCGTAGCGGTCGGCCAGAGCCCGGATCTCGGCCAGGTCGCAGGG
>JAJRTN010000169.1 GCA_024278275.1 Candidatus Hydrogenedentota bacterium
CTTGCCCGGTCTTGGACAGGCCCCTTAACCGGGCAACAGGAAAACGGGAGACCTGATCCCCAAAAAAGGTGTTTTCAGAAGGAAAGAACCCTATTCTATGCGGGTCGAAGCGTTACGGCGATTCTGTCTTGGACAGCAGTGCTTCGATATCATGCTTAGTCTTCTGGCCCACGAGCTTGGCGTAACCGCTCGCGGCGTTTTCGATGACATGAAGATTGCTCGCGATCACGCCATCGCCTACGAAGAATCCGCTTCCAAGAGAAAGCGGCTGCCCGTTGGAATCCTCCATGACCAAAAGCACGGTCGAGCGAAACGCGCTCTTTGCGATGTCTTGGGCGGTTTGGGCATGCGCCAAACTCGAGCCGAGAAGCACCAAGAGTGGCCCCCACAGAGGGAGCAACCACATTCTTCTCCTTCGTATCATCCTACACGCCTCCTTTGCGTCAGTATCGAAGTCCCTACCGCAGTGCCTCATAATAACTCCATTGTCTATCCGAAAGGCTTACCGCCCGTATTTGGATTTGCATAAAGGCCCCAATTCTCGTCAGGGCTTAGCGCAAACAGGTTGACGGCATCATGGGCCTCTAAGTTGTCCCCGTGTTCGCCCACGAAATCTGCAATCCAGACCTCATCAATTGTCAAGGCACTCAAGGTTTCAGTGATTGCTTCTCGGTACGCTTCCAGAAATGGAGTTAGCTCCGAAAGGCCAAGGTTGTACAGTTGGAAAACCAAGATATTCTCTTTCGTCTTCCACATGCCAGGCTTCTGGATCTGGTTACCCTTTTTCCCAGCAAGTCGCAGAATCCCCTCAACAGTACTCTCGCCGGACCGGTCTACCGTCTCATAGTTCTTGAACCCGAATTCAGCCGAAGGACTACGGATCAGTCTCGTCAGTTCGATACCGAAGGTCGTACCGTTTCGTCTCGTGCAAATGAAATCGGGGCTCTCCGACTTCTCGATCGTCGCGTCGAATTCCTGGTCAGTAGCGAACTCATAGGCATCCAGGAAGTATTGGCAATCTCTAATCTCAAGTTCTGTCTTTTCCGATTCCGACATTGTTGCAAGCTCCTTCTTCACGGCGGCGACCGCCTCTTTTGACATGGGCTCCTTACCTTCGCACATGGGGCAGCGCCCATTCTCGAATGCAGGAGGCATTCCGCCCTCCGGGGGACATTGAGCACAGTATTGACGATGTCTTGCCATCGCTCAACTCCTATCAGTGCGGGTGCGGGATGCCAGGTCCCCGCACTCACTTGTGTGTGATCCTAGCTGATCGCAGATACCTACACCACCGCAGCGACGGTATTGCTCGGCACGCCTTGGCCGGCTGCATTGATGGCGATCACGCGGTATTCCCAGTCCTTGCCGCGCTCCTGATTGATCAGCACTTTCTCGGATTCGTAGGCATCCGCGACCTGCTGGTAATCGCCCGCGGGGCGTTCGCGCCGTTCTATCTTGTAGGACGCCACGGCGCCGCCGTCGATGGGCTTTTTCCAGTCGAGGAAGACCCATCCATCGCCCTGCTGCGGGGCCTCGAGGTTGCGGCGTTGGCGGCCACGCTGGCGACGATGTTCCGGGCAAGTATGATAATTTCGCCCTCGTTACGTGGAAACTTGGCCATGATTCGTATCTCCTTGCTGCTGTTGTACTTAGGCACCTCATTTCCGCCCGAAAACGAGTGTTTTCGCGTTTGCATCACCGCATTGCGCGCTTACATCGCCTCAATGCAGGGCTACATCGCCTTGATGTAAGCTTGCATCGCCTTGACGTAAGCCTGCATTGGCTTGATGTAAGCCTGCATCGCCTCAATGCAAGGTAATCGTTCACGGCGTAATCTGAGACCAAGGCACGCGCTAAGATGTGGCACAGTCGCCCTCGGCTGTGAGGCCGTACTCGGCCCGAACCGGGGGCTGTGAGGCCGATAGGCCTCAAACCACTGGAAATAGCATCGTGCGTGGTCTTCCTGTTGAGACGACTGCTTATGGAGTCCTTGCGGACTCCACAGCCGGGGGCGGCTGTGCCACATAAGAAGATAACGTCTTCACTTCCAGTCCCGACACGCGTTGGCTAAAACGGGGACAGACACGTCTCCGCTTTCGCAAAAGAGTACTTTCGCTATCGCGCAACGGTTCGTACCTCGCTTCGCTTGCGTTAAGGGTAAAACGGGGACAGTCCCGTCTACGCTCGGGCTAAAACGGGGACAGACACGTCTTCGTTCGTGCCTCACTTCGCTTGCGTCAGTCCCCGTTTTGTTCAACTTTCCTGGCCGGGTTTCGAGAAGGCCGCCCGCCTTCCCCACCCTCACCGCCGTCCATGCCGCCCATGCCGCCCGAAATGCGAATTCACTTTAGCCGATGCCTTGGCATGTGTCAAGGGCATAGTGAAGGTTGAAGCAGGAAGGAGGTTTCGGTCGGGGTGGCGGCCCGGTTGTTCGCCCCTGGCGTGCGCGGTTCCGTTTGACTCGGCGGCGTGCGCACCGTAGGATACGCTTCTTTCAGGCTGGGGGGCTGTCGCGTGACGACAAGGAGATTCTCGGTTGAAGAAGGGCTGTATCATTGCTTTGGGATTGCTGTTGCTGGCGGTGGGGATCCCCGGCGCGGTGACTTTTTCGAGAATGAACCGGGAGTACGGCATCACGGCAAATATCCGGGTCAAGATAGGACAATTTTGCGCCGGTATCAAAGAACATGTGAACGGGCGTGCCCCCCACGCGGGCCTGAAGGATTGGGATGCCCATGAAGGCATCCAGCGAAAGCGCCATTCCCCTGATATCGAGGGCTTCATCCGTACAGACGATCACCGATTCGGAAGGGTCAATCCGAATATCGTAGCGGTTCAGGATATCCATCCCGACAACGGCATTAACGGGGCTTCCCACATTGTCGCTCAGTGAGGCGGGCGACACCCCCATGAAATTGTCCGGCACATCATGTTCCTCACTGGCGAAGACCAGGGGTGACCTGTCGCCCATGCTCGACGGCGCACCGGTATCGATGAGCAGCCGTGCATCGCCATCCGTAACAATAACATGACCATTTACACGCTCACAGGGATAGCTCCATTTCATGACTGGGTTTCCTGTAGCGGTATGCCTGTTTGGCCACGGTATTGAAATGGCATGAAAGTAATTGTGCGATTTCCTCGTCACGCCGATGGGGACCATTCTCGTCGGAGTTGAGCAGAATATGAGCGTGCTTAATCCGGTATGCCGCACCCTTGCCTTTGGATACGAGGTCCTTCAATTGGCTTTGTTCCTCTTCGGTCAGGGTTACAATGTATTTTTTCTCTGGCATGCGACACCTCCTTGCACAAACGCGATTTTCTTCTGCAAGAAAATATTCACATTTTATGGACGTTTTGTCAATAGTTTAAGAATTGGGCCGGTACTAGCGAGGCGTGTACCGGCCTGCTCCAGGAATTCTCGTGTTCGGGGCAGGGCCTCCTCCAGGGGCATGCCGTCCGGCGATACGGCGAAGACCGCGCGAATCCCATGGTCCAGGACCGCTTCATGGCCCTGCCCCAGGCATCCGGCCACGGCCACGGTGGGCACGTCTGCCGCTAAGGCGATGCGCGCCACCCCTACGGGGGTCTTTCCGTGGATGGTTTGGCCGTCGATCCGGCCTTCGCCCGTGATGACCAGGTCGGCGTCGCGGACCTTCTCGGCCAGACCACACGCCTCCGCCACCAATGGCGCGCCCGGGCGCAACGTGGCTCGGCAGAACGCCAGCAGCCCACCCCCCAGTCCCCCGGCCGCGCCGCTGCCCGGAATGTCCGCCATGTCCACGCCGCATTGGGTCTTCACCACGCGCGCGTAGTGGGCCAATGCCCGGTCGAGGGCCGCCACATCGTCCGGGGCCGCCCCCTTCTGGGGGCCGTAGACACAGGACGCGCCCCGTGGGCCGCACAGGGGGTTATCCACGTCACAGGCCACCAGCACCTCCGTGGCGGCCAGCCGGGGATGGCGTCCGGCGAGGTCAATTCGCGCCAGGCCGGCGAGTGCCACTCCCCCTTCAGGAAGCGCCTGTCCCGACCCATCGTAAAAGCGCACGCCCAGGGCCCGGGCCATGCCCGCCCCGCCATCGTTGGTGGCGCTGCCGCCGACCCCGATCAGCAGCCGCCGGGCACCCCGGTCCAGCGCATGACACATGAGATCGCCCGTGCCCCGCGTGGTCGTTACCCTTGGATCGCGCCGGTCCGGGGGCACCAGGGCCAACCCCGAAGCCGCGGCCACCTCGATGACCGCCGTTTCCCCGTCGCCCAGCAGACCATATTTCGCGGCAACCATCTCCCCCAGGGGACCATGTACCGTGACTTCACGGATGGCACCGCCCGTGGCCGACACAAGCGCTTCGACAGTACCTTCTCCCCCGTCGGCCATGGGTGCCAGACAGATCTCCGTGTTCGGAAGAACCTTCCGCCACCCATCGGCCAACGCGGCGGCGACGGCCGGGGCCGATAGACTCTCCTTGAAAGAATCGGGCGCAAATATCACACGCATGAGAAACCCGTGTCTCCTTGGTTGTTTCGAGGGAAGTACCGTGCAACAATACCCGCCAACTGAAAGCCGAGGCAAGGAGAGTAGTCGAATGGGACTTACACGCAGACATTTCATGACAATTCTGGGCGCCATGGGGCTTTCCTCGTGTGCCGGCCGAACCGTTACCCGGCTGACCCCCCATATCCCTTTCGTCGGTGACGGTCCGATCTCTTTCGCCGCCATCAACGACACCCATGTGTTGGACGCCAAGAGCGTGGGCATCGTGAACCGCGCCGTGGCTTCCATCAATGCCGATCAAGACATCCGCTTCACCGTGGTGCTGGGTGATGTGGCGACCGGCGGGCGTTGGCCGGAACTGAAGCTGGCCCGGGATTCCTTCGACCGCCTCGACAATCCCTGTTTCGTCATTCCGGGGAACCATGACGTGGCGCCGTCGTCGCCGGATATCTACGCGAACTACGCGCGGGCCTTCGGCGACCCCAACTGGCGGGAGGACCGGGAAAGCTGGGTCTTTATCGGGCTTGATACCTGTAACGGCACCGCCAGTGACGTAACGGTGCCCCCGGAACGGATGGACTGGTTAAGAAAACAGCTCCGCCATATTGGCGAGAAACGTCCCATCGCCCTCTTTACCCACCACCCCTTCAACCCCAACACCAAGGCCTATCGCGTGGCCAATGCCGATGACGTGGTGGGCTTGTTCTCGGAATACAACCTCCGTCTCGTCGCTTCGGGGCATTATCACGGCAACCAGGTCGAGGAGCGCGACGGGATCACCTATGTCACCACCGCCTGCTGCTCCACCACACGCGACAACTTCGACGGAACCCCGGAGAAGGGCTACCGGGTTTTCCGCCTGGAGGACGACGCCGTCGCCCACGAATTCATCCCGCTGGAAACATGACCCTGTACGCTCGGGATATCCGCGTAAAGGAAACGCCGCCCCATGCAATGGACACGAGACGCCTACCTGGAGCTGATGACCTTTGGCGCCTGTGATCGCCCCATGTTCTGTGAACTCTTCGGTCTGCTTAAGAGCCTCCCCGGGGAGTGGCGCGCCCAAGGGGCCTCGCAAGACGAAATCGATCTCGTGGCCTTCGATTGGGACCATGTGCCCGTGGTTTGTTGCGGTGCGGCCTGCGGACCTTTTGGCACGCCACCTCCCCAAGTCATCGAGGAAACGGAGTCCTATCGCATCGAGCGCGACCACCTGGGCCGTACCACCAAGCTCTGCAAGGATGCCGCCACCATCCCGCTGCCGCTCGATTTCCCCGTGAAAAACATGGAGGACTGGCTCAAGCTCAAGCCCTATTACACCTACACCGATGCCCGCATCAATGTAGAGGCCCTCGACAGGGCCAGGGCGCTGCGCGACCGGGGATTCCTGGTGACTGCGGGCATCCCCGGCGGCTTCGACACGGTCCGGGAACTGATGGGAGAGGAGCGTGCCTGTCTCGCCTATTATGAACAGCCGGAATTGATGCACGATATCCTCGACACCCTCCGGGACACGAGTGTGCGCGTGCTGGACAAGGTCACGAAACGGGTGGTGGTGGACCACCTGTCCGTTCACGAGGACATGGCCGGAAAAACCGGTCCCCTCGCCGGTCCGGCGCAGATCGAGGTTTTTATTGCCCCCTACTACCGGGCCTGCTGGGAGGTCGTTTCCGGACGGAACGGCCGTCTCTTCAACCAGGACAGCGATGGCGACATGACCCCCGTGGTGGGGGCGTTCATCGATTGTGGCATCAACGTCATGCACCCCTGCGAGCCTGCGGCGGGCATGGACATGGTGGCCCTCCGCAAACGCTTCGGCAACCAGGTGGCCTTCCTCGGCGGTATCGACAAACATGTCCTGCGGAAAAGCAGGGCCGACATCGACCGGGAACTGGCGTACAAGATGCAACCCCTCATGCGTGAAGGGGGGACCGTCTTCGCCCTGGATCACCGTATTCCCAACGGCACACCTCTCGAAAACTACCGGTACTACGTGCGGCGCGGTCGGGAGATACTGGGCCTGCCCCCGCTGGACGGCACACGCCGGGGCTGGGCACGCATGGCCTTCTGACGCCTGCCTACTTCCGCGCCCCATGGACCCGGTCACACACGTAGTTGGGCCGTCCCTTCACCTCGTCATGGATGCGCGCCACGTACTCCCCCAGAATACCGATACCCAGCAGGTTCACGCCGCCGAGGTAGGAAATGGTGATGTAGAGCGAGGTCCAGGCCTGGGGCGGACCCGCCGTCAGCTTGCACCAAAGCGCCCACAGGATGAGAAACGAACAAAGCGCCAGGGCGGTCACCCCGGCCAGCCGGAAGAGGAAAAGCGGCGCATAGGAAAAGGAAAAAATAGCGTTCATGGCCAGTCGCCATTGACCCCGCAGCCCGAGGCGCGTGGTGCCGTCGTAGCGCGCACGCCGGGGCACGGTGACCCCCACCTGCCGAAAACCCACCCAGGCACGCAGTCCGCGAATGAAGCGCGTTCGTTCCGGTAAGGCGCAAATGGCATCCACCACGCGCCGATCCATGAGGGCAAAGTTGCTCGCGTCCGCCGGAAGCGGTATCTGGGCAATCCACCCCAATGTTCGGTAAAAGGCCCAGAAGAGCCCGCGGCGCGGCAAGGATTCCTCCCGTGAACCGCGCACCGCGTAGACCACGTCGAAACCCTCGCGCCATCGCGCGACGAAGTCGGGAAACACCGCCGGGTCGTCCTGCATGTCCGAGTCCAGCACAATCACCGCGTCGCCGGTGCTGTGATCCAGCCCCGCGCTGATGGCCGCCTCCATCCCGAAATTCCGCGTTAGGTGGATGATCGTGAAGCGTTCCGGATGGTC
This sequence comes from Candidatus Hydrogenedentota bacterium, assembly GCA_024278275.1. GTDB lineage: Bacteria > Hydrogenedentota > Hydrogenedentia > Hydrogenedentales > JAJRTN01 > JAJRTN01. Next base: position 7,333 of record JAJRTN010000169.1, read on the forward strand.
CCGGGCGAGGGCGTCCAGTTCCTCCGCGCTGCCGTCGTTGCTGCCGTCGTTCACGAGAATGACCTTGCACGACACCCCTTCGGGAAGCGTTTCCACCGCCCGCCAGAGTTCATCGGCAAAGGGTCGCACATTATCCCGCTCGTTGTACACGGGCGCGATGATGTCGATGCGCTTCGTTTCAGCAGAGGAGACCATATGGGTGATCGTTTAGCCTTACCCCAGCCTTTCCCGCAAAAGCGTCTCCACCTCGGGGGTGACGTAGTGGCTCACGGGGCCGCCGTAGCTGGCGAGTTCCTTTACAAGCCCGGAGCTTAAATAGAGGTAAGGTTCGCTGGGGGTGAGGAGCACGGTATCGATGTTGGGGTTGAGTTTCTCGTTGTTGATGGCCATGGACAATTCGAACTCGAAATCGGAGATTACGCGCAGCCCGCGGATGATCGCCACGGCGCCCACCTCGCGCGCGAAGTCCACGGTCAGACCGCTGAAATGGGCCACTTCCACGTTGGGCCAATCCCGTGTGTGTGACCGCAACATGTCGAGGCGTTCCTCCACGGAGAAGAGGCACGACTTGGCGTTGTTGGTGGCCACGGCCACGATGAGCCGGGGAAAAATGCGCGCGGCACGCTTAATGAGGTCCATGTGGCCCAGGGTAATGGGGTCGAAACTGCCGGGGTACAGGGCGACGCGGTTAGGCATTCCTGGATTCTCCTTGGTACGCGGCCGCGAGGGCCGCCTCGTATACGTGCCGCACCGGCACGCCCGCCGCTTCGGCGCGGACGCGGCATTCTTCATACTCGGGCGCGGCGGAGTTCACCACTTCGCCACGCATCCCCAGCTTCACGGAGACGGCGCCCCAGGCCGTGTCCACCTTCACCCATTTCCGTTCCAGCACGCGGCGCGATTCGGTCCGCATACGCAGTCCCAGCGTGGTGCTGTTGAGGAAAAGGGCTTCCGCTACCGCGTCCGCTTGCTCCTCATCGCAGAGCGCGGTGACCAGGTGCGCGGGTCGCCCCTTTTTCCCGAGGATGGGGGTTAGGAAGGCATCCCGTGCCCCGGCGTCCAGGAGCGCCTCAACCAGGGGCGGGAACAATTCCCCCGTCATGTCGTCCAGGTTGGCCTCCATGACGGTAATGATCTCCCCCTCGCCGCAATGCCCTGTATCCGTACAGGCCTGTTCACCGATGAGCACGCGCAACACGTTGGGCCGGTCCGAAATGTCCCGCGTCCCCGAACCGTAGCCGATGTGTTCGACGTTCATTTGGGGGGCGCCGCCGAAGGACGATACACGGGACACGACGAGGGCCGCCCCGGTGGGTGTCACCAGTTCGCCCTGCACGTCGCCGCCGTAGGTCGGCTTGCCCAAAAGCAGGCGCGCCGTGGCGGGCGCGGGCACGGGCATGATGCCGTGGGCGCATTTGACCGTGCCGCTTCCCACGTGGAGGGGGGAGGAGATGACCGCTTCGATGCCCAGGTAGTCCAGGCAGATATGAGCGGCCACGATGTCCACGATGGAGTCGATGGCGCCCACCTCGTGAAAGTGAACCTTCTCGATGGTCGTGCCGTGGACCGCCGCCTCGGCTTCCGCCAGGATTCGGAAGGTTTCCTTCGCCGCCGCCTTCACCGCCTCGGGCAGTTTTCCCCGGTCGATGATTTCGACCACATGGCGAAGATGGCGGTGGGGCTGTTTCGCCCCGGGGTCCAGGTGTACCCGGAACTGGGTGGCCATAATGCCCTTCTTGTTGATCTTCTCGACGGTCAGCTCGTAGCCGTCCATGTCCAGCGATGCCATGGCATCCCGTACCGCGGAGAAAGGGACCCCCGCGTCGATGAGCGCGCCCACCGTCATGTCGCCGCTGATACCGCTGAAGCAATCGAAATAGAGGGTCTTCATGATATAGATACTTCTTCCCGAGGTAGTGAAACTACTTGCCGTTGGCGATGCGGTTGATGGTGGCCGCCGCCACCGCCGCGCCAAAGCCGTTGTCGATATTGACCACCGTGAGGCCGGTGGCACAGGAGTTCAGCATGCCCAGCAGGGCGGCGATGCCCCCCAGGCTCGCGCCGTAGCCCACGCTCGTGGGCACGCCAATCACGGGACACTCCACCAGGCCCGCCACCACGCTCGGCAGCGCGCCTTCCATGCCCGCGCAAACCACAACGGCGTTGGCCCCGTCGAGCCTGTGCCGCTGGTGAAAGAGCCGGTGAATCCCCGCCACCCCCACGTCATAGATGCGTTCGACCCGGTTTCCCATGGACTCCGCGGTCACCACCGCCTCCTCGGCCACGGGCAGATCACTCGTGCCCGCGCAGACGATGGCGACTTTCCCCGCCAACATTGCCGGCGGGTCAACCGTCAAGGTAATACAGCGCGCCAGGTTATGGTAGGTGGCCTCCGGATGGGCCGCCACCACGGCCGCGCCCATTTCCGCGTCGCACCGTGTGCCCAGCACATTGCTTCCGTGATCGCGCATGCGGCCGACGATTTCGACCACCTGTTCCACCGTCTTCCCCGCGCAGAAGATGGTCTCCGGGTAACCTTTCCGCAACGCCCGGTGGTGATCGATCTTGGCAAATCCCAAATCCTCGAAGGGCAACGACTTCAATTGACCCGTGGCCTCCTCGGGGGCTACATCGCCCCGTGCGACGGCTTCCAGGAGGGTCTTCAGTTTATCCAGTTCCATTCCCGGCCTTTCTGGTAATTCGTCCTTCTCCCTGCCCCGCGCAATCGGAACCAGGAATCGCTGTTGCCGCCCGGTTACGCCCAATCGTCATCCCCGCGAAAACGAAGCTCCATGATCAAAGCAACACCTTGACCTTTCCCGTGGATTCCCCCTTTCACGGGAATAACGGCGGGGAGAGACAAACACCTTTTCGTGAACCCTTGTAAAGAACGGCACTACTTGTTGTTATTGGGCGCGGGAACGGGCTTCGGTTTTTTCTTGGGGCCGACCGGTGGTTCGGGTGCTTTCGGCGCGGCAATGGTTACCTTTGTACTTACGGTCACCGCCGAACGGCTCCCCTCCGGCGTGGGCGCCGTGAGGGGGTTACCCGCGCCGTCGTAGGCGATAAAGTTAACTTCGTATTCACCCACGGGGGTGTCCGGCGGAATGACAAACGAGGCGGTCCACACCCCGTCCGCGGGAGTCTCGTCGCCATGGGTACCGTTATCGAAAAGGTCAAAGGCCAGTCCCGTACCGATCACCGTGGCCGACAAGGTATCGACGGCCCGGCGCTCATCGATCACCGCCACCGACAGGACCAGGGTGCCGCCGGGGGAGGTTTTTTTCGGGGTTGCGACGGGGCGGGTGAGGGCCAGCACGGGCTCCGGTGCGGAGGCGGGCGCCGTCTCGTTCTCCGCCTCCTCCTGTCCGTACACACTCTCCAAACGCATCTTGAGCGGGTCCTCCTCCTCGGGCGCGGAAACACCCAGCCCGAGCAACTGGAGTTGCTGCAAGACGGCGATCATCTCCGTCACATCGCCGTCGATGGTCAGCGTGACTTTCAGCTCCGCCCGGGCCGTGCCCGCAACGAGGGCCAAGGCCATTATGCCGCCAAAAAACAAGGTCTTACGCATGAGTTTCCCTTCCTTATCCGACACCCACCAGGTTATTCCATCGCGCCCGTGCCGGACCGTTTTCAGCCCGTCACGGGAAACTTGGAAACAAGGGTACTCGGTTGACACGCCAAGCTCAAGTCTTCACGCCGGAACTTCAGCCTACTTCACCATGGAGCGCCCTGTTGGCGCAGGACACGTGCCGCCAACGGCGGATCGTTTTCCTGCAACGTTGGGATCCAACTTGTATTTCAACCGCCGTTCCGGTAGAACGGCCGCGGGAACAGCCTACACGTCCAAAGGGATACGTTATCATGAGACACTTTCCCCACCCGAAGGGTGTCCTCGTTCTTTTTGTCTCTTGCCTGTCGGTCGTGCCGCCGGCCACCGCCGACGTACAGGCCGTGGCGGAGGCCGTGGTGGAGGCCTCGGCGGTACACGGGGGACTCTGCGTGCATGTTGGCGCGGCGGATGGCGCGTTGACCCTGGCGCTTTCCCGGGAAGGCCGTTTCCTGGTGCAGGGCCTGACCCGGGACGACCCGGCCCCCGGCCGGGCGCGCATTCGTGAGGCGGCTCGGTATGGCCTGGTCACCCTGGAGCGGATGCAGTCCCCATCGCCCGAAGCGCATCCCCTGCCCTACACCGATAACCTGGTGAACCTCTTCGTGGGGGACGTCTCTTGCCTGGACAGGGTCGGTGAAGTACTTCGCGTACTCCGTCCGGGGGGCGTGGCCATGATTGGGGGCGACATTCCCCGGGAAATGCTGGAGAACATGCTGCGCGACGCCAACGTGAAAGACGCCACCATCGTGGAGGCCGGGGGGCTTTGGGCACGCATCGAGAAGCCTTGGCCTCGCGGCATGGACGAGTGGGGGCATATCCGGCATGACGCCTCGAACAACGCTGTTTCCACCGACACCTTTATCGGCCCGCCACGCCGGGTCCGGTGGATAACCGGGCCCTTTCAGCCCATGGCGACGCCCGTCTCGGCGGGTGGGCGCAACTACTACGGCGGCACTATTGCGCGGGATGCGTTTAATGGCCTGCCCCTGTGGAAAGCGGGACGGGACAACCCCGGCTGGTCGGGCGACAGCTTCCCGGCCATGCCGGGCGTGGTGGACCCCGTGGCCGTGGGCGACCGGCTCTACGTGGTGGACCGGGGCGAGCTGCGCGCCATCGACGGCGACACGGGAGCCCTCGTGCAGGAATACCCGGAGGCGGGAGCGCCCCGCGAAATACTGTACCAGGATGGTATTCTGATTGCCGTGAACTGGACCTCCCTGCGGGCGGTGGACGCAGCCACGGGGAAACGCCTGTGGATTCGCGCGGCCACCGATCCCGCCTGCGTAGTCATCGGCGAGGGCGCGGTGTTCTTCATCGAGGGCAATATCCGCCGGGGTGACTGGCGGCGCCTTTTCCGTCTCGACCTCAAAACGGGCAGGCAGGCATGGGTGGTTCGGTCGCCCAAGTTCAACGGCGAAGACGACACCTATGCCTTCCTGCTCCACGCAAGTTGGGCCGTCTACCACGACGGCCTGCTGGCCTTCGAGGAATCGACCTACACTGACTACAAGACGGGCAACGCCATTCACGTCGTCTCCGCGAAGGACGGCACATCCCGCTGGCGCTACGGATTCGACGGCGGCAACCATTTCAAACAAGCCCGCGCGCTGTTTATCGACAGCATGGTGTCGGTACTCAACAACAATCACGTGGAAACATTGGACCCCGCGACGGGCGTACTGGCGCAGCGGATTCCGTCGTTCACCGGGCACTGCTTTCCCGCCGTGGGCGTGGGCGATTATGTGATCAGCGGGGAGATGAGCTTCACCGACGTGGACCAGGCCAGCGTCGATTCACAACGCATCACCAAGAATGCCTGTTCGCGCACGGGCGGCATCGTGCCCGCCAACGGCCTCCTCTATGTCACGCCCAAGACCTGTACCTGCTTCCCCATGTTGCAGGGCCTTCTTGCCATGGCGCCCGCACGCGAGGAAGGTGCGGTGGAAGTGGCGCTCCAGGTCACCACGGCCGACACGTCGCCCGTCGAAACCGCGGACGATCCGGGCGACTGGCCCGCCTACCGCAAGGATCCCTGGCGGGGCGGCGCCGTGGACACGGTCCTGCCGCGTACTTTGCGCGAGCAATGGGCGCTGCCCGCACCACCACGCAACGTCGGATGCTTCGAGGAAGACTGGGCCGGCAACCTCTTCGTGCGCGGCCCACGCACCGGGCCGGTGGCCGCCTACGGCGTCGTCGTGACCGCCGAGCCGGACGGGCAACGGGTCGTGGCGTGCGATGCGGAGACCGGCGAAATACGCTGGACCTTCACCGCCGAGGGTCGCATCGACACCCCGCCCACGCTCCACCAGGGGCTGTGCCTTTTCGGAACCCGGGCAGGACGGGTCTATTGCCTGAACGCACCAACCGGACAACGCCGTTGGTGGGCCCGCGTCGCGGCGGACGAGCAGCGTATCGTCGCCTTCGGCCAGGTCGAATCGCCCTGGCCGGTGGCGGGAAGCATTCTCGTCAAGGACGGCACCGCCTACTTCGCCGCGGGGCGGCAGTATCTCGCCGATGGTGGGGTGCGGGTTTTCGCGGTGGACACCCAAAGCGGCGCGGTACGGTGGTCCGCCGTGACCCGGGAGATGTCCGGTTTTCACTACTACGCCGGACGCGGCCTCGAGTTCGATCCCTGCGATTTGCTTGTGTTCGACGGGGATAAAGTCTCCTTTTCGCGTTGGCTTTTCGACCCGGTGGACGGGTCGGAAACCCTCGTGCCCGAGAGCGGCTTCTTCCGCGCCGGAAAGGTCTTCGCCCCGCGGGGCCTGTGGACTTATGGCCCCCGCCTTTATTACGGCGGTACCAGCCGCATCACCAAGCGCCCCCTCGCCGTCTACCGGGGCAATACGATCTACACCAGCACGGAAGACAAGCGCGGGATCATCCGTCGTGATTTCACAAAAGCCTCCCTGGCCAAATTCGATACCACGTGGTACTCGAACCATGCACGGGTCAAGGTGGAACGCTCGGGCGCCGAGGGCGACCTTTCGCGTACCGCCCGGCTGGCCCGCGGCGCGGCGTGGGCCATCGAAGCCTTCGGCGAGGACAACAGCATCGCCGCCATGGCCCTGGCGGGGGACACGCTCCTTGTGGCGGGCATGAAGGGTTCGCTCAAGCGCTTCAACGCGACGGACGGCACTTTCCTGGATGAGTTGGACGTGCCCGTCCCCGTATGGGATGGTCTCATCGCCGCCCAAGGCAAGGTCTACCTCACTTGCGCCGATGGCAGCTTGCGCTGCTATGGTGGTTGAGGAAGACCCAGGCTCCCGTGGAGCACCGGGGGAAGCCCCGAAAGGTCTCTAGTTCTTCCGCGTCCATTTCTCGACTGGTCCCATGGTGGCGCGGTCGTAGCTGGCGGTGACGGTGCTGTTGAGCCCCCCTCGCGCGTTGCAGGCGATCCGAATGGTCATGCGCAACGGGGCGCAGGCCACGACCAGATCTTCGAGCATGTGGTTGACGAGATGCTCGTACCAGATACCCACATCGCGGTAGGAGAGGAGGTAGTACTTGAGCGAACGCAGTTCAAGGCACCGGGCATCGGGCACGTAAGCGATGGTGACCTCGGCGAAATCGGGCAGGCCGGAAAAGGGGCACACCGAGGTGAATTCGTTGGTGGTGGTGACGATTTCCATGGTCGCGCCGTGGGGGGTGCCATGGTATTCGTAGGGGAAGCATTCGAGACACGCGGCGTCGATGGCCTCCGCGCCCTGGAAGGGCAGCATCTTGTCGTGGGCCGTGAATTGTTCGCGGGGGTAATCGTTCATGGGACGATTATAGCAGAGGTCCCATGAGTCAATCCCCGAAATAGGCCGACCGGGCGCTGGCTGTTTCCTGCACCACCACCACGGTGGGCGTGACGCCACGCCGCGCCAGCCATTGCCAAACCCATTCGCAGATCCGCTCGCACGTGGCGTGGTCCAGGCCGGGCACGTCGTTCAGGTAACGGTGGTCCAATTCCGCGTACAGCGCCGCAAGGTGCGGCTCCAGTGCGTCCAGGTCGTTCGCGCCCACTTCCATGCGGTAGCTGTGGCCGTGGACGGCCTTGCAGGGATGATTCCCCGGCAGCCTGGGCAGGGATTGGGCGGCCTCGAAGGTGAACCGGATACGCGGGGGAAGGGCTTTGAAGCTGTCGGCCCCGAAGCGGACGGGCCGGAAGCAGCAATCGCCCACGATGGCGACGCGGACCCCCCTGAGCCATTCGGGCCACGGCTGGAGATGTTCCTCGATCCAGCGCTTCAGGCCGGGCAGAGTGGTGTCCTCCAGGCCCGGCAGGTCGTTAAGGCAGGCATGGTCGACCTGGTCACAAACGGGACCGAAAAGATGTTTGATGGCGCCAAAATCGACCACCCACCCGATTTCCGGGTCGGGCGGGCCCTCGGCCAGCACTTCGATGCAATAGCTATGCCCATGAAGTCGCCGTTGCCCTTCGTTGCCCAAGGGGTTGCGGTGCGCGGCTTCCACGAAAAAGATCTTGGACAGATGAGCGTTCAACTCAGACACCTTTCGCGTCGGGGGGCCAGATAAACTTGTGCATTTGAAGCTGAAACCGTGCCGGAAGACGGTCTTCCAGCATCCATGTCACCATATCCCGCGGAGCCACCTCGCCGAAAACGGGAGACAACAGGATGGCGTGACACCGGGTTTCCAGCGCATGATCATGTATTATTCCGCGGGTCCATTCATAATCGCGGCGCGAGGCGACGACGAATTTCACTTCGTCCCGCGCGGGATCCAGGTGGTTCAAATTGGCCCAATGGTTCCGGGCGCACTCGCCGCTGTCGGGACACTTGAGATCCATGATCTTCACCACGTTCGTGGGCAGCGCGTTAATGGGCAGGGAGCCACTGGTTTCGACGAGCACCGTGTGTCCCGCGTCGAGAAGCGCCCGGGCGAGGTCCGCGCAGGCGGCCTGCGCCAAGGGCTCGCCGCCGGTGATTTCAACCAGGTGCGTATCTGCTTCCTCCACGCGCCGCAGGATGGCCTCGACGGTTAGTTTTTCGCCGCCACGAAAAGCGTAGGCCGTGTCGCACCAGCGACAGCGCAGGTTGCACCGGGCCAGGCGGACAAAGACACAGGGCAACCCCGCCCAGGTCGATTCACCTTGGATACTACGGTAGATCTCGTGTACCCGAAGGGTGGCGTTGACTTGGGAAAGACTGGACACGCTGGCGGAAATCCTCGGCTTGGCCGACGCACCCGGAAGGGCAACGGCGGGTTGTTATTATAGCATAGGCGGTCCGCTTCACGCCGTTTTCAGCCCCGCCGGGGGCCTGCGTCACCAAAGTGAGTTTTTCGATTTTTCTTTTGTTTTTGGGCAGTAGCATGTAGTATATATACTACATGGTCGTTGATTACAACCACAGGAGGATTGAGTATGACCCGGCTCCAACAATTGGAAGCACAAC